>NZ_LR743509.1:1750000-2066388 GCF_902712875.1 Hyphomicrobium sp. ghe19 | reverse complement strand
ATTGCGATGATTCTGGCGGCCGCAACGCATTCACGCCACTAGTCAGTGTACGGACAGTATTTCGTCCGTGTCCCGTGGCGGGAGCCTTCAAGGCGGGAAGTGCCGCACGGCATGGGCAGAAGCCCGCGCGGGGGGACACAAATGGCAACGATTATCGCGTTCAAAACCACGCCTAAACCGACAGCGTCTTCGGTGCTCGCGGCATACGGAGCAGGCCAGTCGGCCGAGATCGTGTTTTTCCCGGGTGTGCGCTACGAGCGGCTCGGCGACGAACAGTCAAATAAGCCGAAGAGGCCGCGGCGAAGCTTGCGCGATACGCTCAACCTCGACTCCGAAAAAAACTCCTAAGCTCCGCCCGGAGCGCACGACGCCTTGGCGAGGATCGCCTGTTCGTCCGCGCGGTAAGGATCGCCTTTGTCGGGAGCGCGAACGACGACCAATCCTTTTTCCGCTGCGATCGACTGCTGCGTATCGACCGCTTGCGGCGTGACGCCGGTTTTCGTGGAACTCGATTGCGGCAGCCCGAGAAAGCGATCGTCCGCGGGTACTATGGATAGATCGACCGTCGTCTCCCGATCAGCGGAGGCGGCAGCAAAATAAAGATTGTGTCCGTCGGGCGCGTAGATGCCGATCGTCCAGCCGAGATCGGGAAGCAGCGCACGAACGCGTATCGTCGTATCGGCGGTATCGAACAGACAGAACGCATAGTGCTCGTCGGGCGCAAGGAAAGGCAGCGGCTGGTGCTGCGGCGTGACGGGGGCGGCAATCGTCATCTGATTTTTCGGCAAAGAGCGCGCAAGTCGAGTATAAGCCGATCCGCGCGCGTCGTTGACCGCCATGAATGTCGCGATGAGATGCACGATCCCCGCGACCAGCAGGAAGATCGCGAGAAGCCGGAAGTCGAAGCGCTGAAGCAATCTCACGAGCATCCCTCCCGCGTGATGACGGGCAAATGCTTGTTCCGCTCCGCGCGTTCGTCGGCCGAAAGACCCGTCGCCGGATCGAGCACGGTCAAGACGAGCACGAGACGCCCCGCGCCGCTTGTCGGCAACCAGTTGCCCGGTCGCGCGTCGCGGCCGAGCGTGACGACGAACGAGCCGTTCGGATTGGGGGCGATCGTGTCGGCCGTGAACTCGTAGCGGTCGGCGTCATTGCTGATGAGATTGCCGCGCGCATCGAACACGGCGAGGCTCCACCATAAGCCGCGCATGTTCGCGCCTTCGACGACGTAGTTGCACGAGGAATGAAGCCGCGCGCCTTGCGAGTCGGTTCGCGCTTCGAAGGTGCCGGCGCTGTCGGCTGAAATCCTGAGCTTCCCCGTCGTGACGACGTGGGCCCTGGTGTAGGGGTCCGCGCTTTCGCGGCCGATGTCGCGCCACTGTTGCCAGGGCCCGTACATGTCCGTCGACAGCGGCGAGCCGCGCGCAACCATGTACCGGCTCGACCAGACGCCGACGGTGAAGGCGAGGACGATCGTCAGAATGAGCCCGATCGCGCGCAGCAGGATAGCGAAGATCGTGCGCATCACGCTGTAGCGCGATTGCGGCGATATCGCTGCTGGCTCGAGTTCGACCGATGCCAAGACCGTGGCTTCCTGTTTCAATGGGTAGCTGCTGGAGCCGGTGACTTCGTTGGCGGCGACGCGGACGGCGTTGCCGCCGGTACTGAAAGATCGTCGTGAGATGTGTCAAGCAATGTCGCGCGCCGGTCGGTCTTCGGAGCCTCCGGCCGGGTCGCAGGCTGTGGCGCCTCCTGCTTCGGATCGATTGGTGACGCTGGGGCATGCGATGGTCCGGACGCGGCCGCTGGCGCGGCCTCCGCTTGGCCGTTCGCCTTGCGAAGCGCCGAGACGAGAACCTTGAGAGCATCGCGCGTCTTTGACGGCAGGACGGCCTGCGTCTTCGCGTCCGCTGCAAGCTGCGCCGGTTCAATGCCCGCCGCGACTTGCGCTGCTCTGACTTCCGCAAGGCGCTGTTGCTCGGCAACCTGACGCGGATGCGGGGCGAGGCCCGGAATGGTCGGAATATTCATGTCGGTGTGCGCGACCGTCATCAGGTCGCGCCAGATCGGCGCCGCCTGATGGCCGCCCGTGACGCCGGAGCGCATCGGCCGGTTGTCGTCGTTGCCGATCCAGACGCCCGCGACGTATTTGCCGGTGAAGCCCATGAACCATGCGTCCTTGGGACCGGTGGAAGTGCCGGTCTTTCCCGCGACGTTGGTGAAATCGAGATTGGCCATGCCGCCCGTCCCTTCCGTCACCACGCGATTGAGCATGACGTTCATCTCTTCGGCGACGTGCCGCGACACGACTTGGCGCGGGGGCGGTTCGTCGCGTTCGCGCGAATAAAGAAGATCGCCCTTCGATGTCGTGATGTCGAGAATGCCGTAGGGCTTGGCGAGCTTGCCGCCGTTCGCGAATGTCGCGACGCCGCCGGTGTGCTCGAGAACGGTGATGCCGCCGTCGCCTAGCGCCATCGAGCAGGTTTTCTTGACGCCCTCGATGCCGACACGCTTGGTCATCTCGACGACCTTTTCCCGTCCGACGACGAACGACAGCTCTGCCGCAACCGTGTTCAACGATTTGGCCAGCGCCATCCAGAGCGGGATCCGCGAGCCCGAGCCGCCGCCGCCGCCGTAGTTCGACGGCGACCAGTTTCCGCACGAACGCGACGCGTCTCTGACGATGGTCTCCGGCGTGAAGCCGTTCTCCATCGCAGTCGCATAAACGTAGATCTTGAACGACGAGCCCGGCTGGCGCTTGGCGTGGGTTGCGCGGTTGAATTGACTTTCGCCGTAGTCGGGGCCGCCGACGATCGCCCGGACTTTTCCATCCGTCTCCATCAGGACGATCGCGCCTGAGCTAAAGTGGAGATCGCGGCCTTCCTTGCGCAGAGCCGCAGCGAGAGCCTCTTCGGCCTGCCGCTGCAGCGTCAGGTCGACCGTCGTCCGCGCCGTCAGCACGAACTGATTTTTACCGTCGGCGAGGCGCTGAACTTCTTCGAAGGCCCAATCGAGATACCAGTCGGGGCTCGTCGAGGTGCGCGCCTCGACGATCTTCGCCGGGTTCATGCGCGCCGAATGCACTTGGCCCGCCGTGTAATACTTGGCCTCGACGAGGTTATCGAGAACCTGGTTGGTCCGCGCGCGCGACGCCGCCAGATCGACGAGCGGCGAGTATTTCGAAGGCGCCTTGAAGAGACCGGCCAGCACGGCCGCTTCCGACATGTTGATGTCGCGAACGGACTTGCCGAAGTAGTATTGCGACGCCGCTTCGACGCCGAAGGTGCCGCCGCCCATATAGGCGCGATCGAAATAGAGCTTCAGGATTTCCCGCTTCGAGTAGCGGCTCTCGAGAAGGAACGAGAGAAACAGCTCCTTGATCTTTCGCTGCAGCGAGCGCTCAGACGATAGGAACAGGTTTTTCGCGAGCTGTTGCGTCAGCGTCGAGCCGCCCTGCACGACCTCGTTCGCCTGTACGTTGGTGACGAGCGCGCGCATCGTGCCGAGAACGTCGATGCCGTAGTGCTCGAAGAAGCGCCGGTCTTCCGTCGACAGCGTCGCCTTAATCAGGACGTCAGGGATATCTTCCAGCGGCACCGCGTCGTTGTGGAGAATGCCGCGGCGGCCGATCTCGTTACCGTTGACGTCGAGGAATTTGACCGCGTAGCGCCCGGTCAGAAATTTGCTCTCATCGAATTCCTCGAACGCCGGAAGTGCGAGCCCGTAAAGAACGACGAAGCCGCCGAACAGCATCGTCAGGCTTTCGGAGGCGAATTCATTGAGGAGGCGGCGCCAGCCGACGAGCTGGAATCTGGCAAAGTAGCTCGATCCGGCATTCCAGTAGTCTTTGACGCGCGACCATGCTTCCCCGAGCGCGGAATTGATCTGCGAATCGAGCCTGAGCCAGTCGATGAAGCGGTCGCGGCCGCCCTGTCTGTGAAACCAGTCGTTCAAGAAACGGCCACCCTAACGACGTCGCTCTTGTCACGCGTGAGACGTGGGCTTAAGCCCTCAACAGCGAGAGTCTTTCTTGCAACAACAATCGCGACGCTTCCAGTAGGACGCGCCGCTTAAACCGAATTGCCGACGTTACACGGCGTAAGTCGACGAAATTGTGGTTATCGCGACTGAACCGACAATGGAAGAGCAAGACTTGATGTTGGACGGCAACGATCCACCGTTCTGGCGCACGAAGACGCTCGAAGAGATGAACCGCGACGAGTGGGAAGCTCTGTGCGACGGCTGCGGTCGATGCTGCCTGGTTAAGCTCGAGGACGAGGACACGGCCGAGGTCTACCTGACGCGCCTGTCGTGCGCGCAGCTCGATGTTCGGACCTGCCGCTGCAAGGACTATCCCAATCGCTTCAAGAAGATGCCGGATTGTCTTGAGATCGATATTGCACGCGCGCGCGAGCTTTCCTGGCTGCCGAAGACATGCGCCTACCGCCTTGTCGGTGAGGGACAAGACCTGATGTGGTGGCACCCGCTGGTCTCAGGTTCGCCCGACACCGTGCATCAGGCCGGTGTTTCCGTCCGCAGCTTCGCGATGAGCGAACGTCGCGTCAAAGAAGAGAATTATTGGAAATACATTATTCCGGATCTGAGGCCTGAAGAGGATGAAGATCAAAACCGCCATCGTTCCGGCACCCCGCAAATTCCATCCGAACCCGCCGAATAGCGCCTGAAGCTTCCGCTGCGTCGTCGACTGAGCCTCCGCCGGCCATGATGGTGGCTAGGCCAGCGCGAGGGTGCGTTCGCTCGGAACCAGCGAATCGTAGAAAGTGCTCACACAGGGCGAAACAAGAAGTGGGGGGAGTGCAATGCTATCCGTTCCCGAACTCTTTCGAAGAGCTTCCATAGAGATGCGCGGGCCCGTGCCGTGGGGCAGCCCCGTAAATGACACCTCTTCCGGTGTTTATGTCATCGCTCTTGCCGAGACAGCTGCAAACTTCACGCAGAACTTGTCGGAAGACCAACTGAAGCGTTGGAATGCTGACCAAGAGATCATTTACATCGGACGAGCGACCCGGCTTCGGAAGCGTATCGCTCAATTTTATCGTCACGAATACGGCAGATCGAGCCCGCATAGAGGTGGTCAGGACATCAAGTTGCTGACTGGCTTGACCCAACTCTACTGGGGTGACGCGACGGATTTTGCAAATGCAGAGAAAACTATGATCGATGCATTTCGGAATGAGGTCGGCGCGTTGCCGTTCGGCAATCGAATGCGGTCGGCTCAGAAGCGAGCGTTGTCGAATTGAGCAGGAGGACGCGTTTCGCGATTAGTCTCCGTCATCCCGGCGCAGGCCGGGATCCATGCAAGCCTGCGTATAGCGTCTGTTGATGCCGGCCTTGAGTGGCCGACCTTCGTCGGCATGACAAAGATTTTCAAAATGCGTGGAAACTTATCCTCGCTCTCGCGCGCGAACTTATAATTGGAAGGTTTGCCCTGATGGTCGCTGTTTTATAAAAGGATTTCAATGCGTTATGTCGCTTTCGTCGTTGACAGCGTAACGCTCTTCGGTTAGGTTTCTGTATAACGCGGAAAGTGTGAGGGGCCACCGAGAGTGGCCTTTGGCGTCTACGTCCACCCTCCGCGGCGATAATCACAAAATCCAAAAAGGCAGTGTGCATGGCGGCGGCATCGATCGTGCGGCGAACAACTTCGCGCGTCCTCACGACGAAGGCGGCTGCAACGAACGACGACGATCCGCCGGAGGAAAAGCCAAAGGCGAAGCCGAAGCGCGCGGCCTCAAAAGGCGCGAGCGCATCGAAAACGAAAGCTGTCGCGAGCGATGTCGCAGCGAAACCCGCGCGGTCTGGTCCGGCTCGGAAGACGGCGACACCCACGCGAGCAAAGCCTAATGCCCTCGTACAGCGCGTCTACAACACGATCGATGGCGAGCTGACGAAGCTCGAAAAGCAAAAAGGTCTGACGTCCCAGGATCGCGAACGAGCGTCCCGCGCCCTGTCGCAAATGGTCAATGCATTGGAGAAAGCTGTTGAGATGCAACGCGTGATGACGAAGCGGAAGCCAACGGGAGGTGACGCCAAGAGCAAGGAGGCGCTCGCCCATGCGGAAAACCTACGCCGCGAAATTGCGGAACGTCTTGAACGCCTCAATCACAAACGGTCGTCTCAGCGAAATCCTGAATGAGCTGAGCGCGGACGAACTCGAGTTCATCTCTCACGACTGGGAGCTATGGGCCCGCGACGAGCAGCTCGCGCCTTTATTGATTGCACCCGGCGACTCCCCTGCGGGGAGCCGGCCGCCGGGTGCGCTCGATGTTGCGCAAGACTCGACCAACACGTCCGGCGCTTCCGGCCGGCTCTCGGAACGCGAGTCGGAAGCGCCAAACCAAGCATGGCGTGTGTGGCTGCTTCTCGGAGGAAGAGGCTCAGGCAAAACACGCGCGGGTGCGGAGTGGGTGAGATCGCTCGCTCTTTCCGAGACCTCGGACGAAGCAACAAGCCCGCGCGCTGCGGCCGGCTCGCGGAACGCGAGTCGCACCGCGCCAACAAAAGAGCGTCGCACCGCGCCAGCAAAAGACACTCGCATCGCGCTGGTCGGCAAAACACTCGCCGACGTGCGCAACGTCATGATCGAAGGCCAGTCGGGCTTGCTCGCAATACATCCGCCGAAAGAGCGGCCGCTGTTCGAGCCCTCGAAACGGCGACTGACGTGGCCGAACGGCGCGATTGCGGAACTGTTCTCGGCTGACGAAGCCGAAGCGCTGCGTGGCCCGCAATTCACGTCCGCCTGGTGCGACGAGTTCGCGAAGTGGCGCGGCGCGGAAAGGGCCTGGGACATGCTGCAGTTCGCACTCCGCCTCGGCGAAGCGCCGCGCGTTTGCGTGACGACGACGCCGCGCGCCACGAAGCTTTTGAAACAGATCATTGCCGACGAGGCGACCGTGACCGTCAACCTGGCGACCGCTGACAACGCGACGAACCTCGCGCCGACGTTCCTCGCCGAGATGACGCGCCGCTACGCGGGCTCCGCCATCGGCCGGCAGGAATTGCTCGGCGAGATCGTCGAAGATGCGAGCGACGGCCTTTGGCGGCGTCATTGGATCGAAGAGGCGCGCGTCGAAAACGCGCCCGAGATGCAACGCGTCGTCGTCGCCCTCGATCCGCCGGTGACGGCGACGGCGTCGTCGGACGCTTGCGGGATCGTGGTCGCGGGATTGGGCGTCGACAAGCGCGCCTACATCTTGGCGGATCGCACCATCCAGGGTCGCACGCCGGAACTCTGGGCGCGGGCGGCGCTCGGTGCATACGATGATTTCGAAGCTGATCGCATGGTGGCCGAGGTCAACCAGGGCGGTGACCTCGTCATCTCGGTTCTGCAGCAGTTTCGCGAGAATTTCCCCGTCGTCAAAGTCAGAGCGACGCGGGGAAAATGGGTTCGTGCCGAGCCGGTCGCGGCGCTCTATGCGGAGGGCCGCGTCGCGCACGTCGGCCGTTTCGATGCGCTGGAAGATCAGATGTGTTCGTTCGGTTCCGACGGCACGGTCAAAGGCCGCAGCCCCGACCGCGCCGACGCACTCGTCTGGGCGATCACGGATTTGCTGCTGGGCGATACGACCAAACCATCGGTCAGGATGCTCTAACGAACTCGCTGAATAAGCGTTTTGCGGGCGATGGCTCCTAGCCAGTGTCGAATTCGACCGATTTTTTTCGGCACTTCCACCATTCTAAAATCGTATCCGTCGTCGATTGCGCGGCGCATTGCTTCCAAATGTGCTTCGCGCTCAGCGCGCATCAGATCGAAGCGGAGAGGACGATGCAGCTCCCCGTTTTCAACCGTCAGACCGGCGGTGTACCTCGCAGGAAGTCTACGGACATCGAATATGTCGCTTGGTGCGAGAGAACGCTTGGCCTCGAATATCGGTTTAGGCGCATATCCCACAGGCAGCGCTAGCCTTGCGTCCGGCGACACGGGTCGTTCGGCATCGCAATTGGGAACTAGGGCGTACCAATATCTAAGAGAAGCTCCATTCTTGAAGCTCTCATAAATTTTGGTGCCCTGATAATTGAGTATTGGCTTGTTCGCTTTCATGGGTGAACCGCCCTGACCGCCGAAGTCCAAACTAGAAACGAAATAAGGATCTCTCATGTCCCGCATCTCGGAGGCATTGGCTAGCCTTTTGTTCGAAGCCTCCGGGTTGCGTTCTGAGACGATCCTGGAATCGCCGAGCCAAAAAGCGACTGCTACAGGCCCGCTCATCGCCTATCAAAACCTCAGCGAACCCGTGTGGGCGCCGCGCGACTATTCCGCCTTCGCCCGCGAAGGCTTCATGCAGAATGCCATCGTCTATCGCTCCGTGCGCATGATCGCGGAGGCCGCCGCCACGATCCCGCTGCTTCTCTATGAGGGCGCGAATGAGATCGAGGATCATCCGCTGATCGATCTGCTCCGGCGGCCGAGCCTCGATCACACTGGAACGGACTTTCTCGAAGCCTGGTACGGCTTCCTGCTCGTCGCGGGCAACGCCTACGTCGAAGCCGTCGCGCTCGACGGCGAAATCCGCGAGCTGCACATCCTGCGCCCCGACCGCATGAAGGTCATCCCCGGTCTCGACGGCTGGCCGGAAGGCTACGAGTACACCGTGGCGGGACGCTCCGTCCGCTTCGTCGACGAAGTGGCGGCGAACGTGCGTCCGATCCTGCACGTGCGCCTCTTCCATCCGGCCAACGATCACTACGGCATGAGCCCGATCGAAGCGGCGGCGACCGCGATCGACATCCACAACACCGCGTCGAGCTGGAACAAGGCGCTGCTCGATAATTCCGCGCGGCCGTCGGGTGCGCTCGTCTACGCGGCGGCCAACGGTCAAATGACGGAGGAGCAGTTCACGCGCCTCAAAAGCGAGCTCGAGAGGAGTTTCCAAGGCGCGCGCGCTGCCGGACGTCCGCTGCTCTTGGAAGGCGGCCTCGACTGGAAGCCGCTGTCGCTGACGCCGAAGGACATGGACTTCATCGAGGCGAAGAACACCGCGGCGCGCGAGATCGCGCTCGCGATTGGCGTGCCGCCGATGCTGCTCGGCATTCCGGGCGACAATACGTACTCGAATGATCCGTACGATCCCGGCGGCCCGACCAATCGCGGCGTGACGCTCGAAGTTTACGCCAACTTCAAAGGCCAGACGCTCGACGCCGGCTCGCGCCCGCGGCTCATTTCGGAGCTGAAGTCGATCCCCGAAGCCGTCGTCGAGGCCATCTATCGCCGCCGGTATTTCGACCCCGCTCAGTGCGCAGCGTTCACCGCACCGCTGGCGCTGATGCATTTCGATGCCGCCGTGAACCACGGCGTCGGCGCCGCGACCCGGATGCTGCAGCAGGTCGTGAACGTTACGATCGACGGCGAAATCGGCCCCGAAACGCTTTCTGCAATCGGCAGCCGCAGACTGACAGATCTGATCGACGAGTACGCGGAGATCCGGCGCGCCCGGTACAGGGCGCTCCCGCATTTCTGGCGCTTCGGACGGGGCTGGCTGAAACGCGTCGACGCGACATTGGCCCTCGGAAAATCCTGGGGCGCGGCTGACGGCATGACCCGCGGGCTCTTGGAGCCGGCACAAATCGCAAAAGGAGAATCCAACATGAGCAACCAAGCGCCATCTGCAAAGACGATCGACGAATCGGCGAAATGGTGGGCCCAATCGAGGACGCTTTGGGGAACGCTGATCACCGCCGCGGCGACCGTGCTTCCCGTCATCGCGCCGGCAATCGGCGTGAGCCTGCCCGCGGATCTCATCCAGACTTTCGGCAATCAGGCCGTGATCGCCGTTCAGGCGCTCGCCGGCTTGTTCGGGACGGCGCTGGCGATCTACGGCCGGTTCAAGGCGTCCTCGGTCCTCAGCCTGCGAAAGAGTTGAACAATTTCACAGGCCAATCCTTAACGGCTCCCGTATTCATCGGCGGTTCAACACGCTATGTTAGACCGTCGTTTTTCCGGAAGAGCGCGGATGGTCGATTTGGGAAGAACGGTGGCAGCGGTGGCTGCGGCAGTGGTACTGCTGCCGTGCGCCGCCTCGCGCGCTGACGACTGCCTGACCGACTGGGGCATGGCCGGCCAGATCGTCCGCCGGGAAAATCTGATAACCGTCGAGGAGGTATCGCGCTCGCTTGCAGCAGATGGTATCGGCAAGCTTGTAAAGACCACGCTGTGCCGCACGGAAGCCGGATATTTTTATCGTCTGGTCATCAGAAGTCCGACGGGACAGCTTAGAACGACCGTTATGACAGCGAGGGGCCGGTAGTCGGTCCGTCGTTGCGGGATGGAAATCTCTCGCCGAGATCTCCGAGCGTCCGCAAGTCGTGCAGGAGGGGGAGGGGACATACCGTGCGAGCGCTCGTCGTCGAGGATGACAAGGACTTAAACCGTCAGCTTTTGACGGCTCTGGAGGACGCCGGGTTTGCTGTCGATACGGCTTCAGACGGCGAAGAAGGCTACTTTCTCGGCGATACCGAGCCCTATGATATCGTCATTCTCGATATTGGCCTGCCGAAAATGGACGGCATTTCCGTTCTCGAGCAGTGGCGGCGAAGCGATCGCAAGATGCCCGTCATCATTCTGACCGCACGCGACCGCTGGAGCGACAAGGTCGCTGGAATGGATGCCGGCGCCGATGACTATCTCGCCAAGCCCTTTCACATGGAAGAGTTGCTGGCGCGGGTCCGGGCCCAGGTCCGCCGCGCGTCCGGCCATGCAAAATCGGAAATCGAATGCGGCCCCGTGCGTCTCGACACAAAGTCAGCGCGCGTGACCTGTGAGGGCTTGCCCGTCAAGTTGACCTCGCATGAATTTCGCCTGCTGGCCTATTTGATGCACCACAATGGCCGGGTGGTTTCGCGGACCGAACTGGTCGAACATCTCTACGATCAGGATTTTGATCGCGATTCGAACACGATCGAAGTATTTATCGGCCGACTGCGGAAGAAGATTCCCGGCGACGTGATCCAGACGGTCCGCGGTCTCGGATACCGCATGAGCCAAGGACCGGATGAGGCTTAACTCACTTGCGCTGCGCCTTTTTGCAACTTCGGCAGCGTGGACGCTTCTGGCGCTGCCGCTCGCGGGCTACATCATTTACGCGCTGTATCGGGACGACGTGCAGCTGAGCTTTGACGCTCAGTTGAAGAAGCTGCTGACCCAGATCACGATCGATAGCATGAGCACGATGGGCGACGAGCCCGTCAACCCGCCGAACCTTTACGAGCCCCTTTTCGAAGTCACGCAGTCGGGCTGGTATTGGCAGATACGCCCGATTGACGGCGCTCCCGGCCGCACGCTCGTATCGCCCTCCCTCGCAACTGCAATGTTGCCTTCCCCCTATGACAGGAAGTTCCCGACCGACGACACGGGGACGCGATGGATGAACGTCCCCGGCCCGACCGGCTCGACGATCCGCATCCTCGAATTCATCGATTCCCCCGGGCACGATCCCGAAAAGACGAAGTATTCGATCATGGTCGCCGGTCCCATGGACTGGTTCGAAGAAACTGTCGCCAAATTCCGCGCCCGCCTCACGAGTGCGCTTTCGCTTGTAGGTCTAGGCCTTCTGGCGGCGACAGTTTTCCAGGTCCGCTTCGGTCTTTTGCCGTTGCGCCGGATCGAACGAGGTTTGGCGAGTATCCGTTCCGGCCAAGTCGAACGCCTCGAAGGCCAGTTGCCGGCCGAGATCGAGCCGTTGCAAACCGAACTCAATGCGCTGATTGATTCAAACCAGGACATCATTGACCGCGCCCGCACGCAGGTCGGTAACCTCGCGCATGCATTGAAAACCCCGCTCGCAGTCATCACCAACGAAGCGCGGGAAGATCAAAGCGCATTCGGCTCGAAGGTTGCCGAGCAAGCCCATCTGATGCGCGATCAGATTACGCATTATCTGGACCGCGCGCGCATCGCCGCGAGGACGAACACCATTGGCCGTATCACGCCCGTCGATGCGACGGCCGAGCCGTTGGTCAGAGCGATAGAGCGCATCCATCGCGAAAAAGGCATATCGATCGACTACGCGGTTCAGCCCGGTGCCAAGTTCCAAGGTGAAAAGCAGGACCTCGAGGAGATGTTGGGCAACCTGCTCGACAACGCCTGCAAGTGGGGCAAGCACAGGGTTTATTTGACGGCGACCGTCAATAATCAGGAGACGACCACCCGGCGAAGGCTCACCCTGACCGTCGAGGACGATGGCCCGGGTCTCTCGGCAGAGCAAAGAGCCAAGATCGGCAAGCGCGGACTTAGGCTCGATGAGACCAAACCCGGCTCAGGGCTGGGACTTTCGATCGTCACCGATCTCGCGGCGTCGTATCGAGGCCGGTTAAGGCTCGATGCCTCCGAGCACGGCGGCCTGAAAGCCGTTCTTGAACTCCCCGCCGCCTGACCCGCGTTAATTCCGCATCGCAACAGCGGATGGAGTGGGGATTTGCCCGAATTGTGGTGGATTTCCGCCTTGTCGACGGCGCAATATCGGTCTAGCGAATATTGCAGGACTACGCGCCGGTGGGGCCAGCGGCGTGTCGGGGGATGCCACAAATGGGGTTTACCATGCGCACCGCGCGCCTTTCGCTGCCGCTTCTGGCAGTCACTTTGCTTTGCGCTTGCAGCAACGGCCAGGGCGGAGTGGACAATACCGGTACCGGCCTCGTTCTCGGTAGCATCGCTGGCGGTGTCCTCGGAAATTCGATCGGCAAGGGTGAGGGCGGCAAGGTCGCGGCCACCATTGGCGGCGCCGTCATCGGCGGCATCGTTGGTAGCCAGATCGGCAAAAGCCTCGACGAACGCGATCGCCGTTTGGCGCAGGAAGCGGAATATGACGCTCTCGAGCGCGGCCAGTCCGGCAACCCTCGGCAGTGGCGCGATCCCGATACCGGCCACTACGGGGAAATCGTCCCGAGCAAACCCTATAAGCGCGGCGTCGCCGATTGCCGTGATTACACGCACACCGTTTACATCGACGGCCGTCCGCAGAAGATGCATGGCACTGCCTGCCGGAGCTCGGACGGAAGTTGGCAGAACGTCGGTTGACGCGCTGCAGCGGCCAACTCTCTCCCTTTCGCTAAGTTAATCTCATCCGCGACAGATGGGCTAACTTGAGCTTTGTCTGCTTGCCTCGGCAGGCGTGCGATCCTATTCCCTGCAGCGAAGCTTGAGGATCGCGCAGCGATGGTTTTCTGGATTCTAGTGGCTGGATTAGTGGCGGCCGTGACGCTCGCCATCACGCGGCCGCTCATGCGTCCGTCTCTGCCGTCGACGGATACTGCCGGCCCCGATATCGCCGTCTACAAAGACCAGCTCAAAGAGATCGATTCCGATGAGGCGCGCGGCGCTCTCGGCTCTGTAGATGCTGAAAGCGCCCGCGCCGAAATCGGCCGCCGGATTTTGCGCGTATCGCAGGACCATCCGAAAGCCGGCGCGCACGCTCGCTACCCTGAGCGCAATCGCTTCGTCGTTCCGGTATCCATCGCCACTGCCATCGCGCTGCCGATTGCAAGCTTGGGCCTTTATCTGACGTATGGCGCGCCCGGCCTGCCGTCGCAGCCGTTGAGCGAGCGCCTCGCCGCAGCGTCGAACGCGAACAAGCCCAACGATCTCATCGCCAAGGTCGAAGAGCGGCTGCGAGATCATCCGGAAGACGGTACCGGATGGGATGTCATCGCGCCGGTCTACTATGCAATGGGCCGGTATGCCGATGCCGCGACCGCCTTTCAGAATGCCATTCGATTGATCGGCGAAAGCCCGAAGCGTCTACAAGGCTTCGCTAACGCGCGCATCCACATCGAGAACGGCGTCGTCCCGGAAGACGCCCGCAAAGCTCTCGAGCGCATTATTGTGCTGGCGCCGGACTCATCAATTGAGCCGCGCATTTGGCTTGCGCTCGCGAAGGAGCAGGACGGACGCGTGTCTGACGCCGCCGCCGATTATCGCAAGCTCATCGCCGAAGCGCCCGCGGACGCGCCTTGGCGCAAGGTCATCGAAGAACGGCTGGCAAATATCGGTAAGGGGATCGGCAGCCCACCGGCAGGCGATGGTAGTCAGGGCGCAGCAGGAAACGCTGGCACCGCGCCAACGTCGGCATCGCCGGCCGCCAATCCTGAAGCCGCCGCGATCATGGCGATGAACCCCGAGGAACGGCAGGCGTTCATAGCGCGTATGGTCGATAGTCTCGCGGCCCGTCTCAAGTCCGATGGAAACGACGCTGCGGGATGGGTAAAATTGATACGAGCCTATCAAATTCTCGGTCGCCGTGATGATGCCATCAAAGCTTTGACAGATGCCCGCGCCAATCTCAAAGACAACCAGGACGGCTTGGCCGAAGTCGAGCATCTCGCACGCCAGCTGGGCCTCGGAAGCTAACGCAATGCAGGGTCTCTGATGACACGGAAGCAGAAGCGCGGAGTTCTGATCGGCGGAGGGGTCGCGACGCTCTGCGTGGCGCTCGTCCTGGTGCTCTTCGCGTTGAAGGACAGCATCGTCTTCTTCCATACCCCGAGCGACATCGTCGAAAAGGGCGTCCCGCCGGGCCAGCGCATCCGCCTCGGCGGCCTCGTGGAGCATGGCTCCGTCGTTCGCGGCCAGGGGACGACGATCACGTTCAAAGTGACCGATACGCTGCGCGATATTCCGGTTACATTTACCGGTGTGCTGCCCGACCTTTTCAAGGAAGGCCAGGGCGTCGTCGCCGAAGGCATGCTCGACGGCGAGGGCCGCTTCAAAGCCGACAGCGTGCTTGCCAAGCATGACGAAAATTACATGCCGCGCGAAGTAGCGAATGCTCTGGAAGCGAAAGGCGTCAAGCTCGGCGCGGGCGCCCATCCGGGCCAGGTGAAGGCAGGGATGCCTTAGAAGGACATGCCGTGATCGTAGAATTCGGACATTTCGCGCTGATCCTCGCTTTGCTGGTTGCCGTCGTGCAGGTCGCCATTCCCGCGATCGGCGCTCACCTCAAAGACGAACGCATGATGCGCGTCGCCGACCCCGCGGCCGTTTCGCAACTGTTCCTGATCGCCATCGCCTTCTGCGCGCTGACGCACGCCTACGTGACGTCGGACTTCTCCGTTCTGAACGTCGCCGAAAACTCCCATTCGACGAAGCCGCTGATTTACAAATTGGCCGGCGTCTGGGGCAATCACGAAGGCTCGATGCTGCTTTGGGTGTTGATCCTGGCGCTCTTCGGTGCCGCTGTCGCGCTCTTTGGCAATAACCTCCCGCTGACGCTGAAGGCCCGCGTTCTATCCGTGCAGGCGTCGATCGCGGTGGCGTTCCTGCTCTTCTCGCTGCTGACGTCCAATCCATTCACGCGCCTCGATCCGGCGCCCGCCGATGGACGTGGCTTGAACCCGATCCTGCAGGACCCGGCGCTCGCCTTCCATCCGCCGTTCCTCTACATGGGTTATGTCGGCTTCTCGATTGCCTTCTCTTTTGCGATTGCCGCGCTGATCGAAGGCCGCATCGATGCAGCCTGGGCGCGCTGGGTGAGGCCGTGGACGCTCGCCGCCTGGATGTTTCTCACGATCGGCATCGCGATGGGATCGTGGTGGGCCTACTACGAACTCGGCTGGGGCGGCTGGTGGTTCTGGGATCCGGTCGAGAACGCATCCTTCATGCCCTGGCTCGCCGGGACCGCGCTCCTGCATTCCGCGCTCGTCATGGAAAAGCGCGAGGCGCTGAAGATCTGGACCGTGCTTCTCGCGATCCTGACGTTCTCGCTGTCGCTGATGGGCACGTTCATCGTGCGCTCGGGCGTGCTGACATCCGTGCACTCCTTCGCGGTCGATCCGGCGCGCGGCATCTTCATCCTCGCCATTCTGATCCTCTTCACCGGCGGCGGCCTCGCGCTCTTTGCGTTGCGCTCCAAGGATATGCAGGCGGGTGGCCTGTTCCAGCCGATCAGCCGCGAAGGATCGCTCGTCCTCAACAACCTGCTGCTGGTGACGGGCGCTGCGACCGTGCTCGTCGGCACGCTCTATCCGATGGCGCTCGAAGGGCTGACGGGCGAGAAAATTTCCGTCGGCCCGCCGTTCTTCAACATGACCTTCGGACCGTTGATGATACCGCTGCTCGTCGCTTTGCCGATCGGGCCGATGTTGGCCTGGAAGCGCGGTGATTTTGCGGGAGCGATGCAACGCTTGGCGTTTGCTTTCGGTGCGGCGCTCGTTGCCCTCGTTGCCGTATTCGCCGCCGAGTATCGCGGACCGTGGCTCGCACCGTTCGGGATCGCGCTCGGCGTCTACGTCATGGCGGGCGCGATCGTCGAATGGGCGAACAGAGTGAAGTTCGGTTCGGCGAAATCGGATGAAATCATTCGCCGTGCGCGAAATCTGCCGCGTTCCGCTTACGGCACCTTCTTTGCGCATTTCGGGATTGGCATGCTCGTGGTCGGGATCGTCGCGACGAGCGCCTACCGCGAGGAGCACATCCAGGCCATGAAGCCTGGCGATCAGATCACGGTCAATGGCTATGACGTGACGTTCGTCGGCCTCGAGCAGGCCCGCGGACCGAACTACGTCGAAGACCTTGCCGATTTCAATGTGAAGCGCGGTGGCGAAACGGTGGCGAGGCTCACACCCTCGAAACGGCTCTACGATGCACCGCCGCAGACGACGACCGAGTCCGGCATCCTTGCCGCGTGGCGCGGCGACCTTTACCTCGTCATCGGCGATGCGCAACCGAACGGCGGCTATGCCGTCAGAGCTTATTTCAATCCGCTCGTACGCTTCATCTGGCTCGGCGCATTGATCATGTTCATCGGTGGTGGCATCTCGCTGTCCGACCGGCGCTTGCGCGTCGGCGCGCCGTCGAGGTCACGTCAACCTATTGCGGTCCCCGCGGAGTGAATCGCTTGCGACGTTCAATGATAGCGACGTTGCTGACGATATGGGCGCTCTTCGCAGCCGCTCCGATGGCGCTTGCGGTTCAGCCTGGCGAGATGCTCGCCGACCCCGCGCTCGAACAGCGTGCGCGGAACATCTCGGCCGAACTGCGCTGCCTCGTTTGCCAGAACCAGTCGATCGACGATAGCGATGCGCCTTTGGCGGGCGACCTTCGCCGGCTCGTTCGTGAACGCCTGGAAGCACACGACTCCGACCAGCAGGTCCTTGACTACGTCGTCGCGCGCTACGGCGAATTCGTTCTCCTCAATCCACGCTTCGAGCTGTCGACCATTCTGCTTTGGCTGACGCCGGTTCTCGTTCTCCTCGGCGGTCTCGTTCTTGTTGTCCGAAGCGCCGGAAAAAAAGACGCGTCGTCTCCGAGCACCCCATTGACCGAACAGGAGAAAGCGAAGCTCGATTCCATCCTGACGGACCAGCGACGCTAGCCGGATTTTCTCACCCAACCGCTTGCAGATTACCAACAGTTAACGTCGCTGACATGCTGCCGTAATCCATTCTCCGGTACGCCTCCAGACAAGGCTCGCGAAGCCTGCATTTATCTGGAGACCATGGGATGCGATTGCCCCACCGTTCGTCGACGACCACAAACTTCAAATTAGCTTCAAATATCGCACCGGCCGCGCTTGCCATGGCCGCAGCTGCGGTAGTGGGAATTGGGCTTTTCGCGCCATCCTATCCCGTTCGCGCCGATACCCCGGCGGCTCAGACCATCGAGACCCCGTTCGGCCGCGCGCCAGTTTCGTTTGCCGACATCGTGGACAAGGTCAAGCCGGCCGTCGTCTCCGTCTCGGTCGTGAACGACGGCGGCGCCTCCAAGCTCGCGTCGAACGAGAAGGGCGGCAAGAAGGGCGACAAGGGATTTACGCTTCCCGATCTTCCGCCCGATCATCCGCTCCACGACTTCTTCAAGAATCTGCCCAAGGAATTCGGACAGCCGGACCAAAAGCCGAAGATCGTGCAAGGTCAGGGCTCGGGCTTCGTCATCACGCCTGACGGCTACGTCGTGACCAACAATCACGTCATCGATGGCGCGACGAAGATCCAGGTCACCTTTGACAACGATGAGACCAAGTACGACGCCAAGCTGGTCGGCACCGATCAGCGCACCGACATCGCCGTCATCAAGATCGAAAGCACCAAGAAGACGTTCCCGACCCTCAAGCTGGCCGACAAGGAATCTCGCGTTGGCGATTGGGCGTTGGCCGTCGGCAATCCGTTCGGCCTCGGCGGCACGGTCACGGCCGGCATCGTCTCGGCCCTCGCACGCGACATCGGTTCGGGTCCCTACGATTACCTGCAGATCGATGCTGCTGTGAACCGCGGCAACTCGGGAGGCCCCACGGTCAACATCGATGGCGATGTCATCGGCGTTAACACCGCGATTTTCTCTCCGTCTGGCGGCAACGTCGGCATCGCCTTCGCAGTACCTGCGAAAACGGTGAAGGAAGTCGTTCAGCAGCTGAAGTCCGGCGGCACTGTCAATCGCGGCTGGCTGGGCGTTAAGATCCAGAACGTCGATGAGGACACGGCGGCCAGCATCGGGCTGCCGGCAGCACACGGCGCGCTCGTCAGCGAAGTGACGCCGAACGGCCCCGCAGCGAAGTCGGGTCTCAAGGCTCAGGACGCAATCATCCAGGTGAACGGTGAGAAGATTGCCGACAGCCGCGACCTCGCGCGGAAGATCGCCGAACTTGCTCCGGACACGCCGGTGGACGTGAAAGTCTGGCGGAACAACGCGGAGGAAACCGTTAAGGTGAAGCTCGGGCTGTTCCCGAAGAACGCCGAAGCAGCCATGAGCGGCGAAAACAACGACGAAGACAGCAACGGCAACAACGACGACGATAACGCCAAGCCGTCGTCGGTCGAGCTGAGCCAGCTTGGGCTGACATTGATGCCGGCCCGTGCTGGCAAAGATGCGCCCGAAGGCGTCGCGATCGCCGAGGTTGACCCCTCTTCCGACGCAGCTCAGAAGGGCCTGAAGGCGGGCGACGTGATCCTCGAGGTGTCGGGCCAGACGGTCGCATCTCCGGACGATGTCCTCTCCGGCGTCAAGAAGGCCGAAGGCCTGAAGCGAACCGCTGTTCTTCTTCACATCAAGACGGCCGATCAGAAGCGCTTCGTTGCCGTTCAGCTCAGCTCGAAGAAGGGCTGAGGTTAACCACCCATGAAGAACTCGGGCAGCCCCGTCAGTGAAACGGCGGGGCTGCCTCGACGTCCGGGTACGACCCAGCTACACAGTGAGCTGAGAAAAGGCGAAAGTCGGACACAAACCATGCGCGTGCTCGTGATTGAAGACGATAAAGAAACCGCGCTTTTCCTTCAGAAATCATTGAAAGAGAACGGCCATACTGCCGATCTCGCACATGACGGCGAAGCCGGATTGGCGCTCGCGACGGACGGGGCTTACGACGTCCTGATCGTCGACCGCATGTTGCCCCGCCTCGACGGACTGTCACTCATCAAATCGCTGCGCTCGGAAGCCAATCGCACGCCCGTGCTCATCCTCTCGGCGCTGGGCGAGGTCGATGATCGCGTCAAGGGCCTGCGCGCCGGCGGCGACGACTATCTGACGAAACCCTACGCATATTCCGAGCTTCTGGCGCGCGTCGAAGCGCTCGGCCGCCGCACGGCGCCGGAAGAACAGCAAACCCGCTACGCCGTCGGCGATCTCGTGCTCGATCGCCTCTCGCATCGTGTCACGCGGGGCGGTGAGCACATTCTGCTGCAGCCACGCGAGTATCGGCTGCTCGAATATCTGATGCAGCATGCCGGTCAGGTCGTCACGCGCACGATGCTGCTCGAACATGTCTGGGACTATCACTTCGATCCACAAACGAACGTCATCGATGTTCACGTCTCGCGCCTTCGCGCCAAGATCGATAAGAACTTCGACAGGCAGCTTCTGCATACGGTTCGGGGCGCAGGATATACAATTCGTGACGGCCCTGCTTGACCGCGTCGCGAAAGCGGCATCGACGACAGCCTTCGGACTGAGCGCGCTAGCGGTAGCCTTTTTCCTTTTTGCGGCTGCAATCGTCGTCGGCGTTCTGTTTTGGCAAACGAACAACCTGCTGACCGATCAGGTTCTGACGACGCTCAACGCCGAGGCCCGCATTCTTTCCTCCGAAATGAAAGTCGGTGGGGAAGCCAAATTGACCGATACGGTCTCGGCCCTTTCCCGTCCTCAAGGCATCGGCCTCTATTATCTGGCGGACGCGAGCGGCACGAAAATCGCCGGAAACTTGAACCGCATTCCGCCCGAGCTGGAAGGCGAAGGCCACGGCGGCGTGTTCACGTATCAGCCGACGGCAGACGGTCATGAGAGAGCGCATCTTGCGGTCGCCATTCCCGTCGACCTCGGTTCCCATCTGCGTCTTATCATCGGCCGTGACATCGAGGATCAACGCGCATTCGCCGATTCTGTGCGGCTGACGTTTCTTCTCGGATTTGGCGTGTTATCGATTGTCGGACTGCTCGGCGGCCTCGCTGTCAGCCGCCTGATCGTCAACCGCATGGATGAAATCACCGCGACGAGCCGGCAGATCATGGAAGGCGATCTTTCCCGCCGTATCCCGACGTCCGGCAGAGGCGGCGAACTCGACGCGCTTGCGGGTAGCCTGAACGAGATGCTGGACCGCATCGAAAGCCTGATGAGTGGCCTTCGCGAAGTCTCGGACAACATCGCTCACGATCTCAAAACCCCGCTCAATCGTCTGCGCAACTCGGCAGAAGCAGCGCTCCGCGATCCGCGCGGAGGCGAGGCCTATCGCGAAGGCCTCGAACGAACGATCGAAAAGTCGGACGAGTTGATCAAGACGTTCAACGCACTTCTGCTGATCGCTCGTCTGGAAGCGGGTCCCCTGCAGGAAAGCACGGAGACGTTCGACCTCGGCCGCTTCGTGGCGGACGTCAGCGAACTCTACGCACCGGCCGCCGAGGAAGCAGGCTTCGCGCTGTCGATCGAGACGGAGCAGGGTCTGTTCGTGCAGGGCAACCGGCAATTGATTGGTCAGGCCATCGCCAATCTGATCGACAACGCAATAAAGTATTCGCGCGCCGGAGAGCCCGGGAGCGCAATCACCGTTCGCGCCTTCCTATTCGAAGGGCGCCCTGCCATCTCTGTCGGCGACCACGGCCCCGGCATCGACCCGGCCGATCGCGAAAAAGCGCTGAAGCGCTTCGTCCGTTTGGAAGCAAGCCGCACAAAACCCGGCACTGGCCTCGGGCTGAGCTTGGTCGCGGCGGTTGCTCGTCTCCATCACGGAGAAGTTCGGCTCGAAGACAATCAGCCGGGACTGAGGGTTGTGCTGCTGCTCTCAGCCAAATGCTTGATCGCGGCGCCGAACGGAGAGGGTGACGCCGAGCCCGGCCTTGCGGCACAATGAAGTCATGGATCAGACCGTCGCCTCGAGCCTCGCTACGCAAATCGCCGAATGGCCGCACGCGCTGCCCACCGGTATCGGTGCCGAACGCTTCAGTACCCTGAAGGGGGAAGCCGAAAGCGCCTGTGCGCCGCTGGCAGGGCTGCTGAGCAATCCAAAGGTCGAAAGCCTGCTCAAAGGCGTTTTCGACGGTTCGCCCTATCTCGCAGCCCTGGCGAACCGCGATCTCGTGCGATTGGCACGTATCCTCGGCGAGCCTCCCGAAACGCGCTTCGCCAAGGCGACTGAAGAACTGATCGCCGCAATGCGCGAGGCGCCGGATCTGATCGCGGCCAAGCGCGTTCTTCGCATCTACAAGTCGGAGGTTGCGCTTCTGACCGCGCTCGCCGATCTCGCCGGCGTCTGGCCGGTCATGACCGTGACGCGCACGCTTTCGGAATGCGCCGACGCTGCCGTCGCATCTGCAGTCCGCTTCCTGTTTCGGATCGCATCCGCGCGCGGGCAGTGGAAGCCGCTGGATAGCGACGAACCGGAACAGCAGTCCGGCTATTTCGTGCTCGCCATGGGCAAGCACGGCGCTTTCGAGCTCAATTATTCAAGCGACATCGATCTGACGGTCTTCTTCGATCGCGACAAGTCCCGCCTTGTCGGCGACGGTGACCTGCAGTCGTTCTTCGTGCGGCTCACGCGCGACCTCGTGCTGCTGCTCGATGAGCGCACGCCCGATGGCTACGTCTTTCGGACGGATCTCCGCTTGCGGCCCGATGCGGGCGCCACCCAGATCGCACTCTCGACCGCTGCCGCGCACGGCTACTACGAGACCGTCGGGCAGAATTGGGAACGCTCCGCCATGATCAAGGCGCGGCCGGTGGCGGGCGATCTCGAAGCGGGGGAAACCTTTCTCGCCGAACTCGCTCCCTTCATCTGGCGCAAGTATCTCGATTTCGCGGCGATCGCGGACATCCACGCGATGAAGCGGCAGATCCACGCCCACAAGGACATCGGCCCGATATCCGTCGCCGGACAAAATCTCAAACTCGGTCACGGCGGCATTCGCGAGATCGAATTCTTCGCGCAGACGCAGCAGTTGATCGCCGGAGGACGGCAGCCCGATCTCCGCGTCCGCGCGACGCTCGATGCTTTGGCGGCGCTCGAACGGCGCGGCTGGGTAAAGGCCGATGTGCGCGCCGACCTCGATCATGCGTACCGGTATCTGCGCCGCCTCGAGCACCGCGTGCAAATGATCGCGGACGAGCAGACGCACGATGTGCCGTCCAACACCGCGGCGCTCGACGCATTCGCGCGCTTCTCGGGCTACGCCGGCACGCCGGAGCTTTCGCGCGAGCTCATAGCCACGTTGGAAATGGTCGAAAAGCACTACGACGGATTGTTCGAAGAAGCGCCCCGCCTGGCGCCGGAGGTGACGAACTTGGTCTTCGCCGGCGCAGAGGACGATCCGCGCACGCTCGAAGAACTGAAGCGCTTCGGCTATTCGCAGCCGGCGCAGGTGCTGGCGATCGTCAGGGGCTGGCATCATGGCCGCGCGCCGTCCGTCAGGTCGCCGCGCGCTCGCGAGCGATTGACGGAAGTGCAGCCGCTGTTGATCGAGGCGCTCGCCGACACGGTCGATCCGGATGCCGCCATCGCGAGCTTCGATCGCTTCATCGCCGAGCTTCCCTCGGGGGTGCAGCTTTTTTCGCTGCTGAAGGCGCAGCCCCGCCTGATCCGCTTGCTGGCCGACATCATGGGATCTGCGCCGCGTTTGGCACGCATCCTCTCGCGCCGCCGGCGGTTGCTGGATGCCGTGCTGGACCCGCAGGTCCACGGCGGCGATCTCATCGGCGCGGCCATCGACGAGCTGGTGATGAAGGCATTTCGCGCGGCGCGCGCCACGGCTGTCGGCGACCCGATGCAGGAAATTCTCGACACCGCAAGACGGATAGGAAGCGAGCAATCATTCCTGGTCGGCGTCAGAATATTGACGGGCAGCATCTCGGCGACCGAGGCAGGCGCCGCCTACGCGACACTCGCGGAACGGCTGATCGCGGCGCTCTTTGAGGAAGTCACCCGTGAGATGGAGGAGGACCACGGCCGCGTGCCGGGCGGAGGCGCAGTCGTCGTCGCGATGGGCAAGCTCGGCGGGCGCGAACTGACCGCGGCGTCCGACGTCGATCTGATCCTCATCTATGACTTCGACGCCGATGCCGAGCAATCGGATGGCGCCAAACCTCTCGCCCCGCCACACTATTACACGCGGCTGACGCAGCGTCTGATCAACGCCATTTCGGCGCGGACGGCTGAGGGGGCCCTTTATGAGGTCGACATGCGCCTTCGGCCATCAGGGCAGAAAGGCCCGGTCGCGACGCGCCTGTCGAGCTTTACGAACTATCAGACGACCGAAGCGTGGACGTGGGAGCACATGGCGCTGACGCGTGCGCGGGTCATCGCGGGCTCCCGCGAGTTGGGCGCCCGTGTCGAAGGAGAGATCCACAAGGTTCTGACGGCACGCCGCGACCCGTCGAAGATCACGGCCGACATTCGCGACATGCGCCAGCGCATCGAGACGGAGAAAAACACGACCGACATCTGGGACCTGAAGCAGGTGAGGGGCGGCCTCGTCGATCTCGAGTTCATCACCCAGCACCTGCAACTCGTTCACGCCGCGGAGCACCCGGCAATTCTTAACCAGACGACACTCGTCGCGCTCGCCGCAGCGGCCGCCGAGGGCCTCATCAGCGAGGCGGATTACCTGCGCCTCTCAGAAGGGGGCCAGCTCCTGCACGACCTTACGCAGGTGCTGCGCCTAACGCTCGATGGACGGTTTGACCCCGCCCAAGCGCCTGAGGGGCTAAAGGCTTTGTTGGTCCGCTCAGGCGGCGCCGCGTCGTTCGAGGACCTGGAAACGAGGCTTAAACACACGCTCGGCGAGATTTTTTCGGCTTTTAACCGGCTGATCGCCTAGCGCCTTTGCGCACCGGCGACGGATTGTGGCAGGTTACGACGTTCTTGCGATAACCGACACGGATCCCAGCCTTCGGGCGGCCCATCCGGGGCGAGAAGCGCGAGGCAGGCTGACAAGCATGTCGAGAGGATTAGTGGCGGCGACGAGGACCGATGGCAGCCCAGCTGCCCCGCGGGCGGCGGCTGAGAGCCGGGCCGACGAGGCTGTGCTCGTTGCCGCAGTCGGCGGCGGCGACGGCGACGCGTTCCGGCTGCTCATGGGGCGTCACCTCGGCAGCATTGTCGCCGTGGCGCGCCGCATGTTGCGGGACGACGCGGAGGCTGAGGACGTGGCGCAGGAGGCGTTCTTGCGGCTTTGGCGCTCGAGCGCAACGCTGGAAATAGGGCCGGCCGGGATCAGGCCCTGGCTGCGCCGTGTAGTTTCTAACCTGTGTCTCGACCGCGTACGCGGTCAGAGCCGCGTGAAGGTTGTTGATGAATTGCCCGAGGTCCCGGAACCGGCGAGACAGCTGACGGGACTCGAGAGCCAGGATACGCAGCGCCGTGTTGAAATGGCGATGCAGAAATTGCCGGACCGGCAGCGGTTGGCGCTAACCCTCTTTCATTTCGAGGGATTGAGTCAGATCGAGATCGGTCAGGTTATGGGAGTATCCGATGAAGCGGTCGAGTCGCTCCTGAGCAGGGCGCGGCGCCAGCTGAAGGCGGAACTGAGATCGGATTGGGAGTCGCTGCGTAGTGATGGCGATTTCTAAATGCGGGAGACGGCAGGACGATGTCACGTAATGGTCTAGGCCCCATGGGGCTCGACAAGCTGGAGGCTGCGCTCGACACGTATGGTGCAGACCGTACGCGATGGCCGGCGCCACTGCGTCTCGCTTTGTCAGGTTTGATTGCCGGCAGTGCCGATGCGCAGAACATGCTGAAGGATGCCGAGGCGTTCGATCGTCTGCTCGATAAGGCGCCGCAGTATGATCAGAGCCGCCTCGATTCCTTGAGCCAGCGGATAGCCTCCGCGGCCGAACGCCAGCCTCGGATCGTCGCCGGAGGCGCGGCCATCGTTACCCAACCCGCGAAGCGTCCGACGGCGTGGCCGGGATCGCGCCGTCATGGCTTTGCGGCAACCGCGCTTGCAGCCTCGTTGGTGCTCGGCGTGTTTGCAGGTCAGCTGAATGTTTTGAACGCGAGCGCAGAGGTGCTTCTCGGCGGCGGCAGTGGAAACGCGAGCAGCACGAGGATGGCCCAATCCGACGA
Source organism: Hyphomicrobium sp. ghe19 (assembly GCF_902712875.1). Taxonomy (NCBI): domain Bacteria; kingdom Pseudomonadati; phylum Pseudomonadota; class Alphaproteobacteria; order Hyphomicrobiales; family Hyphomicrobiaceae; genus Hyphomicrobium; species Hyphomicrobium sp. ghe19. The sequence continues at coordinate 2,040,895 of NZ_LR743509.1, read as the reverse complement.
GGCCGACGTTCTTCTCGATGAGGATTTGTTGTGACGGCTGAAGTCAATCATCTCTCGCCTGCGCGACCGCGATATCTCTATCCGGCCTTCATCGCTTCGCTGGCGCTGAACCTGTTGTTTATCGGCCTGTTCGCGGCTGCCGCTTGGCATCATCACGAAGAAAGCTCCAAACCTTTCGAGCCCGGCCTCATGGGCTTCGTGAGGGAGCTTCCGGAAAGCCGTCAGACCGCAGTCCGTAACGAGATCACAGGTGCGCGGGAAGGGATGAAGGACTTGCGCGCGACCGTGAGAAAATCCTGGGCCGACGCCAACGCGCTGTTGACCGCCGAGCCATTCGACAAAGCGAAGTTCTCCGAAGCGCTGGCGAAACTACGAGAGGAGGAGAACCTCTATAAAACGGCGATCAACAACGCCATGGTTGAGACGGCTGCGAGTCTGAGCCCAGAGGAGCGAAAAATTTTGCAGTCCTGGCGGGAGAAGCGCCGCCCGAACGTGCTGAAGGCGCGAGGCGAGCAAGTCAAGGATGATGAGCCGGCCAAGAATTAGGTCCGGCGGAACAACCGCTGACCTCCCGGGGTAATGATCACGCTGCCAAGAAAAGATCATGCTGCGCGGCACGCAGAAGCCGTACCGTCCACTTGCGCTCGCCGTCACCGGCCGAGGTGGCGAGTTCGGCGCCCGAAAGCTCACAGAGCGTCCGCGCTAAAATCATTCCGAAACCTTCGTCAGCCGTAGCGCCGCGCCGGTCGGCCTGAATAGCGATGGACAGGTCTATCGCACCGGCCAGCGATTTCGTTTCGATCCGCAGCGTCGTATTCGCAGCGCCGTTGCGAACAGCCTCGCTGAGGAGGTTGATCAGCAACTGACGCACAGCCTGATGGTCGCCGAGCACATCGAAGCCGGCGTCGGCGTTCCTGACGATCGAGATCGATCGTGCAGCTAGATCCGGCGCCGCGAAGGCACACGCTTCATCGATGACCGACGTCAGACGGCTCGTCTGGCGGCCCTTGCATTCCGGAGCCGTCAGCAGGGCCGTGATGGCCAGCGCATCCTCGGCGCTTTTGAGCAGGATACGGCCACTCGCATGAATATCGCGGGCGTAGGCGTCGTAGCCGGAACCGAGTGGTCCGAAGACCTCTTTCGTCATGATTTCGGAAAAGCCGAGAACGGCATTGAGCGGCGTCCGGAGTTCGTGGCTCATATGCGCGGTGAGTTTCGCCCAGGCGGCGCGGTCAAGAGCGGAGTCTGTAGCTCCTGCTCCAAAGAGTTCCGGAAAGCGAGCCTGCGTCCGTGCGTCGAAGGCGGACGGCTGCGAGGACATCTGCGCCTCTCGTGCGAAAGTCGGTCCGGGCTTTTGGGCGCCCCGTGCCGGAAGCATGACCACCATCGCCGCAAGGCCCGCGCCAACCACGAATAGGAGTGTGGAGAGCGAATCCGCATCGAGCTGCGGCACGACCGCTCCGGCGAGCGTAAGGAGGGCGGCGACAAGCAAAAGGGGTCCGCGTTGCGAGAAGCCGATCCCGTTGGCGATCGCGTTGGCTGACAGTCGCCGCGAGCCGCCGAAGCCGGCATAGCTTTCCCGTTGAGGGACGGACCAAGTCCGAGCCATCTCGAATTCCCTTGCTGAGTTTTGTCTAAGTGCCCGACCCTGTAAGGCGGTGGACGATCATGTCCGTGGGCGTGATTCGACATTCGCCGATTTGCGACTCACCGTCGAGGGAGAAAAAATCGCGACGGAATCAATTTTGTTTCGATGACGGCAGCGCGAGCATAACGGCAGTTCGCTGTGGCAGAAATGCTCAATTAGTCCTCTAGCATCCGCGAGACGATCTCGTGGCAATCGCGCGAGATCGGAGCCGCGGCAACACGCTTCAACGCGGCCCTCGCCAGCGCTTTGCGGCCGGGCTCGAGCGCTCGGTAACTGCGGAAGGCACCGAGCATGCGCGCCGCGACTTGCGGATTGAGCTGATCGATCTCGAGCACCTTGTCTGCGAGGAAGTCATAGCCCGCGCCGTCCGCGCGATTGAATTGCAGCGGATTGCCCAACGCATACGTACCGATGAGCGCGCGCACCTTGTTCGGAGTCGTGATCTTGAAGAGAGGATGCCGGCAGAGCGCCTTGACCTCGTCGAGCACAGTCGGCCGCGGCGATTGCGCCTGCGCCGCAAACCAGATGTCGATGACCAGATGATCGTCTTTCCAGCGCTCGAAGAAATCCTCTAGGATCTCGACGCGGCCTGGCGCGTCGACACCCGCGACCAGGAACAGCGCGTGACACGCGTCCGTCATGTTCGAGGCTTTGCGATAATGAGCTTCGACCCGGGCGAAGTCTTCGCTGGACCCGCGCGCCGTCAACAGCGTCAGCGCCGCGTTGCGCAAGGCCCGCCGGCCCGCATTTTTCGCGTCGGGTGAAAATTTCTTGTTCCGAGATGCGTTCGCGTAGAGGGACTCGAGATCGTCCGCCAGCTTTTCGCCGACGGTCCGGCTGAACAAGCGATGCGCATCGAAGATCCCGGCGTGATCGACACGGCTCGCCTTCTCGCGGGCAACGTCCGCGACCGTCGGCAGCTTCAGCAACTCAGCCTTATAGGAATCGTCGAGTTCGTTATCGCGCAACGCGTAACGCAGCGCGTCGGCGAGCTTCGAGGACTTTGCTGCGACCAAGGCGTTCCGCCGCTTCGCGCCGAGAAGTCCAATGATGCTGCGTGTCGCGTAAGCATTGCTCGATTGCCAGCGATTGAACAGGTCGCTGTCATGATGCATCAGGAACGCGAGATCCTGATCCGACATCGACATCGTGACTGTGACGGGCGCCGAGAACCCGCGGAGCAGCGACGGCACCGGCCGCGAGCTGACGCCTTTGAATTTGAAGGTCGTCGTCCGCTCGGAAACGGCCATCACGCCGTCGCGGATCTTGATGCCGCCCTCGACCTCGAGATCCATCTCTTGGCCATTTTCGCCAAGCAAAGCCATGCTGATGGGAATGAAGTACGGTTGTTTCTTCGCCCTGCCTGGCGAAGGCTTCAACACCTGATGGACGGTCAGCTCGGCGGACTTTCGGCGCCGGTCGTACGAGAGATCGCAAACGAGCTCCGGCGTCCCGGCTTGCGAATACCAGCGATGAAACTGCGTGAAGTCCGCGCCGCTCACATCCGCGAAGCAGGCGATGAAGTCTTCGATCGTCACCGCCTGTCCGTCGTGACGCTCGAAATAGAGATCCATGCCCGCGCGGAATTTCTCAGGTCCGACGATCGTGTGGATCATCCGGACGACCTCGGCGCCCTTCTCGTAAACCGTGGGCGTGTAGAAGTTATTGATCTCGACGTAGGATTCTGGCCGTACCGGATGCGCGAGCGGCCCCTGGTCCTCCGGAAATTGCAGGGCCTTGAGCTGTCGGACGTCGGAGATACGCTGCACGGTCGCGCTGCGCAGATCGGCTGAGAATTCCTGGTCCCTGTAAACGGTGAGGCCTTCTTTCAGGCACAGCTGGAACCAGTCGCGGCACGTGATGCGGTTTCCCGTCCAGTTGTGGAAGTATTCGTGCGCGACGACGCTTTCGATCGATTCATAATTGGAGTCGGTCGCGGTCTCCGGCGACGCCAAGATCAGGCGATCGTTGAAGATGTTGAGGCCCTTGTTCTCCATGGCCCCCATGTTGAAATCGGAAACGGCGACGATGTTGAAGACGTCGAGATCGTATTCACGCCCGAACTTGACCTCGTCCCAACGCATGGCGCGCTTCAGGGATTCCATGGCCCAGTGAGCGCGCGATTCCTTGCCCCGCTCGACATAAATGCGAAGATCGACCTCACGTCCCGACTGCGTCATGAAAGTCGACGCGACGGGCGATAGACTGCCGCCGACGATTGCGAAGAGATAGCAGGGCTTCGGGTGTGGATCGTGCCAGATCGCATAGTGACGCTCGCCGCCGGAAAGTGTGCCGCGCTCGACCGGATTGCCGTTCGCTAGAAGTATCGGCGCCGTTTCGACATCGGCCTCGAGACGCACCGTGTATTCCGCCAGCACGTCGGGCCGGTCGAGGAAATACGTGATCCGGCGGAAGCCTTGCGCCTCGCACTGCGAGCAGTAGACGCCGCGCGAGAGATAAATTCCCTGAAGCGCGGTGTTGCCCTTGGGATTGACCAGCGTCACGATTTCGAGCGTGAACGGCTCTTTGGGCGGAGCCAGGATCGTCAGGCTTGTGTCGTCGACACGATAGGATGACGGCTTGAGCGCTCGGCCGTCGAGGGCGATGCTCTCGAGCTTGAGAAGCTCGCCGTCGAGCTTCAACGGAACCTTGCCGGTGGCCTCCGAATTCGGATTCCGGCGAATGGTGAGCTTCGACGTAACGCGCGTCTTTGACGGCGCGAGCACGATATCGAGGTGGACACTATCGATCAGAAATTCCGGCGGGCGGTAGTCGGCAAGAAGGACTGGCTTGGGGTTCTCTGATTTCATAATACCCGCCGTGAAGGTTATCTTCGGCGGCTCTCGATCAGCGCGCTCAATCGCATCGCAATCGAAGCCACCTCTTCGCTTCTAGCCCAGGCGATGGCGGAAATCATCGTAGCCAAATGACCGAAGCGTCCGCGTGGTGCCATCTTCGTCAAGAACGGCAAGATCGGGCAAAGGCACGCCATTGAAGGTGTTATTCTTGACGAACGAATATTGCATCATATCCGTAAAAATCACGCGATCTCCGGTCTTCAGCGGCCGATCGAAAGAATATTCACCGATGACGTCGCCGGTCATGCAGGTCTTCCCGCCAAGGATGTAGGAATGCGGCTTTTCGCCAGGTGGAGCGGCACCGATCACTTCCGGAGTGTAGGGCACCTCGAGAACGTCGGGCATGTGCGTCGAAGCCGAGGCATCGAGAATGGCAATGTCCTTGCCGTTGTGGTGAATATCGAGAACGCTCCCGACCAGATAGCCCGTATTCACGACAAGACCGGCGCCGGGCTCCAGGACGACATCGACGTTGAACGCGGTTTTGAACGCGTTGATGGCGGCGATCAGCTTTCCGATATCGTAGCCGGGCTTATTGATGAAATGACCGCCGCCGAAATTGACGGTCTTCACGCGGCGCACATAATCTCCGAACACGCGTCCGACATGCTCGATAAGCCCGACAGATCCTTCATCGCCGGACTCGCAGAGGGCGTGCGTGTGGAGAATGTCGACTTCGTCCCAAGGCACGCGATCGAGCGTATCGGGCGTTGCGCCGAAACGTGAGTTGGGGGCGCAGGGATCGTAAAGCGCGCCGCCGAGCGTTGCGTTCGAATAGCCGGGATTGATCCGGATGCCGACCTTGACGCCCGGATGCGACCTGACAACCGACAAGTTCTTCGCAATCTGCTCGGGCGAATTGAAATAGATGTGCTGCGCGAGTTTCGTCAGCCGCTCGACTTCGCCAGTAGCATAGGCGGGAGAGTAGACGTGCACTTCCTTGCCGAACTCGTCATGGCCGAGGCGCGCCTCGTATTCGCCGCTTGCGGTCGTGCCGTCGAGAACATCGCGCATCAGCGGAAAGGCCGCCGGAAGCGCGAACGCTTTCGTCGCGAGGAGAATTTTGCATCCCGTTTCGCGCTTGATCTCAGCTGCGCGCGCGAGATTGCGCTTCAGCGCCGCGACGTCGAGAACGTAAGAGGGCGTCGCAATCGACTGAGCCCAGTCGAACGACGGCAATTTCAACTTGGAGAGATCGGACAATTCGGGCCACCGGTGGAGTTAACGAAAAGCTGTCACTGCGAGACGCGCACCGGTCCCGCAGTCGAGCCCGGCCATCTGTAAATGAAGGTCAGATAGGCGAGCGAGATATAAATGGCCCCGAATGCCAGACTTCCAAGTAATGCCGAAGCTTCGTAAAGCGTCAAACCGTGAAGCCAAGGCGGCCGCGCGTTGCCGAAGCCCGGGATTTCGCTCGCCGGACTGACGAGCTTCGCCCAGGCGTGGTCGGTTCCGGCCAGAAGGTCATTCAGACCCCATGTCAGCGCCCCCATGAAAGCGAGGCCGCACGACAACAAGGCAAAGGCGAGCAGCCGAAGCGAGATTGGCGCCTCCCGAAGGAAGAGCCAAAGCCCTGCGATGTAGGCCGATATCATTCCAAAGCTCACCGAAACGACGGAGACGACGAGGCCCGTCAGCTCATTGCGGATCGAAAGGATATCGGCTTCGCCCATCAGGTCTCGACCGAGAAAAGCTTCTTCTGGTCGGCCTTCTCGATTTCCTTCACCTGCCAGGGCAGGCCCTGCTCGGCGAGTTCTTCGAGGAACGGCTCGGGCGGCAGCTGCTCGACGTTGAACACGCCTTTGCCCTTCCAGATGCCCTTGAACATCATGATCGCGCCGGTGACCGCGGGGACGCCGGTCGTGTAGGAAACCGCCTGCGCGCCGACCTCTTTGTTGGTCTCGGCGTGATCGCACACGTTCCAGATCATGTACCGCTTCTTCTTGCCCTTCTTCTCGCCCTTGAGGACGACGCCGATGGACGTTTTGCCGGTGTAGTTCTCGGCAAGCGAGGAAGGCTCCGGAAGGACGGATTTCAGGAACTCCATCGGAATGATGGGCGTGCCCTTGTGCATGACGGGGTCGATGCGCGTCATGCCGACGTTCTGCAGCACTTCGAGGTGCTTGATGTAATTGTCCGAGAACGTCATCCAGAAGCGGATCTCTTTCAGACCCTTGATGTTCTCGACGAGGCTTTCTTCCTCCTCATGATAGATGAGGTAGGATTTGACGGGCCCGACTTCCGGATAATCGATCATCGTCGAGATCGACAACGGATCGATCTCGATCCATTCGCCGTTTTTCCAATACTTGCCGCGCTGCGTCACTTCCCGAAGATTGATCTCCGGATTGAAGTTCGTCGCGAATGCCTTGCCGTGGCTGCCCGCGTTGCAATCGATGATGTCGATCGTGTGGATCTCGTCGTACAGGTTCTCCTGCGCGTAGGCGCAGAAGATGTTCGTGACGCCCGGATCGAAACCGCAGCCGAGGACGGCCATGAGGCCCTTGGCTTTGAATTTATCGTTATACGGCCATTGGTATTTGTAGGTGAACTTGGCTTCGTCGCGCGGCTCGTAGTTCGCGGTATCCATGTAGTTGACGCCGGCCTCGAGGCACGCGTCCATGATCGCCAGATCCTGGTAGGGAAGCGCCATGTTGATGACGAGGTCGGGCTTCACCTTGTTCAACAGCGCGACCGTGTCGGCGACGTTGTCCGCATCGAGTTGCGAAATCTCGATCGGCGTTTTGCATTCGGCCTGGACCTTCTTGCAGCTTTCGATGCGGCGCGAAGCAAGATGGATCTTTTTGAAAACATCGCGGTTCATCGCGCATTTCTTCGCAACGACCGAGCCTGCAGCGCCTGCCCCGATGATAAGTACCTTGTCCAACGAACGCTCCGATGTTGAAAGGCCGGTCTCGCCGGCTCCAGCAAGCGCGTAAAGCTGCGCTGGGAGCCCGAAATAGGGCACGCGGGGCATTAATTCAATACTAAGCGATCACGGTGGCCCGCCATGCCGATGGAACGGCAAGCGTAAACTGTCACAAAGCGGGTTTGTGACAGGCCGGAGACGCCATTTCTTTAGCTCCAGGCCAACATCGTCTTCCCCCGAAAGGGTGGTGTCGGCCCTACGGCCGGGCCTCTAGGGGGCAAAGTCAAGTCACCGGCGCGGGAGCGAAGTCGCGCCGGGCGTGCGCCCGTTGCCTCAAGACTTCGCTGCTACAGGATCTTGAAAGTCTGTCCCGACGGGCCGACGACATTCCGGAACGGTTTGCCGTCCTTGCCTCGCGCGACTGGCTAAAGCCTTGTTCCCGGCTTCAACTCTTCGTTGATTTTGATTTTCACGTCTCGATGATCTCCACGCGGGAGCGCATCCGAACCTAGGGTTTTAGCGGTTGCGTCTCCATCGGGATCGACCGCGAAAATCGCCAAAGTGCCATCCGCGGGGGCTAAAGACTCAAAATACAATTTTTTCCGCGATGTCCGCGGGCAATAAATCACCGCGTGAGCTCGATCGAAATCGGAATAACTGAATGTCGCGGCTCAAGTCAGAAAGCGGTAACAAATTTAAGGCGCGTTGCGGCGGATAATTCAACATCTCTGCATAATAGCTTTTGCATCACACCCAATCAGCATCCGGGAATTGCGGCCCGTTCGACATTGGCACTGCGTGGTCTGTTCATATTATCGGTGTGCAGACGATTCCGCGGGGTGGTAGTGATGAGAATATCTCGTGAGTTTGTCAGCGGCTTCGGTATCATTGCGGCCGCCCTGATTTTGATTTCACCAGCTGCCGCTGCTGACCTCGGCGGCAACTGCTGCGCTGACCTTGAGGAGCGTATCGCCGAACTGGAAGCGACCACCGCGCGCAAAGGCAACCGGAAAGTCAGCCTGACGATTTCGGGCTGGGTCAACGAGAACCTAATCGTCTGGGATGATGGCACCGAGCATAACGCTTACGTGGGCACGAACTCCGTCGAGCAGTCGCGCTTCCGGTTCGTCGGCGAGGCAAAGATCACGTCCGACGTTTCAGCAGGTTACCTCCTTGAAATTGGGGTGCAGGGCCATCCGTCAAATCAGTGGAATCAAAATTCTCCGAGTTCTTCGAGCAGCAACCCGAACAACCAGGACAATCAGCTTTTGGTTCGCAAAAGCTATTGGTACGTCAAGAGTCAGGAATGGGGACAGGTCGCCGTTGGCCAAAACGGTACTGCAACTTACCACCTCCTCGACGACGCCGACTTCACTTTGACACGCAACGTCGACGATGCTGAAGGCGCCGCGATCTACCTGTCGCAGTTTCAGCTGAGAGCTGATGGAAATCCCATAGGCTCGCCCGCGCTCAGATGGACGGACGTTCTGAGAGGCTTCAATAATTCGACACCTGGCGATAGCGGCCGTCGCAATGTCGTTCGCTACGACTCACCGATTTATCAGGGCTTTTCCTGGGCTGCGGCTTGGGGCGAAGCCAGCTTATGGGACATCGCGCTCCAGTACAAAAACACCATCGGAGATTTCGATGTTCTCGTGCGTGGCGGTTATGGCCAAAGCAATAATCCCGGCACCCAATTCAGCGGAACCCCGAGCACCTACGTTGCGGGCGGAACTGCTTGCATATCTTCGAGCACGACGACGGCATCATTGCCGAACTTCCGGTGCGACTGGGGTGGCGCCGCAGCCACGATCATGCACAAGCCGACCGGACTATTCGTATTCGGCGGCTGGGGTACGCAGCACATTGATACCGGGAACCCGACCACCGAGCAGCAGCTTATAGAGCCTGTTAGCAATGTGTGGTTCATCCAGCCCGGTATCGAACAGAAGTGGATTTCACTAGGCAAAACGAACATTTTTGGCGAGTACCGTCATGACGATGCCGGTTCCAATCCCGGTAAGACGGTAAGCTCGACCATCAATTTCTGGCAGGGCGGCATCATTCAATATATCGATGCGGCGGAAATGACGCTCTATGCTGTCTACGAGCACGCCGATGGCGATGTCTTCGGGAACAGCGTGACAGCCACCAGCGGCGCTCCCGTGGGGAAAACTTCTCTCGATGCATTCCAAGCGGGCATCTTTGGCGCGAAGATCAATTTCTGAAAGCGGCGCAAACTTACTTTTTTACGTCGATCCAGATGAAGCCGTCGCGGTTCGGCATCCGCACGGCGGCCAGCGTTTTCGCATTCAGCTCTTCGCTCTCCGGAATGATCGCATTGGCGGCGAGCAGGTAGGCCGTGACGGCGTAGGTCTCATCCGCGGATAAGGAACCCGGAGCCGCAGGCGGCATGCTGCGGCGAACGAAATCGAAGATCGTCGTCGCGAACGGCCAGTAAGACCCGATTGCCTTGCTCGGATTATCGGGCGATGGCGGCGTCGGCCCGCTGACGAGTTCTTCCGCCGTTCCGCCTTCCCCGTGCGAACCGTGACAGCTCGCGCATTTCTGCTCGTATATGACGCGGCCGTCTTTCGCGGTCCCCTTTCCTGGCGGCAGTCCACGCCCATCGGGAAAGATCGTGCGATCCCATTTCGCGATCGCGTCTGCACTCAACGGTGTGCCGAGGCGAGGAGCTTTGACGGCAGCATCCTCGGCGATGGCCACAGTTCCCACAACCGGAACGATGATCGCAGCCGCAACGCGCCTAAGCATAGACATGGCTGATCGTACCATCTTCATCGACGGCCCAGCAGACAATCGCGTTGTAGTGAAAGTACCCTTCGCGTCCGCGCTCTTTGATCAACACGTCGCGCTCGGGTTGGACATAGCCCGTTTCGTCCGTCGCGCGGCTTTTGAGCAGCGCAGCCTTGCCGTCCCAAGCCCACGGGGAGCGAAAGCGCGTGAAGCATTGCGACATGACGGGGGCCTGCAACTCTGCCTCGGCCCACGATTTGCCGCCGTCCGCCGAAACCTCCACCTTACTGATCTTGCCGCGGCCGCTCCATGCGAGCCCGCGAATTTCATAGACATTCGCCCCGTGCATCTTCTGGCCCGGCGAAGGTGACGTGATCAGCGATTTGGCATCCATGACGAACGTGAACATGCGCGCTTTGCCGGACGCCAAAAGCTCGGTGTATTTCGCCGTTTCGTTGCGCGTCATAGACGGAGCGTCGGTGACGTGCAGGCGGCGCAGCCACTTGATGTTGGTGATGCCTTCCCAGCCCGGCACGATCAGCCGGATCGGATAGCCGTTCTCGGGCCGCACGCGTTCGCCATTCTGATAGAGTCCGACGATCGCATCATCCATCAGCTTCGAAAGCGGCAGGCTGACGTTGAGCAGTCCGGCATCGGCGCCCTCGGCGATGATCCACGACGCCTGCGGATCGACGCCCGCCTCATCGAGCAGAAGGGAGAGCGGCACGCCGGTCCATTCCGAGCATGAAACGAGTCCATGGAAATCGCCAACCGGACGCTGGATGGGTTCCTCGTGCCACCCGGCGTTGCTGTTCCCGCCACACTCGATGAAGAGGAAGCGCGAGCGCATCGGATATCGAAGCAAGCTCGCGACGGTGAATTCCAGGGGCCGCTGCACGAGGCCGTGGATGACGAGCCTGTGCAAGGCCGGATCGATGTCCGGCACGCCGTCATGATGGCGCTCGAAATGGAGGCCGCTCGGCGTGATGATGCCTTCGAGTTCTTCCAGAGGCGTCCACGAGACGCCGTCGCCAGCAGGCGTGCGGTTGCCGCCCGTGTTGCGAACGACGTGCTTCTCGTATTTTGACGGCGTGCCGTAGCCGGTGAAGGGAAGGCCGGTTTTGTGAATCCAGGAGGGATCATCCGGATCTTCGGCCTTCGGCAGTGACGCTTCTTCCGCCCTGAGGGATGTCGCGGTCTGTGCCGTAGCGAGAACCAATCCCGCCTTGAGGAAAAGGCGGCGATGCAAAAGCCCGCCGCCGGCAACCGGTACTAGATCTTCACTTGCAAGCTTGCCGGCCATGAGGCCGTTCCGCAAACGACGTCAGGATTGGCTCGGAGTTGAGTTGCCCTTGAACGCGTTGCCTTGCGAATCCTCAGCCTCGACGCTCATCACGTCGGAAGGATTGCCCTGATAGGTGAAACGGAAGTTCGGATTTTCGCTGATCGAGATGCCGCCTGTCATCGTGAAGACGGTTTTGCCGCCAGTCTTCACGGCCACCTTGTCCACAAAATGCGTCGGGATATAGAGGCCGGTCACCTGATCCATCTGCATGCCCGAACTGTTCGGATGACGGATCATCACCTGAGCTTCTTGCGCAGCCGTGTTATCCGGGTCCTTGAAGGCGGTCATCACCTTCATCTTGCCCATCGTCTTCGCCGCTTCCTCCGGGTCCTTGCCGGCCGGAGCCGAGCAGCCGCCCGACGCTTTCACGAACTTGATCGTCATGAACAGTTTGCCGTCGTTCGTCTCGGCGATCGCGCGGACATTCGAATATTGATCGATGCGAACGCGCGTGGCCAGAACGCGTTCGCCGTTCCCGGCCGCATCGCCGTACGTGAACGTCGCGACGACGGGGGAGGGGTTTTTGTCGATGACGAGCGTCAGGGATTTCACGTCTTTGGCGAATTCAGCCGGGAGGCGAATGGTGAGGGGAACCGTGGATGCGTCTTCCGCGCGGTACGGCGCTTCGAGCGCCACTTTGCCGGCCCCGTCCGCAACCTCGCGCGTTCCGAAGAGATCCGTCCGGATGCTGTCCCAGATGACAGCCGTGTCGTCGGCCCGCGCGCTCGCCTGAGCCGCGATCATCCCCAGGACTGCCGTCAGTCCGGCAACAATCGTGGAGCGGATTATTCTGTTGCGCATCGTTTCCTCGCTTGCCGCCTTAAGGCGATCTCGTGCGTCCGGGACGCTAAATCTAGAATAAAAGACTACATTAATATGGTGACGCAGTCATCTATTTCGCAAGGCGCGGCGCCGCGACGGCGAACCGCGTTCTAAATCACGGTATTCGCAGCAATTTATTTTGCCTCGGTGCGCCGGATCAGGCGACAGCCGTCCGGCCGAGCCAGGCGCGCCAGCCCCCGAACTCCGTAATGTCCTCGGCGCCGCGAATGGCATGGCTTTCACAAAGGAAGCCTTTCACCTCTCGGCCGCCTTCGAGCACAAGCGTCCCGATCCCGAGGGGGGCCGGTATGAGCGCCACGAACGACCCGAACGCGGCCTCTTCCATTTCCCAGATTTCGACTTCGATCGCACCCGGCCCGGTACCCTCGAAGATGAGGCCCGGCTTCGGCGGCGTCGTCCCCGGCAAGGCGTAAAGACGGTATCCGGCTGCCGTGCGCGCCGTCTCCCGGTAGATGGCATCGCGCTCGGTAAGCTGGCTGTTGAGTGGCTGCCCCCTGAGATGGGCGCCGACCACCGCGACCTCGACCGTCGTCTTCTTGGCGGGCTTCACGGCGACGGGCGCTGCATCCGACAAGGCTGCCTGCGTCGCGCCAAGCTTCGCACCATCGAGCGTGCGATGAAGAGCATCACCGATCGCCGCGAGTTGTCCGTCGGCGAACGCGCGCCCGATCAGCGTCACGCCGAAAGGGATGCCGTCCTCGCGAAAGCCCGCTGGAATGGCGAGAGCCGAAAGGTCGAGGAGATTGACGAAATTCGTATACGCGCCGAGGTTCGAATTGAGGCGAACGGGATCAGCCAGCATATCGGCGATTTTGTACGTCGTGCCCGCCGTCGGCAGCACCATCACGTCCATGCGGTTCCACTCGGCGTCCGCCGCGCGGCGATATTCAGCAAGACGATAAAAGCTCTCGAATGTCGCGAGCGCAGATTTATTCCGGCCGTTGTGGATGATCTCGCGAACGACGGGATGAAGATCATCGTCGTCCATGTCGTCGACGGCGAACAGCCGCTCGGCGACCCACGGACCGTCGTAAAGCATGGCTGCGGTGTCGAGAAACGGCGCGAAGTTGAATGGGGTGATCTCCGCGCCAAGTCCGGCGAGGCGATCGATCGTGTGATGATAGAGCCGCTGATACTCGCCATCATCGAAGAACGACAGCGGCGCGTTGGGGATGCCAATTCTCAGCGGACGCGCGAAATCCTCGACGGCGAAGGGTGGCGCATCGGCCCTCGCGAAACAGTCGTCCTTGTCGAAGGCGACGGCTGTCTCTGCAAGCTTCGCGGCGTCAGCGACAGTGAGCGCAAAAATCGAAACCGCATCTTGGCTCTTGCATGCGGGTACGATGCCACGCGTCGAGATGATGCCTTTCGTCGGCTTCAGACCGACGATGTTATTGAAGGCCGCCGGAACGCGGCCTGATCCCGCCGTGTCGGTGCCGAGAGAAAACGAAACAATCCCCGCGGCGACCACCACAGCTGAACCAGAACTCGAGCCGCCGGAGATGTAGTCCGCATTGAAGACGTTCGCCGGGATGCCGTAAGGCGAGCGCGTGCCGTTGAGCCCGGTCGCAAACTGGTCGAGGTTCGTTTTGCCGATCAGGATGGCGCCGGCCGCTTCGAGCCGTTCGACGACCGCCGCCGAACGCTCGGGCACATAGGCGAAAGCTGGACAACCGCACGTCGTCGGCATACCGGCGACATCGATGTTGTCCTTTACGGCAAACGGAATGCCGTAAAGGGCCCCGCGAGGCGCGCGGCGAACGCTATCGAGAACGCTCTCCTTATCGCGAAGCGCGATCCAGTCGGGCGCAACGCCCTTGTCTCCGATCCGAGCGAAGACCTCTTCAACGGTTGCTTCGGGGGTCGTCTTTCCGCGCTCGTAGAGGGCGGTGAGGTTTGCGATGTCGAGCGATAGGGTCACGCCGTCGCCTCCGCATGTGGCTCTCTTAAGATAACGAGAGCCTGGCCGAGGGCCACAGGCCGCCCTTCGACGCAGCGCACCTCGTGAACGACCCCGCTTTGCGGCGCCGGCACGGCCATCTCCATTTTCATTGACTCGACGATTATCAGCGTCTCGCCCTCGGCGACCCGTGTTCCGGGCTCGACGAGAACCTTCCAGACGCTGCCTGGAACAGGGCTCTCGACGGCGGTGGCGCCGGGAGGCAGAACGGCGGTCGCATCCTCTTCAACGCCGCTGTCGGATGCGCCTGCCGCACCTTCCTGATCGACCTGATGCCAGCGCGCCCGTTCCGCCTCGAAGGCCGCCTGCTGACGCGACTTGAAGGCGCCAATCGACTCTTCGTTCTCGGCAAGGAAAGCCAGATAGTCCCTGAGACGAAACCTTGTCGCTTCGACTTTGACGTTGGCCTGCCCTTCAAGAAAACCGTCGCGGAACTTCGCCAGTTCTTCGCTCGTGACGGGATAGAAGCGGATCTGATCGAAGAACCGCAAAAGCCATGGCGACCCGGCTTCGAAGGCTTCCGTCGTGCGATACGTGTTCCAGACTTGGCACGTCCGGCCGAAGAGCTGATAACCGCCGGGGCCCTCCATGCCGTAGATGCACATGTAAGCCCCGCCGATGCCGACCACGTTGTCGGGCGTCCACGTGCGCGCCGGATTGTATTTCGTCGTGACGAGACGATGACGCGGGTCGACCGGCGTCGCGACCGGCGCACCGAGATACACGTCGCCCAGTCCGAGAACGACGTAGGTCGCGTCGAACACGATCCGCAGCACATCCTCGATTGAATCGAGACCATTGATGCGCCGGATGAACTCTATGTTGGAAGGACACCACGGCGCATCGGGTCTGACGCCCTGGATATATTTGTCGATCGTCTTCTGCACCGCGGGGTCGTTCCACGACAGCGGCAGATGCACGATGCGCGACGGCACCTCGATATCGCTCAAGTCTCCGAGCGCATCTTCGATGCGCGAAAGCTCCGCGAGCAAATCTTCGAGAGGCAGTGCCGAGCTGTCGTAGTGGACCTGCAAGGACCGGATACCCGGCGTCAGGTCGAGAATGCCTGCCAGCTTTCGCCGTTCGAGAGCGGTCATCAGCGCGTGTGCGCGGAATCGCAACGTGAAATCGAGAATGATCGGGCCGTATTCGACGAGCATGTAAGCATCGCCCGCGCGGCGATAAACAACGCGCGGCTTGTCGCCGGACGCCTCGCGGCCGCCGACCATGCAGTCATCCGCCCCCCACTTCGCATGCGGGAACGACGGCGCGGCGATAGACTTCAGCGTTGCGATCTCTGCGTTCTGCTTGGCAAGACGCGCGGCGGCCTCGGCAGGAGAAAGACGCGTGAAGCGGACTTTGTCGCCCGGCCGAAGCTGACCCATCTTCCAAAGTTCGGCTTGCACGATGGTCGCCGGACACACGAAGCCGCCGAGCGACGGGCCGTCGGGGCCGAGGATGACAGGCATGTCGCCGGTGAAATCGATCGTCCCGATGGCGTAGGCGTTGTCGTGAATATTGCTCGGGTGAAGCCCGGCTTCGCCGCCGTCGGTGCGCGCCCAGACGGGCTTCGGTCCGATCAGCCGAATGCCGGTCGGATTCGAATTGTAATGAACCTCCCAATCGCTCGCGAAGAACGTGTCGATGTATTCCGGCGCGAAGAAATCCGGCGCGCCATGTGGACCGTAGAGAACGCCGATATCCCAGGTATGGACGAGGCGAGGTTTGAGTTCTTCCGGAAGACGCGCCGAAGGAAAACTCGTCGCGTCGCGGCCGATATGAAGCACGTCGCCCGTCATCAATACGCGTCCGCCGTGCCCGCCGAACTTGCCGAGCGTGAACGTGGATTTGCTTCCGAGATAAGACGGAACGTCGATACCGCCGCGAACGGCGATGTAGGCGCGCACGCCCGGCCCCTTGACGCCGCCGATCTTCAGCACCTGTCCGGACTTGATCTGAATGGCTTCCCAGTAGACGACAGGCGCGCCGTCGAGCGTCGCAGACAGCTCCGCACCCGCGAGACAGATCACGGCGTCGGTGTTGAATTTGAGGGACGGTCCCGCGAGCGTCGTCTCGATCCCGGCAGTCCCTTCGTCGTTGCCGACGATACGATTGGCTAAGCGAAACGACAGCGCGTCCATCGGGCCTGATGGCGGCACGCCGACCGCCCAATAGCCGACGCGTCCCGGCCAATCCTGGATCGTCGTCTGCGTGCCCGGCGACAGAACTTCGATGGTGTCCGCTTTATAAGTGAACGTCTGCAATGTCCGCGTCAGCATCTCAGCTTTCGCAAAGACCCCTGATCCCGCGAGCTGGCGGAGATAATCGAGATTGGTTTCGAGGCCGCCGATGCGCGTTTGATCGAGCGCCGATCGAAGTCGCGCCAGCGCGTCGTCGCGTGACGATCCCTTGACGATGATCTTTGCGATCATCGGGTCGTAGTAGGGAGAAACCTCCGAGCCGCTCTGCACCCACGTCTCGATGCGCGCGCCCTTTGGCCAGGAAACGTCCGTCAACCGGCCGGAGCTTGGCCGGAAATCGCGCGCAGGATCTTCCGCGTAAAGCCGGACTTGGATCGATGCACCCGTTGGCGAAATCTTGGATTGATCGAGCGGTTGTAATTCTCCCGCCGCCTGCCGCACCATCCATTCGACGAGATCTGCGCCGAAGACTTCCTCGGTCACGCCATGCTCCACCTGAAGCCGCGTATTGACCTCGAGAAAATAGAACTCGTTCGTCTCGGCATCGTAGAGATATTCGACTGTGCCCGCGCTTTCGTAATTGACGGCCTGGCCGAGACGTCGCGCCGTCTCCCAGAGCGCCGCCCGCGTCTTCTCGGGGAGGTTTGGCGCAGGCGTCTCCTCGATGACCTTCTGGTTGCGCCGCTGCGCCGAGCAGTCGCGTTCGCCGAGCGAGACGACGTTGCCGCGGCCGTCGCCGAAAATTTGCACTTCGATGTGGCGGCCGCGCGCCACATACTTCTCGATGAAGATACCGGCGTCCTTGAAGTTGTTGCGAGCGAGGCGTTCGACGCGCTCGAACATCGGCGCGATTTCTTCCGCCGTCGACACGAGCTGCAAGCCGATGCCGCCGCCGCCGGCCGTGCTCTTGATCATCACCGGATAGCCGATGCGCTGGGCTTCGCACTTGGCGTGTTCGACATCGCGGATGAGGCCGGAGCCCGGCGCCAACGGTACGTTTGCCTCAAACGCAAGCTCGCGCGCCTTGTGCTTCAATCCGAAGGCGCGCATGTGCTTCGCCTTCGGCCCAATGAACACGATGCCCGCTGCTTCGCACGCGTCCGCGAAATCGGGATTTTCCGACAGAAAGCCGTAACCCGGATGAATCGCTTCCGCGCCGGTCTTCTTTGCAGCGTCGAGGATGGCGTCAAACTTGAGATAGCTCTCGGCCGCGGGTGATGGACCGATGGCGACGGCTTCGCCCGCCTGCATGACATGCATCGAATGACGATCGGCCTCGGAATAGACCGCGACGCTCGCAATCCCCATGCGGTCGAGCGTTCTGATGATGCGGCAGGCGATGGCGCCGCGGTTGGCGATAAGGACTTTGCGGAACATGGACGTCAGGCCCCCTTACCCCAGATGAGAACTTCGATCGGCGTGGGGTTGTAGGCGTTGCAGGGATTGTTGAGTTGCGGACAGTTCGAGATCAGCACGATGACGTTCATGTGCGCAGTCATCTCGACGTATTTTCCCGGCGCCGACAAACCATCCTCGAACGTCAACCCGCCGTCGGGCGTGACAGGCACGTTCATGAAGAAATTGATGTTGTGTCCGATGTCGCGTTTCGAGAGGCCGTACTGCTCGTTCTCGGCGATCGCGAGCAGGTAACTGTCGCGGCACGCGTGCAGCGATTTCTTTTCGAGCGCGTAGCGAACGGTGTTGCTCTCCGTCGCACAGGCGCCGCCGAGCGTGTCGTGGCGGCCGACCGTATCGGCCGTGATCGTCAGCATAGGACGGCAGATATCGGAACGAAGCACAGAGCCCGCCGTGAGATAGATATTGCCTTGCTCCCGGATGGTGTCGGACGCCGAGTAGCGTTCCGCCGGATCGTCGGCGTTGAAGAACAAAGTATCCGCGGCCTGATTGCCTTCGAGATCGAGAAGGCGAAGCGTCTCGCCCTCAAGAACGACGTGCATCCAATATTGGCCTGCGGGAACGATACGGCGATAAATCGCGTCGGCTTCGCGAAGCGTGCTTTCTTTGATCATTGATGCACGTCTCCACAGCAGCCAGCGAGAAAGATGCGGTTGTTCTCGAAGCCCCGCTCGTTCTCGGGCGCGGAAATCCGCGCGGGATCGTCGAGCGCTGCGGGCGGCCCCTCAAAGATCTCGAAGTGCACCGGTTTCCGTGGGTACGTATTCGCGAGGTTCAACGGATGCGGGCAGGTGTGGAAGAGCACGAGCGTATCGATCTCGAAGCGCAGCTCGACCTGGGCGCCGGCCTTCGCGGCCGAAGTATCGAGCGACATCGCGCCGTCGGAGGCGACGGCAATCTTGCTGAACCAGTTGACGTTCGCCGCTAGGTCCCGCCGTGTCAGGCCGTATTTGGCGCCTTCGACAAGGAAACTGTCGTGGCCGTTCTGCTGCCAGTCGTTGCGCGCTGTTTGATAGCTCTTCTCGCCCCACTTGCGCGCAACGATGGCCTTCGTCGTATTTCCGGTGACGGTATCGTGCCAGCCGAACGTATCAGATACGACCGAGCAAAAAATGCGGCCCATATCCGAATAGAGACAATGACCGGTAGTTAGCTTGAACGTGTGCTGACATTTCAGCGTGTCGGGCGCGTTGTAGCGCTCGAGCAAGTTCTGCGGATTGTAGAAGAGCATTCCGATATTCGCGCCGCCCTCGACGTCGGTCAGGCGCAGCCGCGTGTTTCGGCGCATCAGCAGCGACCAGTGCTTACCCCCCGGCAGCGTGTCGCCGTAGATCATGTTTCCCATTATTTTCTCTCCCAACGCAGAAGCGCCCATTGAAAGACGCAACTGGCGCGCCAGTCCGGGCCGTCCCGGGTTCGTGAGAAGCCGCTGAGGGTCGTCCCTCGCAGCCAGCGTGATGGCCTAGGAACGTGGAGCCGAATGCCCATGACGCGTTAGAACGCCAGGGCTTCCTGCTACCTTCTTAGGCCAGATCTCGATGTCCTTGGTGACGGTCGCGCCCTTCGGGATCGCCGGCGCGGTCGGAGGCGGCGTGGGAATGTCAGCAGAGAGCCGTGCCCCATAGCGCTCGGCCTCTTCCGGCCGGTTGCGAGGCCGCTCGAAAGCGATGATGCGCGTACCGAGTTCGAAAGCTTCGCTCAAGTCGTGCGTGACCATGACGACGGTCAGCGACGATTCATTCCAGATGCGCCGCATGAGGACATGAATATCCGATCGGATACCGGGATCGAGTGCACCGAACGGTTCGTCCAGCAGCAAGACCTTTGGCCGCCGCATTAGAGCCTGGGCGAGCGCCAGGCGCTGCTGCATGCCCCCCGAAAGCGCCGATGGATATTTCTTCTCCTGACCCGCAAGCCCGACGGCGGACAGAAGCTCGCGTGCTTCCTCCTCGGCTTGTTTGCGCGCACGCCCGAACAGACGGCCGAAGGCGCCCGCCTTCTCGAACTCCCGCCCAATGATGACGTTGCCGAGAACCGTCAGATGCGGAAACACCGAGTAGCGCTGGAAGACGACGCCGCGGTCCGCATCGGGCTCCGCTTTGAGCGGAACACCTTCGACGAGAATGCTTCCGCGCGTCGGCCGCTCTTCGCCGAGGAGCAACCGCAGGAATGTTGTCTTGCCGCATCCCGAGGGGCCGACCAGCGCCACGAACGAGCGCGTCTCGATTTCGAGATTGATCTGCTCGAGTACGACGTGATCGCCGTATTCTTTCCAAACCTTGTCGAAGACGATGGCGTTCATGCAGTTCTCGCTTCGGCAAACCAAGGAAACGACTTGCGTTGAAGCAGCCGCAGGGAAAGGTCCATGATGAACGCCAGAAGCGTGATCCACGCGACGTAGGGGAGGATCACATCCATCGAGAGATACCGGCGAACGAGAAAGATGCGGTAGCCGAGGCCAGAGTCGGCAGCGATCGCCTCGGCTGCAATCAGGAAGAGCCACGCCGGACCGATTTCCAACCGAACGGAATCGATCAGTCGCGGCAGGATTTGCGGCAGCACGATGCGCAAGGCGATCTGCGGCGTCGATGCGCCGAGCGTCTGTGCCTTGATCAGCTGCTCGCGCGGAATGTCTTCGACCCGAAGCGCGATATCGCGAATGAGTTTCAGCGATGTGCCGACGACGATCAGGGTGATCTTCGAGGCTTCCCCAAGTCCCATGACGATGAAAAGAATGGGAAGGAGCGCGAGTGGCGGCACCATCGATAACACCGCCACGACCGGCCCGAGTGTAGCGCCCATCACCGGCAGAACTCCGATGACGATGCCGAGAACGAGGGCGATAGCCGTCGAGATCGCAAGCCCGGCGATGAGACGCGTCAGGCTCGCCGACGTATCTGCCCAAAGCAGATGGTCGCCCGTGCGGGTGTCGGGCTTCATCGCGTAGGCGTCGATCGCTTCGCCCATCTTGGCGAATGACGGGAGAAGCTTGTCGTTCGCGTTCTCGGCAAGCCGAATGTCGGAAGCGATAATGTAGGTGAGTAGGAGCAACGCAAATGGCAGGAAGGCGAGGGCAAGGCGCCAGCTCTTGTCCGGTCGAAAATTCATAGCGCGCATGCGGTCGCCTTCCTTCAGTTTGCTTTGTGAGACGCGGCCGATCAGAGCTTGCCGTCTTCGGCTTCTTTCATGAACGTCGCGTCGTAGCGGAACTTGACGTTCGACTTGTCGCCGAAGACCGTTTTGTCGGGGAACTCGACGCCGATCGCGCCGTCCGATTTCGCGTCTTTGCCGAGCAACGATTTCTCGAACAAGAATTTGGAGACGCGCTCGGTTGTCGTCTTCAGATCTTTGCCGGTGGTGAAAGCCACAGCATCCTTCGGATCGGCGAAGAGCTTCGTCGTCGCGAGCTGTTCGTCAAAGCCTTTGAGGTCGGTGCCGGAAGCCTTGGCCATGGCTTCCTTCGAAGCCGTACCGTCCTTTAGCGTCGCAAGCGTCTCGTACCAGATACCCGCGAGCGCCTTCGCGAACTTCGGATTGTCTTTCAGCACGGCCGTGTTGACGACCATGAGGTCGATGATCTCGCCCGGAATTTGCGAGCTGTCGAAAACCTTCTTTGCGTCCGGCGATTCGAGGATCGTTGAAACGATCGGCTTCCAAGTCACGACGGACGTTACGTCGTGCGTCTTGTAGGCAGCCGCCATATCGGCGTCCGATGTGTTGACGACCTTCAGGTCCTTCTCGGCAAGCCCGACGCTTTCGAGGCCGCGCGCGAGCAGGTAGTGCGAGACCGAGAACTCGACGAGATTGACGTTCTGGCCCTTGATGTCGGCGAGCTTGTCCTTGTTCTTCAGGATCACGGCGTCGTTGCCGTTCGAGAAGTCGCCGACGATAACGGCCGTGGTGTCGACGCCGCCAGCCGCGGGGATCGAAAGAGCGTCCATGTTCGTCACGGTGACCGCGTCGAACGAGCCCGCCGTGTATTGATTTATGGATTCGACGTAGTCATTGAACTGTTTGACTTCGATGTTGATGCCGTACTTGTCGGCCCATTTTTTCACGATGCCGGAATCGGCAGCATAGCCCCATGGCATCCAGCCGACATAAATCGACCAGGCGACTTTGAAGTCTTTTTTCTCGGCGGCATGTGCAGGCGACAGGGCAAACCCTGTCACGGCCGCGAGGCCGATCGCAGCCTTCAAAATTTGCTTGATGGAAAAGCGCATCGCCAACCCCTGTCCTTGTGCTGACCACTCTGTGAGGCCGCAAGGGACTTCGAGACAGGAACGGAAGACCTCGGATGAGCGCGGTGAGATCGCGCGGAGGGAGGCCTGTCCGTTCGAGCGCCGAAGCAACTCGCGGTGTAGGTCTCCCGGGCTTTTATCCCGCCGTGGCTCCGCCGCGCTTCACGCGAGGCGGGAGAGCCTCTCTCGGACCTGACGCTTGTGAAGCCGGAACCCTAGAGGCGTTATGCGCCATGCTTTGCACGCGGCGTGCCAAGGCTTTCTTGTCGGAAAAATGCAGGAAATCTTCGGGTGTTGATGATTGCGCTGCCAGCTGCTTGTGCTGAACGCCTAGTACCTAGGCAATTGTGCGCGAGCCGAGCGCTCGTCACCAAAACAGTTATGCTTCGGCCAACCTCGGCCGCGAGGAGAGCAGTCCGCGCAACATCCCGACGACGCGCGATGCCGGACCCTTGCCGCCGCATTGAATGCTGATCCGCGCGCCCTCGAATAGAAGAAAGACTTCATCGGCGAGCAAATCGGGGTCGCGATATCGAGCGGCGCGGAAGAGCCCGACGAGGCGGTCGTGCTTCCGCTGTTTGTAAGCTTCGATCACAGCGCGGGCCGGGTGGCCGGTATCGAGTTCGACGGCGGCATTCGCCAGCGCGCAGCCGCGCTCCAACTTGTTCGTCAGCACGTCTTCGACAAAATCGACCCAGGCATCGACTTGCTTTTGCGGGTTGTCTGCATTCTCGGCCAGAATGCGATTGAGTATGTCATCGCCTTCATTTGCGAGCTGCTGGACGTATGTGACGATAAGCTCGTCCTTCGATTTGAAATGACGGTACAGCGTCATCTTGTTCGTAAGCGCCGTCTCGGCGATTGCCTCCACGCCGACGGCATGCACGCCGTGCCGGTAGAAGAGATCGCGAGCTGCGATCAGAATTCGCTCTCGTGGTGATTTGACAGCGAGTTGCCCCTCGGCGACTGCCACTGATCCGCCAGCGCTGCGCAAATCTTTCTCCCGCGCAAAGCTCATGCGCCCTTGACGAGAATGTTACCGATCGGTAGCAGTATGTTACCGGTCGGTACCGGGTAACATGACTCTGTAACCTCTGTCACCCGGTACTTAACGCGCGCTGAACAATTGGCGTGCGCCCGTTCGGGGTGGGATCAGAAGAACAATTCACGCGGGCCGAGCGCGATTCCGCTCGGCGCGGCTGACGCTGGCGCTCGATATGGAACGCAATCGGTTCCTTCGTGCGCTGATTTCAAATCTATAAGACGGAGACAGAACCCGTGTTCCAACGGTCCGCCTCAATCGCTGCAGTTTTGCTGACTTTATCGGCGGGACTTTCCGCATGTAGCGAAGAGAAATCCGCGGCTCAAGCTGCGCCTCCGCCGGCGCCGCAAGTCACCGTGGCCAAGCCCACGAAGAAGATCGTCGCAGACTACGATGAATACGTCGGGCGTTTCGTTGCTCTCGATTTCGTCGAAGTGCGCGCGCGCGTTTCGGGTTACCTCGACAAGATCCACTTCACCGATGGCCAGATGGTCAAGGTCGGCGACCCGCTCTTCACGATCGACCGTCGGCCCTTCCAGGCGGCGTTGGACCAGGCGAATGCCTCGATCGCCCAGGCAGAGGCGAACGTTGCCTTCGCTCAGTCTGACCTGGAGCGCGGTGAGAGTCTCGTTCGCGGCACCACGATCACGCAGCAGTCGCTCGATCAACGCCTTCAGGCGAAGCGCGTCGCCGAAGCCAATCTGACGGCGCAGAAGGCGGCGTCCCGCCAGTTCGCTCTCGATTTGGATTTCACCGAACTCGCCGCTCCGATCGCCGGAAGAATAGGCGATCGCCGCGTCTCGGTCGGAAACCTCGTGACCGGCGGAACAGCCGGAAGCACGACATTGCTCGCAACGATCGCCTCGGTCGATCCGATCCGTTTCGAATTCACGATGGATGAGGCGTCATACCTTCGTTACTTGAAGGCTGCGTCGGCGAAGGCGGCCGACAGCGCCGGTCGTGGCTTGAGCATGTCCGCTCAGCTGAAGCTGATCGACGAAAAAGACTTCGTCCACGAAGGTCAGATCGACTTCGTCGACAACGCCATCGATAAGTCGTCCGGCACGATCCGCGGCCGTGCGGTCTTCAAGAATGCCGACGGACGCCTCACGCCGGGTATGTTCGGCCGTATCCGGATTGTGGCTTCTGAACCGGCAGAGGCGCTGCTCGTTCCCGATGCCGCCATCGGCACCGAGCAGGTTCGCAAGTTCGTCTATGCCGTCGGCAGCGACAATGTCGCTACACCGAAATACGTCACGCTCGGACCGTTGGTCGATGGACTGCGCGTCGTGACGGCGGGCCTCTCGCCCGACGACACGGTCATCGTGAACGGCCTGATGCGCATCCGGCCCGGCGCGAAAGTCACGCCGCAGCAGGCATCCGCTGACGCTTCCACTCCGAAGGACCAGACGGTCCGGACCCAATAAAGAACGGCCCGTCCAATGCGCATCTCGCACTTCTTTATCGACCGCCCGATCTTCGCGGCCGTCATCTCCATCGTGCTCACCATCATCGGCTTGGTATCCCTTACCCGCCTGCCGATCGCGCAATATCCGGAAATCGCGCCGCCGGTGGTGAACATCACGGGGCAATATCCGGGTGCCAGCGCGGAAGTCGTCGCCGCGACGGTCGCGACGCCGCTCGAGCAGCAGATCAACGGCGTTGAGCACATGCTCTTCATATCGTCGAACTCGACGAATGACGGCCGCTTCTCGATCTCCGTCACCTTCGACATCGGCACCAATCTCGATATTGCGCAGGTTCAGGTGCAGAACCGCGTCTCCATCGCACTGCCGAGACTGCCCGCGGACGTGCGCAACATCGGCGTCACCGTCGCGAAGGCGTCGCCCGACCTCATGATGGTCGTGCATCTGCTGTCGCCCGACAACTCGCGCGATACGCTTTTCATTTCGAACTACGCGAGCGTGAACATCGTCGATGCGCTGACCCGCGTGCAAGGCGTCGGCTCGATTACCGTTTTCGGCGGTCGCGATTATTCGATGCGCGTCTGGCTTGATCCCGACCGCCTGCAATCGCTGGCGCTGACGGCAAGCGACGTCGTCACGGCCCTGCAGGGGCAGAACGTCCAGGTGGCCGCCGGCGTGCTCAATGCGCCCCCGCTCGAAAAGCCGGGTGCATTCCAGATCACGGTGCAAACGCAGGGCCGCCTGATCGATCCGAATGAATTCGGAAATATCGTCGTCAAGCAGAACGCCAACTCCGTCGTCCGAGTGAAGGACGTGGCGAGAGTCGAACTTGCGGCGCTCGATTACGGCATCAACTCGTATCTTGATAAGCAGGCGGCGGTCGGTCTCGGCGTCTTCCAGCTGCCGGGTTCCAACGCCATCGATACGGCGAAGAACATTAAACAAGCCATGGCGGAGATGGCGAAGAGCTTCCCGCCGGGGCTCGAGTACACCATCGTATACAACCCGACCGACTTCATTCAGCAGTCGGTCGACGCCGTCGTTCACACCATCCTCGAAGCCGTCGTTCTGGTGGTGATCGTCGTCCTGCTCTTCCTCCAGACGTGGCGCGCGGCGATCATCCCGATCGTAGCCATCCCTGTTTCGCTCGTCGGCACCTTCTTCCTGATGCAGATGTTCGGCTTCTCGCTGAACAACCTGTCGCTCTTCGGCCTCGTGCTGGCGATCGGTATCGTTGTCGACGACGCGATCGTCGTGGTCGAGAACGTCGAACGCAACATGGCGAACGGGATGAGCCCCAGGGAAGCCTCCTACAGAACCATGGAGGAGGTGGGCTCGGCTCTCATCGCCATCGTGCTCGTTCTATGTGCGGTGTTCGTTCCGTCGGCATTCATCACCGGCATCTCGGGCCAGTTCTATCGTCAGTTCGCGCTGACGATCGCGGGCGCGACGGTGATTTCGCTGATCGTCTCATTGACCCTGTCGCCCGCACTCTGTGCCATGCTTCTGAAGCCGCATTCGACCGAGCATAAGCACAGTCCACTGACGTGGCCCATCCGCGCGTTTTTCAATGCCTTCAACTGGAGCTTCGACCGGCTATCCAGCGGCTATGGCTGGCTGGCTGGCCGCGCCGTCCGGTTTTCTATCCTGATGCTGGTCCTTTACGCGGGGCTTATTGCATTCGGATTGAATGAATTCCGCAAAACTCCTGTCGGCTTCATCCCCGACCAGGACGGCGGCTATCTGATCACGATCACCCAGTTGCCGCCTGCCGCTTCTTTGGCTCGCACCAACGAGGTCAATAAGCGCGCCGTTGAACTGGCCCTCACCGTTCCGGGCGTCGCCCACGCCGTCAATATCGTCGGCTTCTCGGGCGCAACGCGCGTCAACGCCTCGAACGCAGGCGCCGTTTTCGTAACGCTGAAACCATTCGAAGAGCGCGCCAAAGATCCGAACCAGTCGGCGAAAGCCATTCAGGCTACGCTCTTGAAGAAATTTTCCACGATCCAGGAAGCTTTGGTGCTTGTCGTGGCGCCGCCGCCCGTCCGCGGTCTTGGCAGCTCCGGCGGCTTCCGCATGATGGTGGAGGATCGTTCGGGTGCCGGCTCGGCCGCGTTGCAGGCGGCTGTCAACGCGATGATGGGCAAGGCGGCTCAGACGCCGGGCGTGCGACAGGTGTACTCGCTCTTCGAGACCTCGACGCCCCAGCTCTATCTGGACATCGATCGCGTCAAGGCGCAGATGCTCGGCATTCGTATCCCGGAAGTGTTCGCCGCACTCCAGACGTACCTCGGCTCGATCTACGTCAACGACTTCAACCTGCTGGGCCGTACCTTCCGCGTGACGGCGCAGTCCGACGCCGATTACCGCCTGGAAGCGAAAGATGCGCTGAGCATTCGCGTCCGCAATTCGAACGGCGATGCCGTTCCGCTCGGCTCGTTCACGACCGTGAGCGATATTTCGGGCCCGGCGCGTGTTCCCCGCTACAACCTTTATCCGGCAGCCGAACTCGATGGTTCCGCGGCTCCCGGATACTCGCAGGGACAGGCGATCGACATCATGCAGAAGCTGGCGGCGGAAACGCTTCCGCCTGGCTTCAGCTATGAATGGACCGATCTCGCCTATCAGCAGATCCGCGCCGGCAACACGGCCATCTTCGCGTTCGCTCTGGGCGTCCTGTTCGTGTTCCTCGTCCTTGCCGCGCAGTTCGAAAGTCTGACGCTGCCGCTAGCGGTCATCCTGATCGTCCCGATGAGTCTCATCGCATCGATCTCGGGCGTCATCCTCCGGGGAATGGACAACAACATCCTGACCCAGGTCGGCTTCATCGTTCTCATAGGTCTAGCGGCGAAAAACGCTATTCTGATCGTGGAGTTCGCGGAGCAACTCGAAGCCCAGGGCAGAACCCGATTCGAGGCCGCGACCGAAGCGGCCCGGTTGAGAATGCGGCCGATCATCATGACGTCGCTGGCGTTCATCCTCGGCGTGGTGCCGCTCGTTTGGGCGGTCGGCGCCGGCGCTGAACTTCGCCAGGCTCTCGGAACCGCGGTCTTCGCGGGTATGCTCGGCGTGACCTTCTTCGGTCTGATCTTCACGCCCGTCTTCTATGTGGTTTGCCGCTGGCTGTCCGATCTCGGCCGCAGGTCACGGGCGCCATCTCACGAGACGCCGCTTCATCCGGCCGAATAGGCGCAAGCCGCCTTTCGGGTACCCGCAAGCCTCGCACAGGACGCCGGAGTCAGAACAGACTCCGGCGTTTTTCATGGGCTGATGCGAATCGGGACTGCGACATGAATCGAAGAGATCGGCGGCTTGCCCACGCGACGTCACAGAGCACTCCTCAGCGCGCCGGCGTTCCCGATATCGCACGCGATTATCATCAGGCAGTCGAACACCTCAAAAACGGCCGCTTGGCTGAATCGGAAGTTGCGCATCGGCGGGTCCTCACCCGTCTGCCAACCCATGCTCCAAGTCTGCACCACATGGGCCTCATCGCGTATAAGCGGCAGGAAACGCATGATGCGGTCGAATACATCCGCCAGAGCGTCGCCCATCAGCCAAATTATCACGAGGCGTGGCTCAACCTCGCGATCATCCTGGGTGAAATGCGTCGATCCCACGAGGCGATCGCCGCCTGCCGCGAGTGTCTCGCGTTGCAGCCTCGGAACGCCGAGGTCCATACGGTGTTGGGCAATCTCCTCACGCTAGTTGAGAACGAACCTGAGGCGATAACGACATATATCAAGGCGCTCGAGCTGAAGCCCGATCAGCCCGCCGTGCTCGTCAAGCTCGGCAATCTGATGCTGAAGTCCGGTCAGCCGGAAGCGGCGGCGGCGCGCTGCAGGCAGGCCCTCCAACTCGATCCGGGCTTCGAGGAAGCACGCGTTCTTGACCGGCGAATATCGGCGATGACACGTCCCGTGGCGTCGGTTGCCGCCGAGATCGAAGCAGAATCGAAGAGCAGCGATGAGCTTGCGAAGCGACTCGACGAGCTGGCTTTGTTTCTGCGCCAGGACCGGCGATATGACGAAGCAATAGAACTTTGCCGCCGCGCCGTTGCGTCGAAGCCGGATAATGCCGACTATCACTTCAACCTTGCCCTTGCACTCGAGGCGCGCGGCCATTTAGAGGAAGCCCTTACGAGTTACCAGGCCGGCCTCGTGATCGATCCGGACCGCGCTGACGCATACACCGCCGTCGGCGGCGTGCTTCGCGCCTTGAAGATGGAAGCGGGAGCAGTCCAGGCGCTTGAACACGCGATCAAGCTCGACCCGACATCTGCGCAAGCACATTACAATCTGGCGATCACGCACAAAATGTGTGAGCGGTACGAGGAAGCGGATCTAGCCTTCCAAAAATGCCTCGAATGCGCGCCCGAAGCGTTCGTCAACCGGTTCGAATATTTGAACCTGCTCCATTTCCAATGTGATTGGTTCGGCGTCGACGAAGAGGGGCGTTATTGCCTCGAAAACTTCCGAACGAAGCCGATGCATATCGCGCCGTTCCCGCTGATTTCACTATGGTCCACGCGAGAAGACCAACTGAAAGTGGCCCGAAACTACATCAAGCCGATCGCTGCTCCGCCAGACCAGCGCTTTAAAACCTATCAGAACAGTCTCGGAGTTGGCCGGCGCATCCGGCTCGGCTTTCTCTCCTGCGATTTCTTCGAGCACGCAACGGCCATGCTGTTCGCCGAAGTTTTGGAAAAGCTGGACCACGCACGCTTTGAGATCTTCGGATACTGCTTCAGCCCGGAAGATGGCAGCGCAATGCGCCAGCGCCTGCTGAAGGCATTTGAGCACGTCAGAAAAATTGGCGAGATGACGAGCCGCGATGCCGCCGCCCAGATCAATGCGGATGGGATCGATATCCTCGTTGACCTCAAGGGATTTACAAAAGACGCGCGTCCGGAAATCTTCAGCTATCGCCCGGCGCCGATCCAGGTGAATTACTTGGGCTATCCTGGGACGATGGGGGCCGATTTCATCGATTACAT
The DNA here is from genome assembly GCF_902712875.1 of Hyphomicrobium sp. ghe19. NCBI lineage: Bacteria > Pseudomonadati > Pseudomonadota > Alphaproteobacteria > Hyphomicrobiales > Hyphomicrobiaceae > Hyphomicrobium > Hyphomicrobium sp. ghe19. The sequence continues at coordinate 2,011,292 of NZ_LR743509.1, read as the reverse complement.
TTTGGCCGATGCCGTCGTGGCGCCGATGGAGCACCAGCCGGACTATTCAGAGAAGATTGTCCACCTTCCAAATACCTATCAGCCGAACGACCGGCAGCGGGTGATATCGCAAGAGCCGGTGACGCGCGCCGATTGCGGCCTTCCCGAGGATGCGTTCGTATTCTGTTCGTTCAATAATAGCTACAAGCTCAATCCAACGATGTTCGACGTCTGGATGCACGTGCTCAAGCAGGTGCCGGGCTCGGTGCTTTGGCTGCTCGTTCCGAACCAGACCTGCGCCAACAACTTGAGGCGAGAGGCTGCTAGCCGCGGCGTCGATCCGGGGCGCCTGGTTTTTGCCAACCGCGCGTCGATCCCAAAGCATCTCGCGCGGCAGCGCCTTGCAGATCTCTTCTTGGATGCGCTTCCTTGTAATGCGCACACGACGACGAGCGACGCGCTCTGGGTCGGATTGCCTGTTCTGACGTGCCTCGGTGAAACGTTTTCCGGACGTGTCGCCGGTAGTCTCCTCTCTGCGATGGGCCTTCCCGAACTCATCACCACCGACCTCGATGCCTACACCGACCTCGCGATTGAACTCGCGCGCGACAAAGGCAAGCTCGACCGGATCCGGCGCAAGCTCGTATCGATGAGAGATACCGCGCCGTTATTCGATTCCACGCGCTACGCACGGAACCTCGAAGCATCCTTTGAGAAGATGGTAGACATCATGCGATCGGGCCAAGCCCCTCAGGCATTTGCGGTTGTCGAACCCACGACCGCTCCGCCGCCGGTGGAAGCTATGAAGCCGAAGCCACAAGGCCCTCGGACAATCTACGAATCCTGCCCGCTTTGCGAAGGCCGCGAGATCTCGCGCGCAAACGAAGCGCGAATAACGAACCATCCGGCTTACAACTCGATGCTTCCGCCGATGCAGAAATGGTGTCGTTGCGCATCCTGCGCGCACGTCTTCACCGAAGGCTACCTGACCCCGGAAGGTCGCGAGATCGTCTTTCCGGCGGCCAAGACCGAACAGAAGGTCGGAAAGGACGCCGAAAATCAACGCAAGGTGTCGGCGAAAATCGTGGCCCGCATCGCGCGCCATGTGCCGTCCGGCGATTGGCTCGACGTCGGCTTTGGCAACGCGTCGCTCCTTTTCACGGCCGCAGAATGGGGATTTTCCCCGGCCGGAATTGACGCAAGCGAAGAGAGCGTCGCGAAGCTCAAAAAGTTCGGATACGACGCGCACTGCGATCTGGAATCATTCGCCGCCGAAGACCGCTTCAGCGTCGTCAGCATGGTCGACGTCTTGGACCGGACGCCGTTTCCAGCAACGACGCTCGGCATTGTAAACAGGATGATGAAGCGCGGAGGCGCGCTTTTCATCTCATCGCTCAACATGGATTCGATCGTGTGGCGAGCGCTCGATGCCACGGGAACAAACCCCTATTGGGCGGAGATCGAGCGCTATCATCATTTCACGCGCGCCAGGCTCGTGCAGTTGCTCCAGTCACAAGGCTTCAAATTCGTCGAGTACGACATCGGCGAACGCCATCGCAGCTCCATGGATCTCATCGCTTTGAAAATCTGAGCACGCCCCGGCAACGGGTGCGAACAGAGGCGCGGTCTTGCACACGGAGTTACTGACAGAGCCCGCGCTGGGACTTCCGGACTTTCATATCGAGATGAAAATGATCCCGGTGCGCGTCGTTGGTGTCAGGCCCGAGTACGGTGCCGAAAATATCGCAGGCGTCGTCGTGAGCTTGATGAAGGAACGTTGACAACGCGAGTTTCGCTGCGGCGTCCTTCTCCGCTTCCTCCGATTTCGCTTTGTCATCGCCCTTTTTTGCTTCGCCCTGTTTCGCGAGGTCGTGCGCGCCGAGCTTGGACGCCGAAACAAGAATCTTTTCGCCCTTGATCTTCTCGTCGGCGGGCGCCTCGCTGGATTTGGCAGCGGCCCGCTTCAGGTCACCGGCGGTCGGGCCCCATCCTTTGGAAATGCGGATGATCCTCCCGTCAGCCAGCACGAACGCCGATACGTCGACCGCATCCATCAACGCATGCTCGCTGAGCGGCGCCCGCGCGAGGCCATAGCGATTTCGGCATGAGTAGGATTCAGCGATCACGCGCGCCACGGGCGAACCGAAGCTTTTTTGAGCCGCCGGTTGCAGCTTATCGGTGATCCAGCTGCTGAGGCCCGCGATCATCGGACAATTGAGCGTTGCAGGCGGCTCGATCTTCACTTTGCTCTCGCCGACACTCCTGAGTTCGCGAGGCGCCGGCGCGCCGCAAATGCCTTCGCGGGCCGGCGGAAGTTCTTCCGAAACAACCGTGACCTTTGCGAGAAGCTGCGCACATTCGGCTTTCGCAGCTGCGATCTCCGCCTCTGTCCAGGGCAACGCGGCCTGCTTCGAAGGCGGCAGCGGTTTAGCGGGGGCAGCCTGCGGATCTCCCGGCTTCAGCGGGAGCAACGGAGCAGGCGTATCCGCCGCCGGTAAGTCCGGGCCTTTACTGTCGGTTGTCTTCGCCGATGGCGGTTCGCCCGCGACCGGCGCCGAGGGAGCCTCTGCTTCGGCGGTGACGCCCCGTGAAACCGAAGGCGCTAAGGGGGTGACCTCTGATCGCGCATGCAACTCCTGCTCGGCGGGTAGACTCACTCGGCCCGCACGGATGATGTAGAAGCTGTTGGGCTCGAGCAGCGGAAGTAGCAAGAGGCCGAGGAAGACGATGCGGCTGAGGGTGATCGAATAGCGAATGGCAAGGCTATGTGCCTTGCTTGCGGCCTTGGATCGAAGCGCCATGGCACGGGCTAACAATTCCTGTTGCACGCTCAAGACGGGATCCTATCGGCTGTTACCCTTTACAATGCGCCCGCGCGCAATCTTCATTTCTATAACTAGAAATTTTGACCACAGATGGTCTCAGGAGCAAACAAAAGTAAAATGGCCCGCGGAAGGTTCCGCAAGCCACATATCCTATCAGAATTTCGTTCAGATTTCGTCAACGGGCGAGGATATTGAGTTTCCTGTAATCGCGTGGCGTCATGCCGATCATCGCCTTGAAGAGGCGGCCGAAGTGCGAAACGTCACCGAAGCCCCACGAGTACGCGATATCGCTGATCTGGCGATGCGCCTGCGCCGGATCTGCAAGTGCCGCCTGGCATTTCTCTATGCGCTTGCTGAACAACAGCCTTTGCAAGGATATTTGCTCCGCATCGAGCAACTGGTTAGCATATCGAACCGAAATGCCCGCAGCAGCCGCAAGCTCTTCGCAGGTTACATTGCTGTTCGTCAGATTTGAATCGACCACCGCTTTGAGACGCAGCAACGACGCAAGCCGCGCCGACGAGTGAGCAAACGCAACCCCTTCCATTTCCTTCACCGCTAAAGCGACGAGATCGAGGAATTGTCGCGCGATCTCCGCCTGCGATTGTGTGCTCATGAATGAAATCTGGTCGGGAAGAAGTCTCGCAAATGCAGAAGCCAGTGCACCGCCGCCTTGCTTGCCGTCGACACGCCGCGCCGTCCACCGGCTGAGCGGACCGAGACGCGCCTCGCACTCGCGCCGCTGGAATTCAATAACGAGGCAACGGGCGTACGGCGATTGAATGAACGTCGATGCCCGTCCAGCATCGTTGAGGCAGATGTCTCCAGCCCCGAGTTCCGCCTCGCGACCGTCCTGCCTAAGCTTCACCGTGCCGGCGAGGGGCATGATGATATGAACGAGTTCGCCAAAGATGTTGGCCTGACGTTCTGTGCGCCACGCGCGCATGCCATTGCAGCGGAAGACGATGAGCGACATCCCCGGCACCGAAAGATAGCGCAAATCTCCTTCGAAACCAGCCCGCTGATCGGGGCGGTTCTCGTAAGGTCCCAACACACGGCGGCTCGACTCGTACCAATATTGGAAACGATCCCGCGGGTGTACATCAGATGTGTGAATGGAATACTCGACCAGTCCGTCTGACGACGGATTCGGCCAATCCAACTGCGTGCGCAACATAGCCCTCATCCCGTAGCACTTTTGGATGATAGGTGGCAATGGCGACACGTCAATTGCAAATTCGCGCGGCCGCCGACATTCTATGGATGAATTGCCGGCGACCTTTGGATGGCGAACAAACTCAGCGTACTACGCGGATGCTGCGTCTTCTGCGTGCGCCGAGAGGATGGTTCTGAGAGTCGAAGCGAACTTAGTCGCTTCTGAAGCAGGAACCGACGCGAGAAGTTTCTTCTCGACCCGCGAGTAGAGACGGTCGGCGCCCGAAACGGCCTTTGCGCCGCGCTTGGAAAGACGGACGCAGTAGGCGCGGCCATCGAGCGGCGAACGCTTACGTTCCAATAGGCCCTTCCGGATGAGCCGGCTAACGATACCTGCAACCGTTGAGCGGTCAATGCCTGTGATCGCGACCAGATCGGTCTGGCTCAGGTTCTCTTGACGTGAAATCGCGGTGAGGATCGCAAGCTGACGGAGCGTGAGATCGTTGTCGGCACTTTCGGTCAAATAGAGTTGGGCAGCGCACTGATCGACGCGGCGCAGAAGATGGATAACGGAACGCTGGGGATTGGTAGACGGCGGTTGGCTCATTGAACTTTTTTTCCTTGGTTTTTGTATCGCGCAAGTTGGTCAGCACGCAAATACTCCGTGAAGAAAACAGGTTTCAGCAGCCGCAGTCTCTTCTCATCGGGGGATGAAAATCGGATGTGAGGGAGATAGCCTTCAAAGCGCGTCAAACCATCACGGCGCATTGGGCGCAGCTGTTCTCGAATAGAGACTAAGTCGTGCGCGTTGGAAGCCGGAAAGAGATCTCTTCTGCCGGTCGATCCGCACATAAGAGGCAAGTGCATTGAGGCCACAGGCACTTACATTCGTATTGTGATTGTAGCTTGCCGTGGTGCCGCGTTCGATCCTATCGGGCATCATCCGCCGCCAATCCGGCATGTGAGCACTATTTTTCGCGAGACAAAAATCCCGTAAAGCGAACAAGCGCGGAACGCGATCAAATCGTGATTGCAGGCGACTGCGTAGCGGGGGACGGAGGAGGGGGCCTTGGCAACCATCATTGCGGTACACGGCACGTTCGCGGCCCCGACAGCTGCCGGTCCCGACGGCGGACCTCCGCCCGACTTGCAATGGTGGGAAAAAGGCAGCGTCTTCGAAAACGATATGCGTGCTCTCATCGACGCGCGTGACGGCGAGCTGAACTTCTTGCCCTTTCCGTGGGCCGGTGACAACAGCGAAATGAAGCGGCGCGAAGCCGGCGAACGGCTGACCAAAACCATGCGCGAGCTCGAAGCCAAGAGCGAGCCCTATTGCATCGTTGGCCATAGCCACGGCGGCTCGATTCTTTCAGATGCTTTGCTCAACAATGCCGCACGCAAGAGGCCACTCGCGAACCTCAAGCGCTGGATTACCGTCGGCACGCCATTTCTCAAGCTGCGTCGAGAGCTTTGGCTTCTCACGCGGCTGAGTTTGATGCGCAAGGTCATCTTCGTCGCCTCGATGATGTTGCTCTTGATGTTCATCGTCTACGTTCTGGCGACCCAGCTCGGCGGCGACCAGACGATCTTTGGGAGAACTTTTCCGCGCGTATGGGTTGCAACCGGCGTTCTCGCTAGCCTACCCGCGCTCACCTTCTACTTGGCACTGCGCTGGCTCGATAGCCGGAGCTTGCTGAACTATCATTCGAGGATAACCCGGCGCGCGAAAAACAGCTTTGGGTCGCGCTGGCTGCCGTTATCTCATCCTGAAGATGAAGCCATTCAAGGCCTCGCGCTACTGCCTGACGCCCGGTTGAACTTTTTCGACAAATCTTTCGCCGTTTCGTCGATCACGCTGCTATCCGTCATCACGCTGCCGCTGATTTATTTTATCATTCTGCTGTCGCCGCCGGCCATGGTCGGTATAGCCGAATGGCTCAAGACCGAAATCTACGACGCCAATGCGTCTCCAGAAGCGGAAGCAGCATTGAGCGCGCTCCGCGAGCAGCTCATGGTCGCGCACAAAGGCGATGGCGAAGCCGTAACGACGGAAAGTGGGGCCGCTGTACAGACGCCGCTGGATCGACAGGCGGCGTGGCGGCAGTATCGCGAAAAGCGCGAGCAACTTGAAGCCCAATACCCGAACCTCGACGCCATCGAACGGGGCATGCGCTTCAAGAAGCGCTTCTTCGAATCCAGGGGACGTCCCTGCGACGGCGGCACGCTGTGTGGAGGCGGACGTGACGTTGCCACCAACAGCGGCCTCCTGCTTCATGTCGTGACCGACGAGCTATCATGGGCGCTCGGAGCAGCCGACCTCCAGGATCGGCGGAAGCGTTGGTTCTGGTCGCTGTTTGTTCCAGCGATCATCGTCCCCGCGATTTTGGGCGTGGTCGCGCTTCTTCTGATGGTCGTCATTCAAGCATTCGCGACGTTCATCAGCGCTGTCGCGAGCATGTTCTTGAACAGCATCACCAACGCCGAAGTGAAGCGCGCCGCTTACGGTAACGACACCGAAGGAGAAATTGCCATCGGTGCGTTGGATCGCCCGATGTGGCTCGAAAAATCCCTGCCGCGCCTTCCGTCCACGATCGCGGACCTCATAACGGATTACAGCAATGCCGCGGCAAGCCAGTCGATCGCCAAGTTTCGCCGCGCCATCGGGCAGATCAGGTTTGCGGTTCCCTCGCATACCGCGGACACGGCGATCAGCACATACTTCACCTGGAAGGAACTCGTGCATGCCTCGTATTTCGACGTTCCCGAATTTCGCAAGCTGATCGCTCAGAGCATCAGCCGTGCCGAAGGCTTCGCGCCAAGCGAACGCTTCAAGGCCGACCCCGATTTCGAGCGCACGGCCAAATGGCTCGGCGAGATCGAGAATGCGCCGGGCACCACTGACGAGCCCGCCGATCGCGAGCCAGGCCCCAAAGATGCAAAAGCCGTAGCAGCCGTTGTCGGCTCGACCGTGAAGGCATCGCCATAGACGTTGATTGACGGCCGGGCGACGTCAATCGCTCACCAGCGGACGGTCTTGCCCATATAGTTGAGATAGCTGAGTCCGCGTTTGCCTGACTGCGCCGCGATCACATCGACCACGCGCGGAATGCTCTCGCTGACGTCGAGAGTCGCGTGAGGTCCACCCATGTCGGTGCGCACCCAGCCCGGAGAAATGATCACCAGGGATCGGCCGCCCTTCCGGTGTTCGGCGGCATAGCTGCGCATGAATGTGTTGAGCGCGGCTTTACTACCGCGATAGACTTCCCAGCCGCCATCCTCGTTATCGCCTACGCTGCCGAGGCCGGATGACATGACGCCGATCGTGCCGGTCGGCGTCACGAGGTCGTCGAGCGCCGCGATGACCCGCATAGGGCCGAGTGCATTGGTGACCATCACGCGGATGAATTCGTCGGTCGAAATGCTCCCGACCGCTTCGCCCGGGCCGTTGGCGACGCCCGAATTGACGAACAGCAGATCGAATGTTTGGCCCGCGAGCCTTTCGCGAAGAGCCGCGATCTGATCCTGCTCGATGATGTCGACGGATTCGATCTGAAGCGCTGCGCCGTGCTTGTCCTTCAAATCGTGAAGTGCGGTCCGGCCGTTGCCCCGAACGGTGCCGACGACATCCCAGCCGCGCGACAGATATTCCTCGGCCATCGCAAGGCCAAGACCACGGGACGCGCCGACGATGAGGGCCTTTGGCTTGGCAACGGGCATCGGATGTTATTCCTACTTCGAATTCGGGCTTGATTCTGCTGGACGATATAGAAGTTAATGCGTCACCGTTCGGCAATCCGCCCCGGTGGCGGCGCCGCTGCGCCCGCTGAAGCATTCATAGCGCATTGCGCCGAATGGGAACTCCCACTATTCCGTGCCCCATTAGCGCGGACGTTCACTAACGCGGACATCTAAGCCTGACAATCTGCAAGCTTCCGATGCCCGCTGAAACCAGGACCCGGTTTGCAATACCAACCACATAGATTCTCCGTCGCGCCCATGATGGATTGGACGGCGCTGTAAAAAAACAAAAGCCCGGCAAGTGGTTATGCCGGGCTTCAGTCGTCGTGTAATACCGATGTGGTCACTTAAGAATTTGAGTGTCGATGGCTGACGGAGGAACGATAATTGTCTTGAGCCTCGTCGCCTCGACGCGAACGATAGTTTCAATCAACGCTTCGCGGTGCTGCCTCAGTGGTTCGATCTGCTCGCGCAATTCATCCATCACTGAGCGCGTAAGCTTCGCCAATGTCTCCGGATGGTGCGGAATGCGCTCCCGGTACTCCTGAATTTTTTCGTGTGCGTAGGCTTCCCATCTGGCGATCTGCTCGGCAAGGTCCGCGATGCTCTCGCGAACGAACGCCTCGGCCTTCGCGGGGTCGTTTAGGTCGGCGGCGTCCATAGTGTGCCTCTCTCTTTTAGCGTTTGCCGAGCGAAGGAAGGCCACCCGAGACGGCCCAAACGCTCCCCTTCTTCCGGCCTCGGGGCTTTTTGCGTGCGGCCTTCTCTGCCGGTGAGGCAACGCGGCACGTCATGCAAATGCGGTCGCCAATGGGCGCGCGTTTCCCGCAATTCGAGCAGCTGGGTCGTGGGCCGCGTCGTCGCCTCGCCATGTCTATAGCCTCCCTTGATGCTGATGGCACAGCGTTCTATAGGCCGCTTCCCACGCATAGCGAGTGGTGCGGTGCTTGCCTATTTCGGCTCCCCTTCCGTTGCGGACGATGGCCCATTCGCCCCAGTTGCCCGGTATCTTTTCCATTTTGCACGATGCATTCGGGTCGATTTCGAGGGCGAGCGCCTTGGGGCTTTTGGGTCGGTCGGTCATCGTCGCCCCTGAAGCTGGTCGTTTTCCTTCTGCGCCGCTGCTCGGCGCGCGTCAATCCATGCCGCCAAGTCCTGAAGATGCACGCCGCGCGCGGCCTTCTGGCTCGTCTCGATCCGCACAATCGGCAAATCGATCTCGCCGGCCGTTGCCTTCTGTGAAAGCTTCGCGGGCGTCAGGTGGCTGAAGTAGTCGGCACAAACCTTTTCCAATGGCACGACTGCCGCGCCGTTATACTGAGCCATCAAGAGGAATGCGGTGTTCATTGCGCTGTGCCTATCACGTCTTCAACGGTTTGATGTGGTAGCCTCAAGGCGCACGCGCGAAGCTGCGCACGGGCGAAGTCTCGGACCTCTGCTGGCACGCTCTTGTCGTCGGCAAGCGCCATGTACCAATCAACGATTTTGTCGCCGGTTTCGGTTCTCATGGGGCTTCGCTTCACCAGATGTCGTTCTGATAGATGCGCCTTTCGAGCGCGCGCATTTCGACGGGGGTAAGCGCGAACACTTCGCCTTCGAGGTATGCCGTCAACTCGTCGACCTCGCCGCCTTCTGCCGGGTAGCAGTCTTCTGGCGCGCCGTAGGTGCGGGCCGGGTAATACGGCGTCAGTGAGTAATTGACTTCGAGTTCAATCTGCTCGTCGCCGCGCTCGATGGTGCAGTTTGTAGTGTACATTACACCGCCTCCTGGGCTCTGCCTTCGGCCTTGGCGATTGCGGCGCGGAGTTTGTTAAGAACGGTCCAGCATGGGCTATCGCAACGCTCTCCGGCGAACAGGTCTGTGCAAATCGTATCGGCTTCCTTCAACGCCGCAAGCATGTCCGGCGCAGCGGCTTCGACCTGCCGCTTCTTGCGCTCGGCCTCCACATCCGCCGCGATCTTGGCGCGCTCTGCTTCCTTCTGGCGATTCCATACGGCTTCAGCCTCGGCAAGTCGTCCAGCGGCAAGCTCGGCGCGGACGTGATTGACAAAAGGTGCCCATTTTTTCGAGTGCGGGTCGAGCAGCTTGTGCGTTCCCGCGATGCGCTTGCTGCCCGGGTCGATCCAGTTCGAATGTATCTGGTCTTCGAGCACGCCTTTGTTGACCCACATATGAAAGCGGCGGTTGGCCTTCTCATCGCTCCACATCACATAGGCTTTGTCTCTCCAGTCAATCACGACTTCAAAGGCTGGGAAATTCTTCGACATTGGGGTTCTCCGGGGTGTCAGCAAGGGCGAAGTTCAGCGGTCGGGATGCGCGGCACCAATTTGAATGCGGCGGCGCGTCCTGCGTCGTGCTTGAGATTGAAAGACGCTCGGGCTTCGGAGATCTGCCGGGCTGCGAGCACGGCGCGAATGTGGGCCATTAACGGTGCCCACTTCTTCGCGCTCGGCTTTAGCCGCTTGTGGGTACGGCCACGGCTCTTGCCCTGCGTGTCGATCCAGTTCGAGCAAATCACGGTGTCAAGCTGCTGATTGCGGTCGACCCAGATGTGGTATCGACGGTTGGCGTTCACATCACGCCAAGAAATGATCGCCTTGCCCGCGCTGGCGGCTCTGACCTCGAAAGTCGGGAATTTCTTTTTCATGGGGTTGCTCTGCTTTAGCGTGCGGGGTGAGGCGGCGCTTATCGCGTCGCGAACACTGCGTTGATCTGCTTAATCGTGAGGCCGGTTTCGAACTTGATGCCCTGGCCGCCGTAGCCTTGGCGGATAAGGGTACGGACGAGCGCAATCTGCTCGGCGGTCATCGTGTTGAGGCGGCGAATGATCTCGTTGGCGGTCATGTCGGCTGTCCATCTGTTGCGATTTCCACAACACATAGCATCATGTCGCATCAGTCGTCAACGGGGTGGGCAAATAAAAAGCCCGGCAATGGTTCGCCGGGCTTAGTCACATCACGCTCCGCTGAATACTGGGCTCGCTGGAAAGCTTGCCTCGACGGCGCGATACCAATCGTCAGGGCCGCGGCCGTGCTCGCATGCGCTCAATTCCGCCGGCCCCATACCCTGCTCACGCGCGGCTTCAAGAAGGCTCTGGCAGCGTGCGACACGGATATCCCGATGGGCCTTACCAATTGATATGCGCATCGCCCGCTTATCGCTGATCCGGCCTTCGCCGCCGCATGTTGAGCAAACGATGTCTTCGAGCGAATGCGTAGCAATGTCGGAGCCACGGTTGATGAAGGCCACAAGCGAGCCAACGCCGTCGCAGGTCGGACATTTGTGAATGAGCTTATCGAGCATCACCCCTCCCCATTTGCATTTTTGAAGTCGTGCCACATGATGCGATGGCCGGTGAACGGAAGGCCGTAGCGTTCGCGAAACCAGTCGCGCATTGCGGCGAGGCTGGCGAAACCGTCGATCTTCGCAATGTGCTCTGCATCTCCTGCCGGTAGACGCCAGTGGCGAACCGCAAGGAAGTCATCCGCGATAGTGATCGGCTCGCAAATGGCGCACGTCGCGGTTCCTATCAGTTCGCACGCCTTCGTTCGCTGCCCGGTGTAGAGTTGCAATTCGTCGCCAGACTTGCAGCGCGCGGTCTGACGGATTGTCTGCGTCTTCACTCCGGCGCGAATGTCGAAAACGAATTGCGCCTGGAAGTTGATTGCGACCATGCTCACTGCTCCCTGATCTTGAATTTCTGCGCCGCAAGCAGGTGTTCGTAGGTTGCGCGAATGGTCTTCGACGTGGACGCGGCGAGATCTTGCGCGTCGAACTTGTGTTCCACGGGGCCAAGCTTTAGGCGCGTCGTGCCATCGAACGTGACGCACACAAAATATTCGTCGTCTTCGCGCACGACGGTCGTTTCGATGGTGGCGCTGTATTCAGTCATTGGGCTTCTTCCTCTCGAAAAGCCTAAGCAAAATGTCCGGATCTTTGATGCACATCGCCACGAACGGAACGACTGAGAAAATGAACAGGATGGCCAGCAGAACGGAGCAAACCGTCGTGGCGATTTCGATGATCATGCGCCTGCTTTCTGTAGTGGTTGAACGCCAACGGCAGAGCCCGCGTGCTGATCCACGGGCTCCACGGCTGGCGCTCAGGAATAGCGGTCGGCGTAGTCGTTGACGGGCTTGAGCACGTCTTCCAAATTTGTCGTGTAATCGCTCATTACGTCCCAGCCGCTATTGCCGAAAACGAAGCGGACCCAGCCTTCGCGCTCTTCTTCGCCGGGCATGAAAACCATCAGCCATGCGTCGTCGAGATTGAACATCGCGCGCATCAGGTTGTCTTCCGTGGCTTTCTTCGGCGTCTCCCAGTCGTCGCCGCTATGAACGCGAAGCTCGTAGCCTGCGGCCTTGAGTGCTCTGATAGTTTTCCGGCAAATCCTTCGCTCTAGGTCGACTCGTGTTCGAAGCGTTACGGGGTAGTCCGTCAGCGGCTTCAGTTCCGGATGCGGGTAGTATTGTTCGGTGTCGGTCATGGGTTTGGCTTTATGACTATGGGTTGATGGAATATGCCTGCGCCGCTCTCATGATTTCGAGCGCGATTTGCTCGCAGAAATCATATTCAGGCGTGTCCTCGACTTCGCCCCAAAGCTTCCCGCGTTCATCGCTCGGCGGCTGGACCGCTCCAGGCATGACTTGATAAAGCCTCTGCGCGAGCGCCTGCGTGTGTTCGTTGGCTCGCAATTTGCGTTCCGCGTTCATTTAGTTCGCTCCTTCCATGAGTTTTAGATTTTCCTGCGCGCCTCGGAGGGCTAGCCAGTGCTGCGCGCTGAACTTCGTGTCAGCGTCGAGGTCGCTTTCGTTGATGATCCATCGCAGATAGCTCGTCGGGACTTCCGGATCGTCGTACCGGCGGTCTCTGTGCTTCCCGAACGTGATCCGCGATTTCAGCGCGGGCTCGTCGCTCCATGCCGCCATTTGCGCGAAGCTCGGAGCAAGCTGCATGAGCTTCAGAAACACAGCGCCGGTCACGTAGCAGTCGGATAGCGCGCGGTGCGGGTCGAGCGTATCGCGTGCCATGCCGAACGGCGTGACATACCCGAAGTGATAGCGAAGGAACTGGTTGCTGTGGCTCGGCAGATCCGGAAGCACGCGAAGCGCAACTTTATATGTGCAGATCCAGCGCTGTGACCGCAGGTAAGGCTTTAGGAATGAGCGGTCGAAGTCCGCGTTATGAGCGACGAAAACAAGTTCTCCGTCGTCGTGCTCGGCAAGCGGAACCTCTTCGATTTTCGGTGCGCCTCGCAGATCCGCGTCGATGATGTGATGGACGGCCGACGCTTGCGCCGGCATCGGCTTCGAGATTGAGACGAACGTAGACAGCGGATTGACCGCGCGGAACAGGCCGTCGATTTTCTTGATGTCGATGGATGCGACTTCGCAAATCTCGTCGGTGTTCGGATCGGTGCCCGTTGTTTCGGTGTCGATGACGCGGACGGTCATTGCGCACCTGCCGAAACATTATTGAACGCGCGAATATAGAGTTCTGGCTTTTCGCGCCGCTGCGCTTCGTCATAACAAGCGTCTGCCTGCCAATGATAATCAGAGCGCGGGTTGTTGTTCGCGTAAGCGGACAGCCAAATGCGGTGCTCGGCCTCTTTGACGAATGCTGCGTCGTCAAGCGCCGCGATCTGGTTGGCGAAGTCCTGGCGCGGCTTGCCCGAATTGTCGGTGCCGGGGATGATAAGGGCCTGGGTCACGCCGCGATCTCCGAATTAAGTTCGCGGTCGATTGCCCGGCGCGCGTCGCGCTCGGTGCGGCCGGTGAAGCAAATCGAAACGTCGTCGTTGATGTCGATGCGGCCGGGGCCTGCGCCGTAATAGGCGCTGTCAGGATCTCCGATATGACGAACGATCTCGTCGCGATGCTTGGCGATGTACTCGTTCAGCGCTTCCCGCGTTTTGCGGGCCGTATAGCCGACGATGCGGCACTTGCTGCCGATGACAAGCTGGACTTCGTAGCGAGTGCGCCGAAGCTCCATCTGCTCGAGAGTGCGGGGTTGAACGTCCATTGATGCGGTCTCCGTTGCGATGCCCGCAACATTTCCACATCAGTACGCATTAAGTCAACACTTCTGTTGTGATATTCGCAACGATGATGTACTTGTGATGCCGAAGCACGAAAAGACCCGGCTTTCTTATGGCCGGGTTTAAGGCAGAACGGGACGGGGTGATGTGATCTCGATAGCATCAGCTAAAAATTCACACCACTACATCTTGTGTTTTATGGTTAAACGTCCCGCGTATCCACCACAACATGATGTGATCGGCATTGCGATCCACGGTCGAGCGCCGCTCGCTGCGCCAACCATTGGCGGCAATGCTGACGATCCGAGTTCGCCTCGGCGCAACCTTGGCCGGGCATAAATCATGGAAAAATACACGTTCGCAGACTACCAGTCGGGCAAGATGCCGCCGAAGGGCTGGGATTGCGCCGACGCGGTGGCTGATGGCTGGGGCAAGGCTGAGCTTGACGCCTACATGCGCGAGACGGCCATGCCGGTCGACGAGTGGCGCGCGTGGCGGGCTGAGCAATTCCCTGGCGACTTCGAGAAGCCTGCCGCAAGGCCGTTGCCTGCTGCTCCTGCCGGGAAGTCTTCGCAGGAGATCATCCAGCAACTAAAGCCGATGCAGCAGGAGAAGCCGCGTCAGGCAACGGTGACGGACATCCGCACGGGCAAGACGGTCGCGGCGGATGACAGTTGGAAAATGAAGCTCGTCCACAATAAGGACGACAAGCCCAAGCCCGGCGTCGCAAAAAACTGGGCGATGTACCTCCTGCACCATGAAGAAATGAGCGGCGTGCTCGGATACGACGAGTTCGCCGGTCGCATCGTTCTCGCCAACCGGCCGCCCTGGGACAAGGGAAGCGGCGCGTGGTCTAGGCGCGAGATTGTCGACGTTGATATTTCGCACATCGTCGAATGGCTCGAGACGGAAGAGCTAGCGCCGAAGTTCTCCACCGTTCCCCCGGTGATCGAGCGCGTTGCGCGTGAACAGTCGTTTCATCCCGTGCGGGACTATCTGCGGGCGCTTCCTGAGTGGGATGGCGTGGCGCGTTTAGATGGATGGCTCGAAACATATCTTGGGGTCGAGGCAACGCCGCTGACGCGGGCCTTCGCTCGCAAAATGCTCTGCGCCGCTGTGCGCCGCGTGTTTCAACCGGGCTGCAAGTTCGATCACGTCCTGGTGCTGGCCGGTCCGGAAAACCTGGGCAAGTCCCGGTTGCTCCGTGCGCTCTGTCCGGATCCACGTTGGTTCGGTGACCAGCTTCGAATTGGATCCGACGCGAAGACCGTTATCGAGCAATCTTCCGGCAAGTGGCTGATCGAGATGGCCGAGATGATCGGCGCGGGTCGCCGCGAGGTCGAGACGGTCAAGCACTTCGTGACAACGCAGTCGGATCGCGCGCGCAAGGCATACGCTCGGACGGAAACGGAAGTGCGGCGCGAGTTCATCCTGTTCGGGACATCGAACGAGAAGCGCTTCCTGACGTCGCTGACCGGCAATAGGCGCTTCTGGGTCGTCGACGCGGGCAAGGCCGATGTCGACGGGCTTGTGTCCGTCCGAGATCAGCTATGGAGCGAAGCCGTGGCGGCTGAGCCTGACGAGGCGCTGTATCTCGATGACGCGCTGTATGAGCAGAACAACGCGGCCAACACTGGCAAGACGGACTTCGGCGCGTGGGGCGATCTTCTCGACGGCGTGATACCGGACGGATCAATCAAGCTCTCGGTCCGTGAAGCGTGGAAGCTCGTGGGCCTCGACAATGCCAGCCTGCACAAGATCACGGACCTTCAGCGGCGTTCGTTGCAGAAGTCACTCGCCGGGCTCGGCTTCGATCCGGACGTGCGGAACCTGAGACGGAACGGTCAGCAGACGAAGGCTTACGTTCGCGGCGACATCAATCATGCCAAGTGGTGGCCGCATGAGCCGGGCGATGACATACCGCCGCCAGAGACGCTAACGACAGATTGGTGAGAGTGGCCCGCTTCGGCGGGCTTTTTCTTGGGCGCTGATTTCAATCCGCTGCTACCTGCTACTAGCTCCGCTACTAACAAAAAAGAGACGGTAGCACCCCCAAGCTGCTGATTTTACTGCTCTATTCCCCTCTCTGCTACTAGCTACTAACTAATACAGTATAAATATAGGTGAGAGGGTTGGGGAGCATATACATCATATGAATGGGGTATATAGGTAGAAATAAAGTTTTGAAAAACTTAGTTGGTAGCAGGGAATTGAAGCCGAATAGCTCAATGGAAACAGAGGGTTACGCTGCTACCATCTCGAAGTAGCGAGACGGTATCAGATAGAAGCGGCTCAAATCGAGGTCACTGCCGGTCCATGATGTGATGCGCTGCGCTGTGATGCGCCATGCGTTCATGTCGGCAACCATTCGCCGCGTAAACATCGCGGCATGTCAGACCTGACCGCAAAACAAGCGCTGTTCGTCCGCGAATATTTGATCGACCTGAACGCAACGCAGGCTGCGATCCGTGCTGGCTATTCGAAGAAGACCGCGACCGTGCAAGGCGCGCGTTTGTTAACGAATGCTAATGTGAAGGCTGCTGTTGCAGAAGCATCAGAGAAGCGCGCGGATAAGCTCGACCTGAATGCTGAGCGCGTGCTGCAAGCAATCGCAGAAGTTGCGTTCGGTGACATCCGCAAGATGTTCGATGACAACGGCGCACTGAAGCGGCCGGCCGATTGGGATGATGAGACTGCCGCCGCAGTGGCCGGTATGGACATCATCACAATCTCGAAGGGTGAGGGCGAAGTCGAGCACGTCGCGAAGATCAAGCGCGCGGATCGGCTGAAGGCTCTCGATATGCTGGCGCGTCACCACTCCCTATACAACGATAAATTGGAAGTGACGGGCCTTGACGCTCTCGCGGAGCGATTGGCGCGGGCTGCGAAGCGCGGTGGCAAATCATGACGTGGGAAGCTCTGAACGCGGCGGCGATGATCCTCGGCTATGTGGCGATGCTCGGGCTGATCGTCCTGGTCGCCATGGTCGCGTATCTGCTCGTCGACGAGGCTCGCCGCTCATATCGGCAGTGTCGTCGCATTGAACGGGTGGCGCTCGGCAAAGGCAAGCGGGTGCCTTGGCGGGTTTTCTTGCTCTCTTGGTGCAAGGAATACTTCACGAGCTACACAAGCCTGCGCTACCGGGGCTACGTGCTTCCGCACGATCCACGAAAGCCGGTGCGGCGTGGCTGGTAAGCGCAAGGTCGGCATCGGGCACAATCAAGATCCGAACGACGCGATCATTGAGCTAGCTGCTGACTGCCGGTTTGATCCTGAGCGATGGAGCCGCGTCGCATGGGATTGGGGCGAAGGCGCGCTATCGTCCTACGATGGCCCGCGTGCATGGCAGGCCGATATTTTCACTGTCATACGCGATCACCTAAGCGATCCGTCTAAACGCTATGAGCCTTTGCAGATCTCAGTCGCGTCTGGCCACGGCATCGGCAAGTCCGCGTGCATGGGGATGCTCTCGAACTGGGCAATGTCCTGCTGGGATGATGCGCGCGTTCTGACGACGGCCAACACCGAAAACCAGTTGGTGACGAAGACAAGCCCGGAGATCGGCAAGTGGTTCAAGCTCGCGATTACGGCCGGCTGGTTTGACGTCCAGATCAAATCCATCAAGTCGCGCGATCCGCTGCATAGCGATAGCTGGCGACAGGATTTCATCCCCTGGTCAGAGCACAACACGGAAGCGTTCGCGGGCCTGCACAACAAGGGCAAGATCATTTTGCTCGAGTTCGACGAGGCGTCGCGCATCCACGACAACGTGTGGCAAGTCGCTGAAGGCGCGATGACGGACGAAGACACCGTGATCATTTGGATTGTCTTCGGCAACCCGACGCGAAACAGCGGCCGTTTCCGCGAGTGCTTCAGGCGCTTTCGGCATCGCTGGGTCAATCGGCAGATCGATAGCCGCACAGTGCCAGGTACTAACAAGCAATTCCTGCAACGCCTCGTCGACGACCATGGCGAGGACAGCGATCTCGTCAAGGTCCGCGTTCGCGGCCAATTTCCGAGCCAGTCAGCCATGCAATACATATCAGCCGATGACGTCGACAAGGCGCGCAAGGTCCATCTGCGACGCGAACAATACAGCTTCGCGCCCGTCATTATCGGCGTCGATCCGGCTTGGACGGGCGACGACAATCTCGAAATTATGCTGCGGCAAGGGCTCTATTCGAAGTCTCTCGCCACGCTGCCGCGCAACGATAACGATGTGGAAGTGGCGAACCTGATCGCGCGTCTCGAAGATGAGCACGAGGCGGACGCGGTATTTGTCGACGCGGGATATGGCACGGGCATCGTTAGCGCCGGTTCAGTCATGGGCCGGTCGTGGCGGCTGATTTGGTTCTCGGGCAAGGCGACAGATCCCGGCTTTCTGAACAAGCGGGCTGAGATAATCGGCGGCGTCAAGCGATGGATCAAGGCCGGTGGCGCAATCGATCCGGCCGACGAAGGGCTCTATCAGGATATTATCGGGCCGGAAACGGTGCCGCGCCTGGACGGCAAGATCCAGATCGAAAGCAAGGAAGACATGAAGGAACGCGGCTTGCCGTCGCCTAACAAGCTCGACGCGCTGGCTCTGACGTTCTCTGAACCCGTCGCGAAGCGTGACCGCATGCAAGAGCAAAGGACTGCGGCCGGTCAGAGATATAACGCCGTGACGACCGATTACGACCCGCTTGAGTGAAGGCGACAACCGTTCGCGTGGTGTTGTGCTCTTAATCCGGAGTGCAGCTATGAGCGAATTGGAACGCCTCACGATCCTTAAGAACATCGCCACGAACGGGCGCACGTTCTGCGTGCTTCTGTGCGCGATCTGTCTCGCGGTCTATCTGGACAAACGCGACGGCTCTTATGTCTGGCTCGCGATCATTGCCGCATGGCCTATCGCCGTCTCGTACGTGCTCGAACTGGCTAGCCTGTTCGAATTGACAAACCCGCGTGTCTCGCTCGCGACGTCGCTGGGATCGGGCCTCTGCTCTGTGCTCGTCGTGCTCTTCAATCTCTTAGCCGTTTAAACGAAAGGTGCCGCTATGTGCATTCTTCCACAAGGTCCGTCCACGCCGAAGCTCCAAGAGCCGACGCAATACGCTCAACAGCGCACGCCTGACGGTGATGCTGCCCGTTCGTCGTCGTCCAGGCGGACGATGGACCGTATGCGCGCGGGAACGTCGACAGTTCTGACATCGGGCTCTGGTGTCTCGGCGCTAGGCGAGACCGGCAAGAAAACTCTCCTGGGGCAGTGATGGAACTGGCGATCGTTATTGCGGGCGCTGTCGTCGTTTACCGGGCGTGCCTCACTGCCGTTTTTTATCCGGTTCCGTTTTGGGATTTCCGAAGGTGGCATTGACCATGAACGCGCCGAGCAACGAGACGCAAATCGCCTATCACCGCAGGCGTTGCGAAGAACTGAAGCAGATCCGCCAGCCGTGGGAAAGCGACTGGCAGGAGCTTGCGAGCAATGTCGATCCAACGCGGTATCGCGCGCAATTGCGTGCTGAACGCGCGGCATCGCGGAAGAAGATTATCGACGGGACGGGAACGCTCGCCTATCGCACGCTCAAATCAGGCATGCATTCGGGCCTGACATCGCCGGCGCGGCCTTGGTTCAAGCTCGGGGCTGAAGATCCGGACTTGCGAGACTTCGCGCCGGTCAAGCAATACCTTTCGCTTACCGAGGAACGCTTGCGCAAGGTGTTCTCGGCATCGAACATTTACACGTCGTTCCATACCGGATACGGCGATCTCGGCCTGTTTGGTCAGTCGTGCGGCATACTCGTCGAGGATGACGAGAAAGTCGTCCGGATCATCCAGCTTTTGCATGGCACGTTCTGGCTTTCGCGCAACGACGCTGGCCGCGCGACCACGCTCTATCGCTGCTTTCGCTGGTCGGTGCAGCGGATCGTTGCGCGCTTCGGCTTGGACAATGTCAGCAGCAGCGTGCGCTCGAAGTTCGATGCGGGCCGATACGATGAGACTTTCGTTATTTGGCACGCAATCGAGCCGCGCCTAAAGCGCAATTCTGACAGCCCCGCTAAGTGGGATATGCCGTACCTCTCGAACTATTGGGAGGAAGGCAGCGACGCCAACAGGCTTCTCGAAGAAAGCGGCTTCGAGGAAAACCCGATTATCGCGCCCCCGTGGGAACTGTCGGGCGACGATCATTATGCCACGTCGCCAGGGCAAGACGCCATCGGTGACGTGAAGATGCTTCAGAAGGAACAGACGCGGAAACTCGAAGGCATCGACAAGCAAGTCCGGCCGCCGATGACGGGGCCGACGAGCATGAGAAACAACCCGGCTTCGCTTCTGCCGGGTTCGATTACCTACGTCGATGACCCGAACCGCATGGGGTATCGCGAGGCGATGCAGGTGCGGCTTCAACTTGGCGAGCTTCGCGAAGACATTCACGACGTGCAGCAGCGTATCGAACGCACGTTCTATGCTGACCTGTTCCTGATGCTGGCGAACATGGAAGGCATTCAGCCGCGCAATCAATTCGAGATCGCGGAGCGCAAAGAAGAAAAGCTTCTGGCGCTCGGTCCGGTGCTCGAAAACATTTACAACGGCCAGCTCGAGCCGGTGATTGAGCGAACCTATGCGATCATGAACAGGCGCGAATTGTTGCCGCCTCCGCCTCCTGATCTGCAAAAGAAAAACCTCGGCATCGAATACACGTCGATGCTGGCGCAAGCTCAGAAGGCCGTCGCGACAGGGGCGATTGAACGCGGCGTGGCGTTCGTCGGTCAGCTATCGGCCGTGAAACCTGACGTCCTCGACAAGATCGACGCGGACGAAGCGGTCGACGTCTACTTCGATTATATCGGCGTGCCGCCGTCTATCGTCGTGCCTGACGATGATGTCGCGAAGGTCCGCGAGGCGCGCGCACAGCAGCAGAAAGCAGCCGAGCAGGCGGCAATGGCGTCGCAAGTCGCGCCTGCCGCAAAGCAGGGCGCTGAGGCTGCGGCCGTTCTCGCTGACGCTCAGAATAACCCTGGTGGCGGCGCGTTGCTTCAACGGTTGGGGATTGGCTGATGCGCGATGATTTAACCGAACAACTGTCTCCCGCTCAGATTATCGAACGCGATGAGATGTCGAGGGCCTTTAACGAGGTCTTCGCGCTCAGTTCCGGCAAACGCGTTTTGTTCTGGATGCTCGAACAGTGCGCGATCTACCGCGACGCATACACGGGTGAAAGCGCTTCGACGAACTACGCGCTCGGGCAGCAATCGGCCGGCAGAATGCTGATCGCAAAGCTCGATGAAATTGATCCGCAGCTTTACCCGACGCTGCTGATCGCGATGAAAGACATTCGGGACGCAGACAAGGCAGCGGCGCAATCGCTTGCTGAGAAAATGGAGCCAGAGGACGATGACGAAGCTTTCTAACAGCGTGTTTTTCCGTGCATTCGCGGCTGAGAATGAGGGCGGCGCTGGCGGCGGCACGCCTCCGGTCGATCCTGGCACTGTCCTGTTTCCGAATGAGAAGCCTGCCGATCCGGCGGTGCCCGCTGATCCCGCGAAGCCAGTCGACGACAAGCCTGCTGACCCTCCTGCCGGTGATAAAGCGGCGACGGATTGGAAGGAATACACGGCAGATCCGGCCAAGAGCGACGCGGAAAACGCTGCGGCGAAGGCCGAACACGACAAGACGAAACCGTCAGAAGACAAGGACAAGAAAAGCGCCGACCCGCTCGATGAGGTTCCGGAAGACGGCAAATATAACCTGACGATGCCGGACGGTGTCGAGGTCGACAAGGCATTGCTCGACAAGCTTAGCCCGCGTCTCAAAGCAAAAGGCTACACGCATCGCGAAGCTCAAGACCTAACGAACGACTACATCGAGGCGCGGCGCGCAGAGATCGAACAAGAGACGAAGCAGTGGGGCGAAACGGTCCAAGGCTGGGCCGATACCGCGAAGGCAGACAAGGAAATCGGCGGCGACAAGTGGGACGCGACAGTCTCCGCAGCAACGCGCGCCGTCAACAAGCTCGGAACGCCCGCGCTCAAAGAATATTTGAACGCAAGTGGAGGCGGCAACCATCCGGAGCTTATCCGTTTCATGTCGAAGGCCGGGGCGATGATCCGCGAGGATGTCCCGCCGAGTGGTGGTGCGGGTGGGTCGGGCAATCCGGTCGACGTAGCACATTCGCTTTTTCCTACTGACGCACCGAAAGGCAAATAGATATGGCAATTATCGGTCAGACCTACCCTCAGCTTATTGACATGCACAAGGCCAATGGGCCTGGACAGGTCATCGAAATTCTCTCGCAGGATAATCCCATCCTGGACGACGCTATCGCCCGCGCTTGCAACATGGGCGCGACTGAGCGAACGCTGATCCGCACGGGTCTGCCGTCTGCTTCGTGGGGCCGTCTGTACAAGGGCGTGAAACAGTCCAAGTCGACGATGCAGCAGGTCGACGACACGACGGGCTTCTTGGAAGCACGCTCGGAAGTCGACACTCGATTGCTCAAGCTGGCTAAAGATCCGGCTCGTCAGCGCCTTGTTGAAAGCGCTCCTTACTTCGAAGCCATGAACCAGGAAATGGCTGCGGGTCTGTTCTATCACGACATCGCAACCACGCCCGAGAAGTTCAAGGGCCTCTCGGCGCGTTACTCGATGTACTACTCGGGCGCTAAGTCCGGCGCTCCCAAAAGCTCGGCGTCGCAGGTCGTCGACGGTGGCGGTCGCGGCAACGACAATACGTCGATCTGGTTCGTCACGTGGGGCGATCACGCGACTTCTCTGCTCTATCCTGAAGGCACCCAGGCCGGTGTTACGATGCAGGACAAGGGCGAAGAAAAGGTCTTGGACGCCAACGGCGACGCCTATTACGCCAAGGTCGCGACTTACGAATGGCATATCGGCACGACCGTGAAGGACTGGCGTTATAACGCCCGTATCGCCAACATCGACGTGTCTGATTTGCTGGCTGGCTCTGTCGACGCGTGGAAGCTGCTTCGTCAGGGATATTACCGCCTGAAGTCGCGCCGTCGTGACGGCAAGTCGAGCCGTATCGCTATCTACATGAACAGCGACGTTCTCGAAGTTCTCGACGCTCAGTCGAGCGACCGCGCACTGCTCGCGGCCAACGCAAACACCGTTTCGCTCGGTCATGCGCAGGTCGAAGGCAAGGAAGTCCGCACCTATCGCGGCATTCCGATCCGCGAGACGGATGCCCTCCTGAACACTGAAGCGGCTGTTCCGGCGTTCGCTTAATTCGCGACGGGCGGCTTCGGCCGCCCGTATCTCCATTTCTTGCGGAAGGTTCCCTTAAATGATCCTCGACAATCAGACGCTTTTCTCGGATGCCCAGGCGATCACCGCTTCTGCTGCATCTACGAACATCATCGATCTCGGCCCGATTGCGGTCGGCGTCGTTCGCGACATCGGCAAGGGCGTGAAGATCCCGGTCTTGCTTCAGGTCGTGGAAGCTTTCGCCGCTGCTGGCGCTGGCACACTCACGTTCGCGCTCGAGGTCGACGACAACTCATCTTTCTCGTCGCCCAAGGTCGTCGCGACGACGCCCGCAATTGGCAAGGCTGCGCTCGTGCCCGGCTATCAGGTCAATCTCGACTACATCCCGCGCGGGACTGACGAGAAGTTCATGCGCCTCAACTACACGGTGGCAACTGGCCCGATGACGGCCGGCAAGGTCACCGCTGGCGTAATGCTCGGAGGTCATCAGACCAATGGCTAATGTCATCGCAAAAGCGCGCGGCTATTTCGGCGGCGTTCTCCGCGAGGCGGGGGAGCGCTTTAGCATCTCCGACGACATCATGAAGGACGACAAGCGCCGTCCTTCATGGGTCAAGCTCGCTGCGTTCGGCGGCAACGGCGACCACGATGGCAACGGCACGACGGGCGGCTCCGTCGCTCCTGCTGCCGGTGGCTCTGACGTGGGCGCTGGCGACGCTGCTGGCGGTTCTGCTGCCGATACGGCGGCAGATGTCGACGACGGCAAGGGGAAGGCTGGCAAGGTCGGCAAGGCTGGCAAGGCGGGCAGGGCGGGCAAGGCGAAAGTCGAAACCGTCGATGCCCCGACCGCTGAGCCTTTCGCTGATGCGCCGGAACCGGTTCGCGTCGAGAACGAAATCGACAGCGCGCTCGGCCGGGTACAGCCCGACTGGATCGCGCCGGGCTCTACCGGCGAGACTGGCGACGACATTTAAACGGAAGGGCGTTCGCGCCCTTTCTCTCCACAAACTCAGCAAGCAGGTGCCGCATGGCTTCGATCTTCAACGGGCAACGAGTGCTCGGCGTCAGGGTCGTCGCCAGCGGCACAATCTTATTCAACAACCTGCCCGTGGTTGGAATTGCCGTCGCTGATGACGGCGTGACGTTCGTCGACAATCAGCGCGCGCTCGGTATCGACGTGCTCGATGCGGATGCCGCGCTCCACAATGACCAGCCCGTCAGGGGTGTCGTCGTGATCGAAGACGGCAGCAATCTCTACAACAATTTGCCGGTGGTGCCGGTGGCGATCCTAAGCGGGTCGCTGGATGAGGGGGCATGAATGAAACTCGTCAGCTTAGCGCAGAAGTACGACGAACCTTCGAGCAAGCCGGAAGGCGCGACGAGCGACGAATATTTCCCGTCGCTCTATTTCGACGAAAAGCAAATCGATGCGATGGGCATCGACACGGTGCGCGTCGGCACGCTGATGACGATGACGGCAACCGTTCGCGTGTCAAGCATGAGCGAAAGCAAGGGCGGCCGCAGCATGTCTCTGGAAATCACAGAGGCGGCGATGGAGCCCAAGGACAAGGGGCCTGACGTGGCGAGCGTCTTGTTCCCGAGCGAAGGAAAATAGGTTCCATGGCTTCGGTCGTTTCGATCTGCAACCTTGCCCTATCAAATATCGGCAAGCAAAACATTCAGAGCCTTGACGAGCCGGGCGCTGAACCGCGCGCATGCAAGCAGTTCTATGAGCATTCGCGCGACACTCTTTTGCAGGTCTATCCCTGGCGGTTTGCGGGCAAAACGGAATCGCTCGCTGAAGTGGCTAACGACAAGCCCGGCCGATGGGCTCGGGCGTACAAGCGGCCGGTCGATTGCCTCAAAATTCGGTGGGTCCGGCCGGAATACTCGGTGCGCGACCCTGGCCCGCAAACCTTACAAGAAGAGTTGGCCTACCCTCACGATGCCGAGGGTACGACGATCTATTGCGATCTGTCGCCCGCGTTTCTCCGGTACACGGCAAAGCTCGCTGACCCGACGCGCTTTTCTCCAATGTTCATCGAGGCGCTTAGCTGGCAGTTGGCGACACGCATCGCCATGCCGCTGACGCGAGATCCGAAAATTCGAGCCGACTGCTACCAGTTGGCGCAAGCCACTCAGTCGGCGGCGGCAGAAGCCGACGCAAACGAGGTCCGCGAAACATCGGACCACGAAAGCGAGTTTGTTGCGGAGCGCGGATAAATGGCAGACCTTCGCGCCTATCAGCCGTCCTTCACTGCCGGGGAGTTGTCGCCCGCGCTCGGCGCGCGCGTCGACCTCGCAAAGTATTCTTCCGGCCTCCGGTCGGCGGTCAATATTTTCGTGCATCCCCATGGAGGCGCGTCGAACCGCGCTGGCACCGAGTTCGTCACCGAAGTCAAGAACAGCGCGAAGATTACGCGCAAAGTTCCCTTCGAGTTCAACACCGAACAGACTTACCGGCTTGAGTTTGGCGACAAATATTTCCGGGTCATTCGCGACGGCGGCGTGATCCTGAAATCCGGCGCACCCTATGAAGTCGTGACGCCTTACGCGCATACCGACATCTGGAATCTGGTCCATATCCAAGATGCAGACGTTATGTATGTCTGCCATCCGGATTACCCGGTGCAGAAGATTGCGCGGCTTGCTGACGACAATTGGACGATCAGCGCTGTCACGTTCGCCCCGAAGATCGTAGCGCCGACTGGACTTGCTGTCTCTTCGCACTTCCAACGCAAGAACGGCGATACGACAAATGCCGCGTTCCGAGTGACGGCTGTTAATGCGAGCGGCGCGGAAAGCGCAGGTTCGACGGCGGTCAGTCGTGTGCTGCAAACGGAAAAGGAAGACGGGCGGCAGACTAAGTTCACATGGAACGCGGTCGCTGGCGCGGTTCTCTATCGGCTCTATCGGACTAGCGGGAATTTCCAGGGCCTTCTAGTCGAAGTGACGACGACAGAGGCGACCGTTGAGCAGATGCAGATCAACGGCGTCGACCCGCAAATCCCGGCTGCTGCCGGTACCGGCGCACCGTCGACGCCTACCGGCCTTGCAATTACGATCCAGTACGGCAAGGAAATGAAGTACGTCGTTTCTGCCGTGGACGGAGGTACAGGCGAGGAAAGTCTGCCTAGCAGTCCGGTAACAGCCGTCAACGATCTCTCGCTGAACAACAACAAAAACGTGCTGACGTGGAACGCTCTTGCGGGCGCGTCGGCTTATATCATCTACAAGGAAAGCAACGGGATTTACGGCTACATCGGCCGATCAGAAACAACACTTTTCACTGACAGTAACATAGTAGCGGACATGGCCGATGGGCCGCAGACGGGCCGCAATCCGTTCAACGGCGTGGGCAATTATCCGCGCGTGGCAACATTCATCGAGCAGCGGCTTGGCTTCTTCTCGACGAGGAAAGATCCGCAAGCGGGGTTCCTCTCGCAATCTGCGAACTATGAGAATTTCGGAGTTTCAAGCCCGGCAAAGGCATCGGACGCAGTGACGTTCCGCATTCGCTCCCGGCAGGTGAACGAGATCCGCGGCGCGATAGCGTTGGGCGGCTTGATGCTTCTCACATCGGGGGCCGAGTGGGTCGTAAGCGGCGGTTCAAACTCGGACGCAATCACGCCTTCTGCGATCAAAATTGATCCGCAGGGGTATCGTGGTTCGTCTCGCGTGCAGCCGATTGTGGTTGGCAACACTGTGCTGTTTGCACAGGAAGCGGGCGGCGTCATTCGCGACATGAGTTATGATTTTGCGTCGAACGGCTACGACGGCAAGGATCTGACCATCCTGGCGCGACATCTATTCGAGGACCGCGAGATCAAGGCGTGGGGATACGCGCAAGCTCCATATTCGATTGTCTGGGTCGTTTTGGACAACGGTCGGCTCTGTTCGTTGACGTACCTAAAAGAGCATGACGTATGGGCATGGACGCGCCACGAAAGCGGCCCGAATGGCGCGGCGATTTTCGAAGACGTGACGGTCGCGCGCGAGGGGAAGGAAGACGTTCCCTATTTCATCGTCAGGCGCACGATAGGCGGGCAACAGAAGCGATATATCGAGCGGCTTCGTTCGCGCGCGTTCAGCAAGATCGAAGACGCTTTCTTCGTCGACTGCGGCCTGACATACGAGGGACCGGCTGCGAAGATCATAACCGGTCTCGATCACTTGAAGGGTCAGACGGTCGTCGCGCTGGCTGATGGCAACGTGGTGCGCAATCTCGTCGTGGGCAATGTGACGGGCGGTGTTGGCGTAGTTCTGCCGAATGCGGCGACGAAAGTTCACATCGGCTTGCCAATGATCGCGACGCTCGAAACGCTCAATCTCGACCTCGGGCAGGTGCCTGGACTTGGCACAGTGCAGGGTCGGCAGAAGTCGGTCAGCGAGGTAACGCTGCGCGTCGAGAAAACACGCGGCATTTTCGTCGGGCCATACGACGGCGACCGAAACAGCGATGACCTTGTGGAGTACAAGCAGCGCTCAATCGAGGCGTGGAACGAGGCTATCGCGCTCTATACCGGCGACATCAAGATTACTCCGCCGTGGGATTGGAACGATAACGGCCGCATGTTCGTGAAGCAATTTGATCCGCTGCCGATGACGATCCTTGCAATCATGCCTGACGTTGTTGTCGGGAAATGAAACCAAGGACGCAAATCGTGCCGGCGCGGCCTGCGCATATTCGCACCATCGCGCGGCGGATGCGTGAGGCCGATAGGCTCGAGGTCCATGCGGCATCAGGAAAGACGCCGGGGCAAGCCTTGGCGTTCTCGCTTCGCAAGTCTTCGGTCGCCTGGACGTGGCTCGTCGACGGCCGCCCTGAAGCCATGTTTGGCGTTGGCGATTTAAACATCCTTGCCGGGGTAGGCGCTCCCTGGTTGCTCGGCACCGATGTCGTGCTGGCGCATCAGATGGAGTTCCTTCGCCGGTCGCGCGAATGGCGAAATCAACTGTTGCAGAGATATTCGACACTGACGAATTTCGTCGATGTTCGCAACGAGGTGTCGGTTCGCTGGCTGCGGTGGCTGGGGTTTAAGCTTTCCGAGCCGATCACATATCGCGGTCACGACTTTTACGTCTTTGAATTGAGGTCGACCGATGTGTGATCTAATGATGGCTATGATGATCGGCTCGACGGTCATGGCAGGGGCCGGTCAGGTGCAACAGGCGCAAGCGACGGCGAAGGCCGAACGCTTCAACGCGCAAGTGCAGAACATGAACGCCAAGATTGCCGACCGGCGGGCGAAAGATGCAATCGAGCGCGGGCAGCAGGAAGAACAGAAAAAGCGCCAAGAGGTCGCTCGGATAACGGGCGCACAGACTGCGGCTATGGCCGCGAACGGCGTCGATGTAACCTTCGGATCGCCGCTGGATTTGCTCGTCGACACTGCCGCTCTCGGTGAAATTGATGCTCTGACGATCCGGACTAACTCGTACCGTGAAGCCTACGAGCACAAAGTCGATGGCGCGAATAAGCGAGCAGGCGCGCAACTCAGCAGAATGAATGCTAGCTCGGCATCGACCGGCGGCTATCTGGGCGCTATGGGCACGATCCTGGGCGGCGGCGCTAAGGCATACGGCCAATATCAATCGTCGGTCGGACGCATTTCGTAAGGGGGTCGACGCGTGGTCAAGGTTCCGGAATACGTTCAGAACGTCTCTCTGCGGCCAAACTTCCAGCAGGGCATCGACGTGCGCGCTTCGCCAGACGACTTCGGCGCGGCAGCGGGGCGCGGCATGCAAGGGCTCGCGCAAGGCGTTGGGCAAGCGGCCGACGCGATGGCGCAATTGCAAGCGCTCGACGACGCAAACCGCGCGAAAGACGCGGATAACTCCTATTCGAACTGGCTTCGCGAAAAAATGTACGGCGAAGGCGGATACATGACGCTTGAGGGCCGGAATGCTGTCGACGCGCGCGCCGCGTTCGAGAAGGAAGCGGACGAGAAGCGCAAGGAATTTGGCAAGCCGCTGACGGGCGGCGCGGCGAGAAGCTATTCGGACGCCTCGCAATCGCGACTAAATTCGGTCCTTCAGCAGTCTGTCGTTCATAGTGCTCAAGCGCGCAAAAGCTGGTTTAACGAAACATCGGCCGCGCGCGTCGAGACGTTCGCCAATGACGCATTGGAGAACGCCAACAACCCGGCGCTGATCAATAAGAACATTGCGGCCGGTATCCTCGAAATCCGCGAACAGGCCGGCATGCACGGCTGGGATGCCGCGACGCTGACCCTGAAAGAAAAGGACTTCGCGTCGGGCGTACACAAGAACATCGCAACGCGGCTTGCGTTGGCTGACCCGCTGGCGGCGAAAACATACATCGACGATCACGCAGCGGCGCTTACGGCCGTCGACAAGGCCAATCTCGACAAGGCGCTCGAAGCTCCAATTCTCGCGGAGAAGGCAAGCCGAAACGTCGCGAGCATTGTCGGCGGTATCGCCCCGCAGACATACGACGAGGCTCCTGGGCCAACTCGCGAGCGCGCCTCTCGGATGGGCCTCGAAGAACCTGCGCCTAAGCCCGCTGATAGTGAGGCCGTGCCGGCGCGCGTTCGTGCGAACGAGATCGCGTCGAAGTTTGTCGGCATGACTGAGCGCGGCGACGCGGGCGTGATCTCGAGTTTCATCAAACGCTCTGCCGGGCTCAACGTGGATCCGCGCGTCACGCCCTGGTGCGCGGCCTTCGTCAATGGCGTGCTCGGCGCGTCGGGTGTCGATGGAACTGGCAAATTGAACGCGCGGTCGTTCCTGAACTTTGGAATGCCGACTGATCGGCCAAAGCCGGGCGATATCGTCGTGATGTCGCGCGGAGATCCGAACGGCTGGGAAGGACACGTCGGCTTCTTCCAAGGGTTCGACCGCAACGGCAAAGTCATGGTTCTGGGCGGCAACCAGAGCAATCGTGTCAGCGTCGCGTCGTTCGATCCCGGGAAAGTCCTCGGGTTTCGCACTGCCGGGACTGTAAACGAGCAGACTGCCGCGCTGCCGAACTATGGGCCGAAAGGCTTGGCGGACATCAACGCGCAATTGATGGCGATCAAAAATCCGAAGGAACGGAAGGAAACGCAAGAGGCTCTAAGCAGCTATTACACGCTTCAGAAAAAGCAGATGGATGCGCAGCGTGAGCAGGTTCAATCATGGGCCGAAGGCGAGCTTATGCGCAACCCTGGCATGGAACTGTCCAAGATCCCGCTCGACTATCAGCAGGCGCTTGGCGCGTCTGGAATGACGACGTTGATCAACTATCAGAAAACGCTTCGCACGAGCGGCGAGCCGCAGACGGACGACCGCACGCTGTACGACCTGCAAACGGAATACGCGGAAGATCCGGAAGGCTTCGCGAACGTCGATCTGTTCCCGTACCGCGACAAGCTCTCCAATTCCGATTGGGAGAAGGTGCGCGGCTGGCGGCAAGATGCACTGACGGACAAGCGCAAGGCGCGCGAAAACGGCTCGAACCTATCGGCGGCGTTCTCGCAGGCGACGCCGCAGCTTGAGGCTGTCGGCATTTCGACGGCTGGCAAGAAGGGCACGGCAAAAGAAGACGCGGCGAAGCAAGTCGTCAAGTTCCATAACGCTTTGGCCGATGAGATGGAGACGTTTAAACGCGCCAATAACAACCGGGCTCCGACGCAGATCGAAGTACAGTCGATGATCAACAAGCTGCTTTTGCCTGTCGTGATCAAGACGCCCGGCATGCTGTGGGGAACGAACGAAAAGCCGGGCCTCGCCTTCCAGATGGCTGACCGGCCTGACGATTCCACGGCCGAGCTTGCCGTCGACTACGGTGACATTCCGATCGATCTCAGGCGCGGAATTGCGGCTGACCTTGAGCGCGAGCTAGGCCGGAAACCGAGCAAGAAAGAAGTCGAGCAGCGCTATGAGGACTTTGTAATCAGCCGCTGATCTGTCCCGCAACCATCGCCCGCTACAACGGCGCGTGGCTTTGATTGCGGGGAACTATGGACACGCTTGCAGACTATGAAACCTGGAAGGCTAAGCAGCAGCAGGGCAACGTAGGGGCGACGAATGTCGTGCTTACCGCAACGAACGGCAAGCCTGACGAGGTCGCGGGACATCTGAACCTCGCGAACGAGTTCGCAAAAATCAGCGGTTCGCCCGTGCCACCGCTGGCTATGGTCCAAGAGTTCGGCAGCGTCTTCCAAGCGGAAATCGAACGGCAAAAAAACTCGACGATACTCTCAAGCTCGCCGCGCCTGACGGAATGGCTGCGCAACCCTGAGAACGCTGCTGTCGCGAAAGACGATCTTTCGGGGCTGTCATGGTGGGAAACGCCGCTCGTGGCCGCGAAGAATGCGGTATCTCGCGGGGCTCAGCGTCTTCCGATGGCTTACGACCAGTTGATGGCGAACGCCGCGACTGAGCGCTTCCAGGATCAACAGCAGTCGTTTGGCGATATCCTGGCGAGCGAGGTCGACGTTCGCGATAAGAACGGCAACCTGCTTTACAAACGCTTCCCTGATCCGGTCGACTTGTTCAAAGCGGGCTCTCGCTTTGCCACGTCGCGGTTTTCCGAGTTTGCCGCTGGGCCTGACGCCGCGAAGAACAACGCCGCGTACTATCAGCAGCAAGTCGGATTGCTGAATAAGCACATCTCTGAAATCCCGATGTCGCCGGGGGGCGATCAGGCGCGCGGTGATTGGCAAGTCGCAACGAAGCAGTGGCAAGAGGGGGTGGCCGCTGGCAAACCGTGGTACGACGTCGGCCCGTTCGTGCAGGCCATTTCGAAAGACCCGGTAGCCTTTATGGCGTTTCTGGGCGAAACGGCTGCTGAAAGCTTGCCGATGCTCGCCGCTGCAACGGGCGTGTCGATTGCAACGGGCAATCCCTTGGCCGGCGCTGCCGCTATGGGCGCAACTTCCGCCGCGACCGAAATGGGCACCGCGCCTGCCGATCTGTTCAAGGAACATGGTCTCGATATTTCCAAGCCAGAGGACGCGCTTGCGGCGATCTCAAACCCTGAACTGATGAAAGCGGCCGTCGAGCGTGGCAACGTGCGGGGCGTCATCGTCGGCGTTATCGACGGTGTGTCGGGCGGCGTGGCTGGCAAGATGCTGGCTGAAAGCCCGGTCGGCAACATGGTGCTGCAATCGCTGACGCAAGCGGTCATGGGTGCGGCGGGCGAAGCTGGCGGGCAATACTTCTCCGGTCAGGAGATGAACCTTGGCGACATTATCCTTGAGGGGCTTGCCGAGTTCGCGACTGCGCCTATCGAAGTCGTCGGCGTCGGCCGTCAAAAGTTTCTCGATGCAAAGGGCAAGGCCAAAGCGGCGGACGCCCGCAAGGCTGTATTCGAGGCTCTTTCGGGTCAAGCGCAATCGTCGGCGCTGCGCAAGCGGCTGCCCGAGAAATTCCGCGAGTTCGTTGCTGAAGCGACGAAGGACGGCCCGGTCGAGAACGTATTCGTTCCTGCGAAAAAGTTCGTCGAATATTTCCAGTCCATGGACCTTGACCCTTACGAGCTTGTCGACAGCTTCGAAGGCGTGACGCGCGATGATCTCGACGCGGCACTTGCAGGTGGCGGCGATCTGCAAATCCCGACTGCGACTTATGCCGCTCATATCGCGGGTTCCGAGCACGATGCTTTTCTGCTGGAAAACATGCGGTTCGACCCTGACGAGTTTACGTCGGCCGAGGCGGTCGAGTTCAACGCGCGCGCGAACGATGCGCTCGAAGAAGCATGGCAGCTTGCCGAGGATCTTCGCCAGCAGGGCGAGCAGCTTCGGTCATTCGAGCAAGAAATCTACGACACGATGGTGTCGCGCCTTCGCGTGGCTGGCCGGTCGACCGATGTCGCCACTACTGAGGCGATGCTTTACCCGGCGTTTTATCGCGTGATGGCGCAGCGTTCGGGCCTGACGACAGAAGAATTTATGCAGCAATACCCATTGCCGCAGGTCAAGGGTTCCATCCCGGAGGGTATGCAGTTCCGCGACGTTGACGCGCTGACGCGAACGCTTGCTGAAGCGCGCTCGGCAAGGACGCTGCGCGATACGCGGCCGACGTTGCTCGAGTTTATTTCCAATTACGGCGGCATCAACGACGTGGGCGGCGAGCTTGCGGCGCGTGACGCCACGGTCGTCAATCGCGGCAAGGGCAAAAAGTCAGTGCGCCTTGCACGGAAGGGCTTTGTTCCCGGTCAAGCGTCGATGCTTCCCTCGGAAGGTGGCAAGCAATTCGGGGCAAGCGACGTGGCGCTTGCTGCAATCGAGCGCGGCTATATGGCGAATGACCCGACAGTGATCGAGTTCCTTCGGGCCACTGAAGAGGGGCGGCAGGTTCCTGATATTTCGGCGGCGCTCTGGGAAGCTATCGACGCGGAATTGTCCGGCAATGCTCAGTATTCGGCGCACGATGCCATCGATCCCGCGATTGAACGCGCAAGAGATCTGACCGGCATTGAAGAACATCTTGCCGAGGTCGGCGTGTCGCTTGACGACGATGACGCGACGATCAGGGCGGCACTGGAAAAGGCAGACACGTCGTCGTTCAATCAGTTCGCCGGTATAGGCGCACGGACGGCGGACCTGAACGCCATGTCAAGCGCCGTGCTCATGCGCGCCAATGGCGCGACGCGAGACGAGATCTATGATCAAACCGGCTTTTTCGTCGGGCCTGATGGCGTGTGGCGCTTCGAGATCAGCGACGCCGACGCGACGATAAACGCAGGCTTGTTGAAAAATGCGGCCGTTAATTCAATCAAGACGTTCGACGGCACCCTAGGCGAATTGCTCGACCATCCGAAGCTGTTCGCAGCGTACCCGATTTTCAAGGGCATCCCGGTTAAGTTCGTGATCAATCCCAAAGTCGGGATACATCGGGGCAGTTGGGACGGCTTCGAGATTGTTGCCAAAGGCACATCGCTCGACGACGCGCGTTCGACGCTGTTGCATGAAATTGCGCACGCAATCCAGGACGAGGAAGGATTTGAGGGGGGCGGCAATCTCTCGTCTGGCGAGCTTTACGAAGGTGCGGACGTAGAATTTTTCGCGCGCCAAGCCGAGCCTTTGCTCAAAGAATGGGAGGCCATCAACGCGAAAGTTGACGACGGCAGCGCTAGCTTGGACGAACTTAATCGGCTTCCGGTGTTGAAGGCCGAAATGAAAGTCGTCCATGAGGAAATGAAGCGGGCTGCGCAGTTCGAATTTTATAAGCGCATCTATGGCGAAGTCGAAGCGCGCAACGTCCAGATGCGCGACCGCATGCAGCGCGGAGAAGACAAGCGCCAAAGGGATGTCGCTGCTGCTCTTGGCGAGCCGGTAAAGAAGGGCGCCATTCCTGCGCCTTGGAAAACGGCCGACGTTCCCGATAGCAAGGCTATCATCGTTCGCTCGGGCGCGCATGGCACGGCGTTCAATGCTTTGTCTGCCGGCATGCCTGAGCGCGAGGCTACCGTAACCCCTGGGCGCGTCCTATTCCAAAGCGAACAGGATCGTGGCGGGCGCGATCTGCCCGTGCAGCGCAACGGCGATATGAAGCTTGCGCCGGTCGTTATCGGCGGGGCGCGCGGGCTATCCATGCAGGATGCGCTGGCTGCCCTGCGCGAGTTCAAGAACGACACCGCGACGATGGCGAGCGGCGAAGCCGTCACTTTCAACCGGGCCAAGAAGTCCGTTTATTCATGGATGCGCGATGGCCTTTCGATCCGCACGGATCTGATCCCGCATCTTCCTGAAATTGTGCAGAACGCCGTTACCTACGCCGACGCAAAAAGCCAGACGGTTGAAGGACAGAAGGTCGTTCATGCCGCTGCACGTATCGTGGTTGATGGGCGCGAAATGTCTGTGCGCCTCGTCCTTCATGACGTGGGCGATGGCAAATTGCGTCAGTATCAGATTGAGGGGTTCGAAGTCGCGGCGACCCCTGCAAGCAACCTTTCGCCGGAAGGCGTCCAGAAGAGAGGGCAGGGGGCCGCAACCGGTGGGAGTGTAGCCGATGCGGTTGCGGATTTCAAGAATAGCAAGCGCCTATTCCAGAACGGCAACCGTCCGCACGGCTCGATCCAGTTCCCTGCTGCCGGTGTCGGCAACGGCGAGACGATCATTCGCCTGTTCGAGACTGCAAACCTGTCGACCGTCATTCACGAAAGCGGCCACTACTTCCTGACCGTCCTGGAAGATCTTGCTGCGCGCGGTGAGGCGCAAGCCACTGCGGACGTTAAGGCCGTGCGGGAATGGTGGCGCGAGAACGCCGACGCCGTGGCGAAAGATGCCACGCGGTCGACCGATGGCGTCACTGTGTCCCCTGAAGACGTGACGGCATGGCTGGACATCGGGACGACCGGCGACGCGGTAAAGGACCGCGCTATCGTCGTCGGCGGTCAAGAGCAGTTTGCGCGCGGGTTTGAAGCCTATCTGATGGAGGGCCGCGCGCCGAATGAGGAATTGCGCTCGGCGTTCGAGAAATTCAGAGCTTGGCTAGTCTCGATCTATCAGCGGTTGGCTGGTCTCAACGTCAATCCTTCGGATCAGATCCGGGGCGTTTTTGATCGAATGATTGCGACAGATGAGGAGATCGCCAAAGCGCAAGGCAACATTGGCGGTTCAACGCCTGTCTTCGCGACGGCTGAGCAGCTTGGGCTCACGGCGGCAGAGTACGCCAACCTGATGAAGCTTCGCCAGCAGGCCGAGGATAGCGCCAAAGCTCGCTTGCTTCGCGAAATTATGGAGCCGATTAAAAGGGAAAAAGAGAAGTGGTTTAAGAAGGAACGCGAGACCGTCAAGGCGCAAGTAACTTCGCAAATCAACGCGCTGCCGTACTTCCGCGCAATCGAGTGGATGGGCAATAAGCGCTGGCTTGGCGACGGTCAGGATCAAGACCTGCCGGACATGAGGCTATCGAAAGAAATCCTTGTCGCTCGGTACGGTTCGGGCGTTCTCAAAACTTTGCCGCGCGGGAAGCAAGCGGTTTACACGGTCGAGGGCGGCATCGATCCCGACGAGGCGGCCGGCTGGTTTGGCTTCGATAGCGGCGATGAAATGATACAGGCCATGGAACGCGCACCAAAGCGTGCCGAGGCAATCGAGGCCGAGACGGATCGCATTATGCAAGATCGTCACGGCGACGTGCTGAATGACGGCTCGCTCGAAGCGGAAGCGGTGGACGCGGTTCACGTCGACAAGCGCGGCCAGTGGATCGCCGCAGAGCTTAAAGCGGTCTCCGAGGTAGCTGAACGTGAGCCGGGATTGACGGCCAAAGAAGCGCGGGCATCTGCACGCCAGACGCTTGCTCGCATGCGCGTGCGTGACGCGACGGCTTCGGGCCGTTTCCTTGCGGCTGAACGTAAGGCTGCGGAGGAAGCGGAACGGCTGGCCGCGCAACTCGCGCGCAACAGCATTTGGCTTCAGAATGCAAACCGGCGTATCGAGGCGAAGGCGCGCGCGGTGGCGAAGGGCGAGGCGTCGCCCGATAGTCTGGCGAAGGCAATCGAGGAACGCAACGCAAAGCTCGAAAGCAGCGATGCGACTGTGCTGCGCACAGAGCGGCGTTTCGGTCCAGGCGGCCAGTTCCTTGGTACGAAGGCGGTCGAGACACACACGGCTGGTTACAACGAGCTCGTCGCGAACTTGATCGACGCGAAGCGGCGGCAACTGGTCAACCATGCGCTCTACATGGAATCGCGCAAGGTGGCCGATGAAGTCGAGAAAGCGGAGAACTACGTCAAGCGCTTGAACAGCAAGGCGACGCGCGAGCGTATCGCGGGCGCTGGCCGGCGCGAAAATGCGACAATCGATTACCTGGGCGCTATCGACGAAATTCTCGAACGGCACGACTTCCGCAAGATCAGCGGCGCGGCTGAACAGCGGCGCGGCACGCTCAACGACTTCATTGAGGCGATGAAGGCGGCCGGTCGCGAGAACGAAATTGCTATCCCTGAAAGCGTGTTGTCAGACGCGGCGCGCAAGCCCTACAAAACTCTGCCGGTCGAACAGCTTCGCGGCGTGATCGATAGCCTGAAGAACCTTGAGCACGTCGCGACGCGATGGGACAAGCTGATCGATGCGCAGAACGAGCGCGCGCTTGATGAGGTCGTGACTGACATTGCAGAAGCCTTCGAGGCGAACGTCAAGAAGCGGCCACCTGGGCGCGTCAAGACCAAGGCCGAAGCTATCCGCCATGGCGCGCGGCAGTTCCTTGACCTGGTGCTCAACGCGACGACGCTCCTGCGAGAAATCGACGGGTTCAAAGATGCTGGTACGGCATACCGCAACATCAAGGCACCAATCGACGCCGCGATGAGCCGTCTGATCGTGCGCAAGGAAAAGGCGGCGACGGCGCTCGAAGGGCTCTATTCGGTTTACTCGAAGGCCGAACGGCGCGAAATGGCCGTGCGTCGACACATGCCGGAGATCGGGTTTGCGCTCTCGAAGTGGGAACGGATCGCAGTTGCGCTCAATACCGGCAACGACGGCAACATGCAGCGGCTTACCGATCCCAAGGTGCGCGGGTCGTTCACTGAGGCGCAAGTTGCCGCGATCCTGGCGACGCTCGACGAGCGCGATGCAAAGTTCGTACAGTCGGTGTGGGATTACGTTGGGTCGTTCTGGGATGACATCGTGGCCCGCGAGAAGCGGACGACGGGCGTAGAGCCGGAACGGGTGGAAGGCTCGCCGGTAACAATCGGCGGCAAGTCGCTGAAGGGCGGATATTATCCGATCAAGTATGATCCGCGTCTTTCGTCGCTGGCTCGGGATGATCAAACGCAAGAGATTGCGCAGTCGTTGCAGGCTGGCCGTTTCGGCAAGGCTCAGACCCGCAACGGGCATTTGAAGGAACGCGCGCAGTCGTCGGGCCGTGACGTTGAGCTTGATATGTCCGTGCTTCACAGGCACGTCAATCAGGTGATCTATGATCTGGAATTGAGCGAGCCCGTCGCCAACTCCTGGCGCATTTTGCAGAACGGGCGCATTCGCGACGCCTTCACAGAGACGGGCAAACAAGCCGACTTCGATGCTCTCGAACTTTGGCTGAAGGACGTTGCAGAGGGTGAGCTGCGGTCGGGCGATTTTGTCGGCCGCGCGGCGCGCACGCTCAAATCGAACTTCACGGCGGCGAAGCTCGCCTTCAACCTCGTGACCGTCGCGTCTCAGGTTACCGGCCTGTCGCAGACTATGGTCGCGATGGGCAAGCGCGACTTCGTGCGGGGCTTGCAGGCGTCGCTACGGCCGGGCGCTGTCGACGACATCACGGCAAAGTCGGCTTTCATGAGCACGCGCGCGACGACGTTTAACAAGGACATTCACGACTTCTACAACGATCCGAAGATGGGGCCGGTTGCGTCCAGGTGGGGCGATATCAAATCGGAGTGGATCGGGCCGCTGTCGTTTTGGTTGATGACCAAGGTGCAGTGGTACGTCGTCGACATTCCGTCTTGGCTTGCCGGGTACGCGCAGGGAATGCGCCGCTTCGGGAATGACGAGGCGAAGGCCATTGCGCACGCCGACGACGTCGTGAAGCGGTCGCAGGCGTCTGGCTTGTTCTCCGACCGCTCGGCTATTGAACGCGGCTCCGTTTCGCGGACGGCTCGGCAGAATGATGTGGTGCGGCTGTTTACGGCGCTCGGCTCCTATATGTTCGCGAAGTTCAACGTCGCCTACGAGCGGACGGGCAAGGCGTCGCGGACGGTCCGGCAAGAAGGCGTCAGCGCCAAATCGGCCGGCGAGGTTATATCGTGGACCGTCGACATGGCGTTCCTGTTCATGCTCGAAGCCGTCGTTATGGCCGCGATCCGTGGGCAGCTTCCTGGCGGCGACGATGGCGGCGAAGAAGACGGCTGGGCGAAGTTCCTGGCGAAGCAAACGGGCCTGAGTGTCATGGGAACGATCCCGTTCGTTCGTGACGGTGCGAGCGCGATGCAAGGCTTCGACGGTGGCGGCGCATATGGCGGCATCATGGGCGACGCGAGCAAGGGGGCTGTCGGTCTGTTTAACGTGCTGACCGCGCCAATGTCCGAAGATGGTTTGTCAGGCATCAAGCCGAAAGACATCAAGGGTATCATCAACGCGACGGGCTTGGCGACGGGACTTCCGGCAACTCAGGTCAATCGCGGCGTCGACGCTCTGATGCGGGGCAACGAAGGCGAAGACGTTTCGCCGCTCGAATACATCCTGGGGCGGAGAGGCAGATAACCATCTGTCCGTAGGGTGGCCTCAAATAGCGGGGGCCACCTTACAATGACCGTTTCAAGCGATACCAATAGATCCGGACCTTACTTAGGGAACGGCGTGACGGATCTATTCGAATATGAATTTAAGATCGTGGACGAAACGCATCTTAAGGTGATCCGCACCGAGGGTGGCGTCGAAACGTCTCTGGCGCTCAATATCGACTATACAGTTAGCGGCGTCGGCAATGACGAGGGCGGCAAGATTAGGACCGTCGTCAAGCCGAGCAAGGACCAATCAATCACGATCCTGCCAAATGTCCCTTTCGTGCAGGATATCGACCTGGAAAATCAGGGCGCTTATTACGCTGAAACGGTCGAGCGCGGCCTGGATCTCGCCGTCATGCGCGATCAGCAGCTTGCCGAGAAGATTGATCGGTCCGTCAAAATTCCAGCGTCAGCAGATCCGAGCGAGCTTGACAAGCTTGTCGAGGATATTTTGCGTCTTTCCGATAGCGCCGATAATATCGATGCGGTTGCCGCAATAGCTGGCGACGTTGAAGCCGTCGCCGAGAATATGGCCGGTGTTCTTGCCGCTCCTGGCGCGGCATCGGCGGCAGCTTCTAGCGCAGCGGCTGCGGCTGGAAGTGCAACGGCCGCCGGCAAGTCGGAGACGAAGACGGCAACGTCGGAAACAAATGCGGCCGCTTCGGCATCAGCGGCAGCTTCTAGCGCAGCGGCTGCGGCTGGGGCGTTAGTATTCAAGCAGGCTGGCGCGGGTGCAGTAGACCGCACGTATCAAGCGAAGATGCGCGACGTTGTGAGCTTTAAAGACTTCGGCGTCGTGGGCGATGGGGCCACCGACGACCGCGCGAAGATACTAGCGGCGGTCGGCGCGGGCCTTGGTCCGGTATTCGCCCCTGCTGGCAACTATCATTTGTCTGCGAGCATATCACCGGCAGCGCCCATTTTCTTGATGGGTGCGCTCCTTGACGCGCAGGTCTTCGGTCCTTGCACAGTCGGAATCAGCCGCAACCAATGGTACCAAGACACAACTCGGCAAGCTGCGGATTACACTGGCAACCCGACTTCATACACGTCCCTGTCGAACTTGGCGGGTGCGTATATGCACATGGTCAACGTGGCGGGCTATCAGCAGTTCGTCACGACAGACAGCGGCGGCCGAACTATGGTCGCGGGCTACCATGTAGACGCGCAGCATTCCGGATATGGCGACTATAACCCGTTCTTCGGGACCGTAGGCGTCACAAAGCACGGCACAGCAGCGTCGGCCACGTCGTGGACGGGGCGCAACTCTGCGACAGTGGTTGGCGGCCAGACGGGGGCCAACACAGAACTTGTGAACCTCTATGGGTCCGAGATCGCCCTCAACGACAACGGAAAGAATGATGTCGCTGCGCTCGGGCTTGTCTTAAACTTCGGCCGCACGGGCGCTCGCGCCGCGGGCTACACATCGCCTTACATCGGCGTAAGGCTGCAATCCAGCGCTAGCTCGACTGTCGCAGCGGACGCTGGCTATCAGTTGACCGGCAGTTGGAAAGTCGGACTTGACTTCACCGGCACTGCGTTAACGTCCACTCAATGCGCAATTGCCCTCAAGCAAATGCAACGCCTTTACTTCGACGCTGCCGCGACGGCTGCGCCGTCTAGCTGGTTTGCGGGTGATGGCGGCACCTCTCTGGGCGCGACATACCTTTCTTACAATGGCGGGGCGCTGTTGTCTGTCGTTGGTGGCAACCCGACGATGCAAGTCACGCCAGCACAGGTCACAGTAGCCGGCGCTATCGTCACCACAGGAGATATTGCGCCGACAGTCGACGGCGCTGCCTCCCTCGGTGCCGGAATAAGGGGTTGGAAAAACCTGTTTATCGCGCCCAATGGCACCCTAAACTTCGCCAACAGTGACGTTGTTCTCACGCACGCGGCCGATGTGTTGACGGTTAGTGGCGGTGATCTTCGCGTCGCCACGCCGGGAACTAACGCGGCATCTGTTGTTACAGTCGGCGGCGCTCAGACCCTCGCCAACAAGACGTTTACGGGACTGAAGATTGCTTCGCTTGGCGACGGCACGCCGGGGACGATCAATCTCACTGCCGATGTCTCCGGCACGGGAACTCAGGGTACACAGCATCCCTTTTTCTCGTGGAAGCAAAATACGACACGGCCTGCAGAGCAAGCATCCTTCAGAATTCAAAAAGAAGACTATTACGTAGGCGGTGTTGCGGGCGTTACCAAAAGCGCATTGTGGGTCAATCAGTACGTCGAGTCCGGTGTCGCAGATTATCAATGGGCATTCCTGAGTACCATCACCAATAATGCGACCGCAGGAAACAACGTTGCAATCTATGGTCAGGCTATTAAGCAGAACGCGGGTCCAACGTGGGCTATGGTCGCCCAGGCAATAGACACGTCAAGTGTCACTAACCCGACTGTCGGTCTCTATGGCATCGAAGTCGACATTCAGGCTAACGGCACCGATAACAACAACGCTAGATATGGCATCGATATCATCGGGTTCCGCTCATCGCCGGGAAGCGGTGCCGACGTAGAGATCGGGTATGGCCTCAAAATCGAAGCCGGACTTGCCGACGTTGGCCACGTCAAGTTTAAAAAAGGTATCGCTCTATCTGGTGCTTTCGACAATGCCATCGACCTCACCGCTATCACGGCGGCGACTAATGCGATCGCGTTCCCAAATGGCGCTGTTCTGAACTTCAATAACGGCAACGTCACGCTTACGCATTCGGCCGGCAAGATATTGAACTCTGGCGACTTCGACGTTGCGAGCGGCAAGATCTATCGCGTCAACAACGTCAAGGTGCTCGGCGCGCGTGAGACAGGCTGGACCGCGATGACCAACACCTCCAACAAGGCGACTGCATATGACACGACAACCATCACACTTGCACAGCTAGCTAGTCGCGTGAAAGCGCTGCAGGACGCCTTAGTAACTCATGGACTGATAGGAGCTTAAAGCCACATGGAAGAACTCACGCTGAATAAAGCCGAAATGGCGCAATTGCAGCAGATCCTCTTAGACGTGCCGTTGCGATTTTCCGGTCCTATCGTTGGGCTTCTGCAGGCATCAGAAGCGCGTCAACGTTCCAGCGCTGAACAACCGGCGCAGTAGGGAGCCAATGATTTAGCGGCCTTTGTTGCGTCTAGCCTCCGGATCTGTACAATCGGCATCCGGGGGCTATCCCCGCATAAATCAGGGGCAATGAATGTACTTAAATCAAAACGTCGAATGTCCGACCACGGCGGAACTCGCGCAAGCAAATCTCGATTCATTGCTCGATGCAGGCGAAACCGTTTCGCTCGCAACAATTCCGATCCAAACTGCCGAGATCGTGCGCGCTCTCGCGGGCGGTTCATCCGCTCAAATCGTCGCGACGGATGGCGGCATATACATGATCGTTTGGCAGCATGCGCCGAGCACAAATTTTAAGGTTTTCGCCCTTCACAATACAGGCGGATGCCTTCAGCTTTGAGCCGCAGTGAGAGGCCGCGTCGCGCGGCCTCTTTCGTTCGCTGAAGTATAAGCGTCAACTTTATCCTTGCTATACCCGCCGTTACTATAGGGGCGGGAACCACATGGCACCGAGACGCGCAACAACGGCGGACAATATGAGGGCGGAGTTAGACAAGGTGCATGGCCGCGTCAACAAGCTCAATGACCGCGTTGTCATCCTTGAAACCCAAGGGCCGCACACGAAGGCGTCGCTCGACCGCATCGA
Source organism: Hyphomicrobium sp. ghe19 (assembly GCF_902712875.1). Taxonomy (NCBI): domain Bacteria; kingdom Pseudomonadati; phylum Pseudomonadota; class Alphaproteobacteria; order Hyphomicrobiales; family Hyphomicrobiaceae; genus Hyphomicrobium; species Hyphomicrobium sp. ghe19. Next base: position 1,968,467 of record NZ_LR743509.1, on the reverse strand, counting down.
GAAGTCAGTAGAACGCCTTAACGGCCACCTCGTCAGGGCAATCTGGATCATCATCGCCCTATTCATCACCGCACTCTGGCGCGTCGCAACAACGAGCGGATTGACAGGAAATTGATGCGCCAACCCTTGCCGACATAGTCATGTGTCAGACAGGGGGGGGCTTAATGATCAGTCTCATTATTCGAATATCGCTGCGGTACGTCGCGGCTTTTCTCATGGCGCGCGGGCTGCTGTCGCCAGACGTAGGCATGACGCTAGCGGCCGATGCCGATGTCATTCAAATGATCGAAGTCGCGCTTGGTGCGCTCGTCGGCGTCGCGGCCGAAGCGTGGCTCTATGCTGAGCGTCAATTCGGGGGTGCGCGATGACTTGGCTTTTCTCACTGCTGACGGGCGGGCTGCTCAATAGCTTTATTGCGCCGCTGGAACGTGCCTATCAGGCGAAGCTGGCAGCCATGACGAACAAGGACAAGCTCGCCGCAGATCAGGCCGTGAAGTTTTACGAGGGGCAAATAGCTCTCGCGACGACTGCCGCACAATACGACAAATGGTGGTCGACGCGGGAACTGATCGGCAAATGCGCGCTGCTCTATGTGGCGAAAATCGTCGTGTGGGATACCGTGCTTGGCTGGGGGATAACGCCTGATCCTGGCCCGCAAGTGAGCGGCATCGTTATGATGGTGATCGGCTTCTATTTCGGTAGCAAGGCGGCGACAGATATTGCCGCGCGCCTGCTGGGTGCCGTCGTCTCGAAGCGTTAGCGTCCAATTACTGTTTAGTCGATCTGCCACCAGCTAACCCGAGTAGCATAATGAAATCGACCGTGGATTTCTTGCGTTCTTCGGTCCATGCGAAATTGCGGACGCGCCGTATCAAGTCGCCGCGTTCCTCGTCGGTCGCGTTGGCTATCTCTTCGCATACTTCCTGCTGACTACGCGGCATGGCTGGGTGATCCTTCTAAACAGATGCGCTGTTAAGCGGCGTTTTGGTTCTCGCGGATGAGCATCACGCACGCCGCGAGATAGTTTATTGCGCCTAGAAGCTCGAACGCAGCCGCGTCGCGCTCGCCTCGCGCAACCATGCCCATTGCTTCCTGGGCCTTCTTCGCTGCTTGACCGGCAGCAAAGCCGGGGCCGTACATGCGGCCAAGCTCCATGATCGGCTGACGTTCGAACGGCCGGCCGTTGGCGTGCCGCTCCTTGCCCTTGCCGCGTGAGGCCTGGGCGTGCGCGTCCTTGAGAACGCTGACCAGAACGTCATACGATCTGTCCGCTTCCAGCTGTTCAGCGCTCGGGTACTGCGGCGGGATCGGCGGCGGCGTGTTGGTGGCCGGTCGCTTAACGAGGTCGTGCATAGGTGGCTCTGCCGAAGCAGCTGGATTGATCCACTCCCTGATGAGGTCGTGCGGTGACGGCAGCGACCCGACGCCTGCGCGGCCATCAAAGAAGTATGAGCGGCCGTCTCCATCCCGCCAAAAATACGTAATCCCGTCGTCGTCACGCTGCATCGGGCCAACGCAATTACCTTCCCGATTGAGATACCATTTGCCTGCTTCGATCCGCATTTTCGTTTCCTCCTGCGATGATTGCGCTGATGCCGGACGCGTTAGATGTCGTCGCTCGGGTTCTCGTCTCTGGTTTCGATGATCTCGCCTGTTTGCAGATCAAACTCCGGTTCGTCGCCCGGAATGAGATCTGCTTGAACGGGCTCGCGATCGATCTCGGCGGACTGCCGCATCACCTTGTGTGCAGCCTTGAGGAGTGCCGCCGCACCGCCCCGCGTCTTCAGCCCTGCCGGTTTCGTCGGTGTCGTGTCGACGGCTTCGGCCTCGATGGTCACGGTATCGTCGGGCCGCTCGGTCGCTTGGTGCAGTTGCTCGTTGCTCGAAGGCAGATATTTTGTCAGTCGTTTGAAGACGGTCTTGCGCGCCATTTCCTCCCAATCGGTCGACCACGGCGTTGATTTGATTTTTTCGGCAATGAACGCCTTCCATCCATCCGAGCGGTCGCGGATGCGATTTACTGCTGCAACCGACATAACCTCGTGGACGATGCCGCCGTCTTTCAACTCGGCCATCGCGTACACAACGCGCACCTCACCGCGTTCGCTGTCGTGGTCGATCTCGTGCGAGATCGGCTCGGCAAGGTTCGTCGGTCGATGGCGGAACGTATCGCCTTGGCGCACGACTTCGACAACGAGCCCTTTAAGTTCGCCGCTCTGATAGGCGAGCTTGAGCAAGCCGCGCATCATCGGCCGGTACTGCGCTTCGCCTTTGTAATCGATCACAAGCGCGGCTTCGCGGCCGTCGAGGATGAGGCCGTCCGCTGCGGCCTTGGTGCAAGCGGCGAGCAACGACTGCGGGTTCTTCACCTTGTCGATATTGCGCGTGAGTGCGATAGCTGTTTGCGCCGTGCGAACGAAGCGCTCGGTCGAGATATGGCCGGGCAACGCCTTGCCAAATTCCGGAGCCATCCTCGCAACGCTATCGCGAAGCGAGAGGGCGGGACGACCGTTAGAGACTGCCGGTACGTTTGAATTGTGCATTGTCGATCTCCACGAGAACAGTGATTGCGCGGTCTTTGAGCAGGGCGGGCGCGTCGGCGGCGACTTGCTCGAGAACCTTGATTGCTAGGCTGAGGTTTTCTTTGCCGGACCGGCGAAAGAAGTGAGACGCGCACCAGAAGCGACGCGTCTGAGTGGCGAGCGTCACGGCGCAAGCTCTGTATCGAGTGGTGACGGGGCTTCTGTCAGTCGGTACGCCCAACGCTTGAAATCAAGCTCCTGGACGCCGCTGCCGTAGCCGGGCCATTCGTTCTTGCGCTGGCACTCGGCGTAAGTTTCGAGCGCTCGCTGCATGATCGCGCGGCCTTCCAGAACGATTGCCGGTGGCAACTCATAAACGCCAAAGGCGTAGGGGCTCGTTTTCTCCCATGCGAGAAACACAAACCCGTTGATGCTCTTGCCGAGAGTGCGCCAGCCTTCCGAATAGAAAGCCTCCTGCGCGTGGTAGCCGTAGTTGGTGACGCTCTTAGCGAAGGCGTCGGGGTGTGCGCTCGCCGTCGACTTAACGTCGACCATGACGCCCAAGTCTTCGCGCCAAAGATCAGGGCGGCAACGGCAGAGCATGCCGGTTTGCTCATCGACCCAATAGCCGGAAGTCTCGACAGACGCGTTCTCGTTGGTGACGATGCCGCTCACGAAGGCGTCGGCGTGGACAGCATCGCGAACTGCAAGCGCGTTATCGTAGTCGCCCGATGTCAGCAGCAGCTTGCCGTCGAGGCGGCACATCTCGGCCACGTCTTTCCACTTGTTGCCGCGTCTATCGTCGGGGCCGCGAACGACTTTCTTCTCGAACAGGTTCGGTTCAAGGATCGCAAGGTGGCAGGCTTCGCCCATGTCGAAAGCGTTCGTTTCCTTGCGCTCTCCGAATTTGAAGTGTGCGGGCGACTTCTCGTGGATCGTCCACAGGCCGGACTTCGAAATGCCGGGGCCTGAGTGGTAAGCCTCGTTGGGGATGCCCTCGTAAATGCCGGGCGTGATGTCGTCCTTGACTTTGGGGATCGTCATGATGATGCGCGTCCATTGCTATGCGTTGCGATAAGCGCAACACTAGGCGCAACGCAGCGCAGCAGTCAAGCGGCGCGGTGCGATCTAAAAAATAAATCGCAACGACGTTGACAGAAACGCATCGTTAATGTTGTTATCGCACCATGGCGCAGACAGGGGAGACCCGACAGAAGCCACAACAGCCGCATCAATGGCGTGCGGACGGCGCGGGGGTAAGGCTGCTAATTCCCTGCGCGATTTTAAGCTCGGCGGCGGGGGCCACGAGCAGAGGGCCGACGACCAGTTGCGGGGTCGTCGGCCTTCAATGTTTATGGAATGATCGTAAGAACGGGCGTCGCAGTTTGCAGATCAAACTCCTTCACCTTGCCGTCAATGGTGACGACGCGGGCTTCGCCGGTTTTCCTGGCGCGTTCTATCTTGGCAAGGATTTGATCCCCGGCAAAATTCCGGCAGATCGACAACGCTCCGATAGATGCCGAATCAACGTCGTCGGTGGGACAGAACAATACGACTGCATCATCCATCACGGTAAGCGGGCCGGACAAAGCACGAATTTGCGCAGCAAGAACGCGCGGAACGGCATCGATCGCTGACCGCGCTCTGTCTATCACCGAATGGGGTAGCGGTCGCGGTTCAGGCAGTCGTTCGATCTGACCGTGTTCGTTGATGGTCGCAACGAGCAAGATCGGCGTATATTCTCCGTCGATGGTAACGCCGGCATGCTTGAGAACTTCGCTGATAGGCGCGCCGATAAATTGAGCGATGGCGGCAGCTTCATCCCGCTGCATTCGCCGCTGTCCAGTCAGCATGCGAGACACGGCGGATGGGTCCATACCATGCTCTCTGGCGAACGCTCTGTATGACGTTCGTTTTTCAGCGAATCTGGTGCGAAACCACTCGCTGTCGATCTGTGCAGTATCTGCCATTTTCTTATACGCGACCCTGTTTGATGCGTTTTAGTGTTGCACTTACCGCAACAACTTACAAGCCCCATGGCCCCCTCCTTGGTTACGTTGTGATGTAATGCGAGCGATGCTTAACGATGCTTGACGATGCGAGAAGCGCAACGTATGTTGCGATTATCGCACTGATAAATGGTCAAGCTCGTGAAACAAACCCCCGATTTCTCCACGCCCTGGCGACGAGTTTTTTTTAAATTTGGTATGTCCCAGTCGGCATTCGCCCGCGCGATTGATCGCCATCGCTCCAAGGTTAGTCGTGACCTTAAAGACGAAGAAGGACTGATTAGCGGCCGCGATCAGAAACGACTCCTTGTCGTCGCTAAAGAATTAAAGGTCGTACTGTCTTCGAGCGATCTGACGCCGGGGCGCAAATGAGCGCCGCGCCGCGACTGAGCATCAGCGAGCAAGCCGAATATGTCGATGCGCTGGTGATGCGTTGTCATCCATACGCCGGTGGCAACGCTGGCCCGACGTTGCTGTCATTGGAAGTCGTCGACATCGAAGTCTTGCGCGAACTGGCTGCGAGGCTCAAGCGCATGGCCCCGCACGAGGCGGACATCAAGCGCATGGTGGTCGGGCGATGATTACGCTGCGGCCGGACCAGGAAGACGTTCGCACGAAGCTGCGCGTCGCGCTGCGCGAGCACGGTTCCGTGCTGACGTTCGCGCCGACCGGGTTCGGCAAAACGGTTCTGGCGGCGGACCTGATCAAGCGCATTTTCGACGCTAAAAAGCGCGTTATCTTTTGCGTCCATCGCGTCGACCTGATCACGCAAACCGCGAAGACATTTTATAAGTTCGGCATCCCGTTCTCCTACATCGCGGCCGGCCATCACTGCAATCCGCATCACCGCGTTTTTATCGCCTCGATTGCGACGCTGAAAAATCGGCTCGGGAAATATCAGGCCGATTACATCATGGTCGACGAAGCTCATCTGAGCATCGCGAGCGGTTGGGCAAAGGTCGCGCTCCACTACAAAGGTGAGGGTTCAAAGCTCATCGGCCTGACCGGTTCGCCCGAACGTCTGGACGGCAAGCCTCTGGGCGACGTGTGGGATACGATGGTCATGGGTCCGTCTGTCCGGTGGCTGATCGAGAATGGCCACCTGTCACGCTACCGCGCCTTCTCTCCTGCCGGGCTCGATCTGACCGGGCTGCGCACGCGGGGCGGCGAATACGTCTCGTCTGATCTCGATAGCCTGATGTCAGGGAAAGGCGTTCTTTCAAACGCCGTGAAGCATTGGCGAAGCAAGGCGCAAGGCAAGCGCACAATCGCGTTCTCGCCGTCCATCGATAGCGCTGAGCGGCTTGCCGCAGAGTTTCGCGCCGCTGGTGTCATGGCTGTTGCGCTCGATGGCGAGACTGCGCAGGCGGACCGGCGCGCGGCATTCGTCGGCTTCGCGGACCGGCAGATAGACATCATCGTCAACTGTCAGCTTTTCTGCGAGGGCTTCGATCTCGCGGCGCAAGTCGACCGGCCGGTTACGATTGAATGCGTTCTCGACAACTCGCCAACGCAATCGCTCGCTCGGCATTTGCAGAAGCACGGTCGCGGGCTTCGCCAGGATGGAACGGGTGCGCCGCATATCCTGCTCGATATGGTCGGCGGATTTGCCAAGCCGAACCTTGGCCTGCCCGATGAAGATCGCGAATGGTCGCTCGAGGGCCGCAAGAAGAAAAAGCGCGAAGTCGAATTGTTCGTCTGCCCGACGTGCTTCGCGGCGCATCAGCCTGCTCCGAAGTGTCCCGAGTGTGGGCACGTCTATGACAAGAAGCCTCAAGGCATGGGCGGCGGTCGCGAACTCGACGAGGTCGACGGCGAATTGCAAGAGGTCGACGTTGAAGCGATCCGCCGCGAACGCAAACGCGAACAGGCGGAAGCGAAGACATTAGACGCTCTCGTCTCGCTCGCAACGGCGCGCGGGTACAAGCGGCCGGAAGCGTGGGCCGCTCATATTTTCACGGCGCGACAGGTCAGGGATGAAAGGGGCGGGCGGTGAAGGTTTCAAACCAACTCATCAAGGAAGAGGCGCAACGTCTTTTCGATTATCGCGACGGCATGCTTTACTGGCGACATGCTGCATCCGGCCAACGAAAGGACGGACGCGCGGTCACTCGCCGTGGAGCGCAATCGGAGCGCAATATATATTACGCCAAAATTGGCGGAAAATTATTCACGGCGCATTATCTCGTCTGGAATTGGCACCACGGTATTACGAACAATAACCTCCGATTTGACGACGGCAATCCGGGAAATTTCCGGATTGAAAATCTCGTCGAAGTTACTGCTGAAAATTTTGCGCTCCAATTGCGCTCTACGAAATACCGCTGCCCATGCTGCGAGCAACGTGTTCCGCAGCCGACCGTCGACGTTATAGCGCACGCTGCTGGTTTGTCGCCACTGCAAGAGGCGATCTTGCGCGCGGTGTGGTCGGGCAAGGGCCGCTCGGTTCAACCGGAAACGATCTTTAGCGAAATGTACGCGGACGATCCGGACGGCGGTCCGAGCGCGTCGAAAATGTATTCCGCGTTCAAGGTGGCGCTTTGCCATCTGAGAGGGAAGTTAGTTGGAACGGGCGTATCGATTGAAAATGTTGGCTATCGCCAGGGGTATCGCTTGGTGATGAAAGAAGCAGGGGGATTAAATGGCGGGTTATCTCAACAAGGTGCAGATCATTGGGAACGTGGGGCAAGACCCTGACTTCCGCGATGTGAGCACAAGTCAGCGCGTCGCAAACCTCTCCATCGCGACAACTGAAAGCTGGAAGGACAAGGCGACCGGCGAGAAAAAAGAACGCACCGAATGGCATCGCGTCACGGTCTGGAATGACGGGCTCGTCAGCGTCATCGAGAAGTACGTCAAGAAGGGCAGCAAGATTTTCGTCGAGGGCGCGCTGCAAACGCGCAAGTGGAAGGATAAGGAAGGCAACGACCGTTACACGACGGAAGTTAACCTGACCGGCTTCGATGCGAAGCTGATCCTGCTGGGCGATAACGGCGGCGGGCGCGGCATGTCCGACGCGAACGATAATGCTAGCCGTCCACAAGCGCCGCAAGATCCGGCGCAGGTCGGCATCGACGACGAAATTCCGTTCTGAGGTCGGCCGTGGCTGAAGCAGACTTAATGCGAAGACTACAAGCCCGCGCGTCGACACTCGGCGCGCGGCTTTTCCGTCAGCAGGTAGGCATGGCGTGGATTGGTCGCGTCGAGCAGGGCTATCCCGGCCGGCTCGTTACGCTCGGCTCGGGTGACGTTGTGGTCCGCAAGGCGCGGCCATTCCGTGCTGGCGTCGAAGGAATGTCAGACTTAGGTGGCTGGGTTCCCGTCGTCGTAACGGCCGATATGGTCGGGTCGACGGTGGCCGTTTACGCACAGGTCGAGGTCAAGACGGACAAGGGCCGGGCGTCGCCCGAACAGCTTGCCTGGATCGAGGCCGTATCGAAGGCGGGCGGGCGGGCGGGCATCGCCAGAAACGACGACGACTTGACGGGAATATTGGCATGATCTCCGACACCGATCTGATCCGGCGCGAAGTCTCGCTTGCGGAAACAGCGGAGCGCTTCGGTGTCCCGCTGGTCAAGGACGGCGACGAGTGGGTTGCGCCGTGCCCGTTCCACGAAGAAGATACGCCTTCGTTTACGATCTTCCACGGACGGGATCGCGTGCAGCGGATGCACTGCTTCGGCTGCGGCGCGAAAGGCGACGTGCTGGATTTTGTCCGGCATATTAAACGGGTCGATCTCCCTGGCGCGATCCGCATTCTGAAGGGTGAAGCGGCGGGGCCGAACATCGCACCGCGTCACGTCGAAGTGCGAGACGTATATGCTGGTATCGTTCCCGTCGATCCGGTCGACGAGATCGAACCGGGCAAGCGAGTGACGCTCTACAATCCAAAGCGCGCTGGCACTGAGCGCGAAGTTGGGTCGTTCGTGCCGTCGATGGTCTTCCCGTATCGTCGCGAAGACGGCTCGCTGTTCGGCTATGTGCTGCGCCATGACCTGCCTGACGGCAAAAAAGAAACGCCGATGGTGATGTGGGTTCGCTTGCCGAACGGGCTCGAGACGTGGTGCCGTTTCCCGTTCCCTAAGCCGCGCCCACTGTACGGGCTCGAAGATTTGGGCGCGGGGCAAGTGATCGTTGCTGAAGGCGAGAAATGCCGCGACGCTCTGGTGAAGGCCACCGGCCGCACTGTTGTGTCATGGGCTGGCGGCACGGAGGGTGCGAAGCATACGGATTGGTCGCCGCTCAAGGGGCGCGGCGTGATCGTTTGGCCGGATTCCGATGCGCCTGGGCGTGGCACGGGTGACGGCATCGCGGGCATCCTGACGGATCAGGGCTGCACTGTTCGCGTCATGGGCCGCAAAAAATAAACGAGCCGCAGCCCGGCTCATTCCGCGCTGCGGCCCACTTACCGGTTTGCTCCGATTACATAGGCATCAATGACACCCCCCCATGAGGCGAAACCTATGCCGCTCTGCGCGGACGATCAAAGCCATGTTTCACCTATCCACCCTGGCCGGATAGGTTGAGAGAAGCCGCCTCTGGGGTGTTCTCTGGCTCAACTATTGGCGGGCGATGGTTGTCGCGGTTCAATCATCGGAGATCCGCGAATGACAATCCGCCTCGATATGCCCGCTATGCGCGGGCTATTCCCGAAAGCGCCTGATGCAGTTCTGAAAGATTTCGTCGACAAGCAGGACAAGATCCTGGGACCGGCCGGCATCAACCACACGCGCAACCGGCTCAAGTTTTTCATGGCGAACATCGAGCACGAAGTTGACGGGTTCACGATCAAGAACCTGACGGAGAATATCAACTACACGGCGGCGCGCATGGCCGCCGTCTGGCCGAACCGCTTCGCGGACGCGGCTGCTGTGCGTGCGAAGTACGGCACCAAAAGCGGCTGGCAGAAACGCGCGTTCGACGACATCTATGGCAACCGGATGGGCAACAGGCCCGGCAGTGAGGATGGCTCGCGTTTCATCGGGCGCGGCGGACCGCAGATCACTGGTCGCGACGGTTACGAAAAGGTCGGCGCGCTGGCGAAGCTGCCGCTCGAAGACAAGCCTGAGCTTGCCGCGAAGTACGACAACCAAGCAGCCGTGTCGGCGGCGTTCTGGACGTGGAAGCGCATGAACGCTAAGGCCGATACGGGCGATTTCATTGGCTGCGTGCGGCTATGGAACGGCGGCACGAACGGGCTTGCGGACCGGCGCGCGCGCATGGCCGGTAACGAGGCAATCATCAATCGCCTGCCGGGCTCGCCTCCTACGTCACTGCCGGGCAAGGACGTGATCGACGGGGCGACGGAGAAGGAACGCCGGGCGCTGGCCTGTGGCGGCGGCGGTGCTGTCGCTGGTGGTGCGGCTGAAGGCGCGAAGCAAACCGGCACTGTCTCCGAAGGCAGCTTGCCGAAGTTCGTCACTTATCCGCTGATCGCGACCGGCGTCTGCATCGTTCTCGTCGCTGCGGTGCTGATCATCAAGAAGCGCAAGGACATCATCAAGAACTGGTACTGACGAGCGGGCTGGTAACGGTCTCGTTCCATTTCCAGCCAGCATATTTGTCTCCCGCCTGCCGTAGGTGAGTGTATCGCTGCAAGCTCTGCCAGGAGCGATGGCCTGACACTGCGGCGGCGCGGGGGATAGACGTGCCGATCTCGAACAGGCGCGACACGCCGTCGTGGCGTAGGTCGTGAAAGTGCAAATCCTCAATGCCGAGCATCTTGCAGGCGCGCGTGAATGCCGCGCTGATCGCGTCGGTGGAGTACGGGAATATTCGCTCTCCTGTCTTCGGCATTGCTTGAATGATGCGGAGCGCGGGCTCGGGAAGATCGCACCAAACATTGTTGCCGATTTTCTCGCCGGGGTTCTTCATGTTTCGCACCATGACCCGCGAGCCCTGCACGTCTAGGTCATCCCAAAGGATGCGGGTCATTTCCTCCTGCCGCCGCGTCGAGAAGATCGCGAACGCGACAACGTAGTGCATCGGGCACGAACGAGGGCGGCGGCGGTGGCTCTCCTGAAAGTGCGCCATGAGCTTGTCCAGTTCGTCGAGCGTCGGGCGGCGGTCGCGTTCCATCGACTTGCCGGTGTAGCCGAGCCGCTTTCCTACGGTGAAAGCATCCTTCATTGCCTGGGCGTCTAAACGGTATCCCCAAGCGGGGCCTGCTATGGCGAAGACTGCCGCCAAGTGGCTGAGATAGTTCGCGACGGTCTGGGGCTTCCTGCCTTTCGCTAGCTCCTTCGATAGCGAGACAATATCGGACGAATTGATCAGGTGGCATTCCTTGGCGGCGATGCTGTAGACCTTGATTGATCTAAGAACCTGGGCCTTCGTGCGGCCGATCTCCTTCAGGCTGTCGGTCGTGTATTTGTCGATGGCATCGGCCAGCGTCACCTTGGGCGCATTCGCGCGCTCGATCTCTCCCGGCCGGTCAAGCTCGGCTTCGCGTTTCTCGATCCATGCGACAGCGGCGGCGCGACGCTCGAACGTCTTGCTCTCCCGGTGTATGACGAGGCTGGCACGTTTGATTATGATTTTTGCCATAAACGCAGTTGTGCCGTTACTGCGGGCGCGGGCTAGAATGGTTCCCATTGCGGTATTACACGGCTCCCTCGGTGTTACCTTGTAATACTAGCGTATCTTAAACGGGGTGCAATGATGTGAAAGCAGCATCAATGAGCATGGTAAACGGCAACAGCCACAACGGATTTCATCGTTAATGTCAAATAAGTCAGCAATTTACGCGCATCACCGATTCAGTATCGCGCCAATGATGGATTGGACTGACAGGCATTGCCGCGTCTTCCACCGTGGGCTGACGAAGCGTGCGCTGCTTTACACCGAGATGGTGACGGCGGATGCCGTCATCCGCGGCGATCGTCAGCGCCTGCTTGGCTTCTCCCCCATAGAGCATCCGATCGCTTTGCAGCTCGGAGGATCCGACACGGCAAAGCTCGCCGAAGCAGCGAGCATCGGCGCCGAGCTTGGCTATGACGAAATCAACCTCAATATTGGATGCCCTTCGGACCGCGTTCAGGAAGGCCGCTTCGGCGCGTGCCTTATGGCCGAACCCGAACTCGTCGCCGCATGCGTTTCGGCGATGCGCGCGAGCCAGCCCGTTCCCGTGACGGTCAAGTGCCGTATCGGCATTGACGAACAGGATGCAGAAGCCGACCTCCAGCGCTTTGTCGACGTCGTAGCGGCAACCGGAGTCAGCACGTTCATCGTGCACGCGCGCAAGGCGTGGCTGAAAGGATTGTCGCCGAAAGAGAACCGGGAAATTCCGCCCCTCGATTATCAACGCGTCTACCGTTTAAAGGCGCGCCATCCCGAACTGACGATCGTCATCAATGGCGGCATCGAAACGCTCGATGACGCTGGCCGTCATCTGGATCACGTCGACGGTGTCATGCTCGGCCGCGCCGCTTATCAAAATCCTTTCATTCTCGCAGACGTCGATAGCCGGATATTCGGCGAGAATTCCGCTGCGCCTTCACGGGGAGAAGCGCTCTCCAAACTCATTCCTTACGCGGAACGCCATATCCAAAACGGCGGACGCTTGTCGAACATCACCAAGCACATACTCGGCATCTATCATGGCCAGCCGCGCGGACGCGCGTTCCGTCGCCTGCTGAGCGAGCGAGTGACGGATCCGTCCGCCACGGTCGACGTGCTGCGGGATGCGATTGCTCTTGCCGAGCACGGCCTCGGCCGCGAAGACCAGTCCGACGCGGCGTGAGGCAACCAGCATGCCCGCCGCCATATCGATGGAATATCTGATCGCGTTGCTGGCGCTCCTCGCAGTCGCGGGACTCCTCGCTGGGTTTCTGTCAGGCCTGCTCGGCATCGGCGGCGGCGGCGTTCTCGTGCCTGTGCTCTACGAAGCCTTCGGCGTGGTGGGCGTTCCCGAGGACGTCAGAATGCACGTCACGCTCGGGACGACGCTCGGCGTCATTGCGCCGACAGTGTTTCGATCCTTCTCAGCATTTCGGGCGCGAGGAAGCGTCGATCTCGACGTTGTGAAACGCATGGGGCCATGGATCGTCCTCGGCGTGATCGCGGGCATCGTCATTGCGTATTATGCCAGCAGCGAAGCACTCCGCTGGATCTGGGTCGTCTTCGGCACGGCACTCGCCGCGAAAATGTTTCTCGGCAGGGATGATTGGCAGATTGCCGACAAGCTTCCCCGGCCGCCGTGGCTCGAGGGCGCGGCAGGCATCATCGGCCTCGTCTCGACGCTGATGGGAATAGGCGGCGCGACATTCACCGTTCCGCTGCTCACGCTTTACGGCATGCCGCTGCTGAGAGCCGTCGGAACCGCGACCGGTATCGGAACGGTCATCGCCGTTCCCGGCATCGCCGGGTATATCATTTCGGGTTGGGGCGAAGCGGACTTGCCGCCGCTATCGCTGGGCTACGTCAACCTCGGTGCGTGCGTTATCGCCCCGCTCGCGGTGTTGACGGCACCCTTGGGCGTGAAGGTCGCGCACGGCATTTCGAAACGGACGCTCGAACTCGCGTTCGCGGTCTTCATCTCGACCGTCGTCGCCCGCTTCCTTTGGACATTGATGCACTGATCTTTCGCGCCGGCGGCCGGCTCCGCGCAAGCGGAGTCGCCGGGCGCAAAGGTCAGACAGCGATCTTCTGATTGTATTCGCCGACCTCGGGGAAGCGCGCGAGCTGCTGGTCGATGTCCTTGAAGATCGCCTTCATGTTCGCTTCCGACGTCGGGCTTTCGACGACGACGACGAGTTCCGGCTTGTTCGAGGAGGCGCGAACGAGGCCCCACGTGCCGTCTTCCAGCATCACGCGCACGCCATTGACGGTGATGAGATCGCGGATCGCCTGTCCGGCGACGTGTCCGCCGCTTTCCTGCTGGCGCTTGTAGTGTTCAGTGATGCGATCGACGACATTGTACTTCTTCTCGTCGTCGCAATGGGGCGACATGGTCGGCGAGCCATAAGTCTTCGGTAGCGAGTCACGCAGATCGGCGACCGTCTTGCCCGGATTGCGATCGAGCATGTCGCAAACGGCGATGGCCGAAACGAGCCCGTCATCGTAGCCCCGGCCGAGCGGCTCATTGAAGAAGAAGTGGCCCGACTTCTCGAAGCCGACGAGCGTCTTGTGCTCGAAGTTATAGCGCTTGATGTAGCTGTGACCCGTCTTCCAGTAGGCCGTCGTCGCGCCGTTGGCGATCAGCACCGGGTCCGTCGAGAAAAGCCCCGTCGATTTTACGTCGACCACGAACTTCGCGTTCTTGTAGATCGCTGAAAGATCGCGAGCCAGCATCACGCCGACCTTGTCCGCGAAGATCTCATGCCCGTCGTTGGCAACGACGCCGCAACGATCGCCGTCGCCGTCGAAGGCAAGCCCGACATCCGCGCCGGTTTCGATCACCTTCGCCGAAACGGCGTGAAGCATTTTCATGTCTTCGGGATTGGGATTGTGGTTCGGGAAGTTGTAGTCGAGGTCGGTGTTGAGAGGCACGACTTCGCAGCCGATCGCCTCGAGCACTTGCGGCGCGAACGCGCCCGCCGTGCCATTGCCGCTCGCGCAGACGACTTTGAGACGGCGTTTGAGCTTCGGACGATCCGTCAACGATTTGATGTAGCGCTCGGCCAAATCCGGCACGAAGATATACCGGCCGCCTGTCTTCGGCTCGAACTCGCCGTTGAGGACGATGGACTTCAATTCCGACATGTCGTCGGGCCCAAACGTCAGTGGACGCGACAATCCCATCTTGATGCCGGTCCAGCCGTTGTCGTTATGGCTCGCGGTCACCATGGCGACGCCTTCGACGTCGAGAGCGAACTGCGCGAAGTACGCCATCGGCGAAAGGGCCAATCCGATATCGTGAACTTCGCAGCCGCCGGCCAAGAGGCCGGTCATGAGCGCCTGTTTGACGGCCGCGGAATACGACCGGTAATCGTGGCCGACCACGAGACGCTTCGGAACCCCGCGCCGGGCGAAGAGGGTCGCCATGCCGAGCCCGACGGCATTGAGGCCCATGAGGTTGATTTCTTGCGGATAGAGCCACCGCGCATCGTATTCGCGAAAACCTGTCGGCTTGACGAGGGGCAGGCGCTCAAAGTCGGCGGTATTCGGCTTCAGGTCGGCGCGTGGCTTCGGCAACATATGCCTCTCCTCGAACGTGATTCATTCGGGGAACCTAACGCGCTGAGACCAGGGCGGGGTTCCGGGTTGCGCTCTATCAGCAATGTTGAGGGCGGAATAGTGGAATAGTGGACCGTAAAATTGCGGCAATGAGGAATTGTTACTCTTGCAGCACGAGCGTTCCACCGCGCATTTCGACACGGGATAGCCGCCCCAGAAACGACATGCCGAGCAGCGTCCGTTCGGACGCGCCACGCTCCGACACGACCCCGGCCACGTTCCGTACCGTTATGTCGCCGATGCTGATGCGCGGAATTGTGACAGGCGCGACGCGGGCTGTACCGTTGGCCGTCTGGGCGGTGTGGGTGAAATCCGAGGGCTTCACGACAATGCCGGCCCGGCGCGCATCGTCGTAAGTCAGCGCGACGAGGGAAGCACCGGTGTCGACCATCACATCGATATCGCGCCCGTTGATGTCGGCCTCGGCCCGGAAGTGCCCATAGTCGCCGGCGGGCAATGTCACGGTGCCGGGTTGAACGCGTGTTGCTTCCTGGGCGTCGAGGACGGGGTCATCGCTTTGACCGGCCGGGGTCGGCATCGACAGACCCGATGTCGCCTTCGCATGATCGAACGCCGAGACGAGAACGCCGGGATGCGTCAGCGTATATGCGAGGCCCGCTGCTCCGACGGCTGCGAGCGCGAAGGAACCGAAGAGGCTGACCGTTGCCGATGACATTCCAGACGCTCCTGTTCAAGAGAGCAGTTCAAGATCGCGATCGGCGTTCTACTGCCGAAGCGTCGCAAAATTTGCCGAGAGCTCAACAGACGCTAAACGTCTTAAAAAACTTGTACCGAGCAGGTTTTCGTTAAGAGTTCCGGGACGCGCGACGAGCGCTTCGACGTCGTCGATCGCCACGGGCCCGATGCGCACCGACTTCAAACGAACGGGGGCGAGATAGCTCGTTCCGTTCGCCGTTTTGAGAGGTGTATCGAAAGCAAGATTGCTGATATCGATGCCCGCCTTCTCGGCGTCGGATTGCCGGAGCACGACCGTCGCCGACCCATTGTCGATCCGCATCGTCATCGCTTGTCCGTTGACTTCGGAATTGGCGAAAAAAGTGCCGTCGTCGGTTCGGCGGATGCGTACGGATGCCGGCGCATCCCGCCTTGTCGGAGCGGCGTCTGCTGCAGCGGTTGCGCCAGCAAAGAGGTCTGCGAGGACCAGCGGCATGCTCTTATTGAAAGCCCCGGCGACGAGCACGGCGCCCGAGATGCAGGCGGCGAGCGTCGGCCACAAAGCAAGCCGCCGTTCTCCGCGATGATTGAGCAGCGTCGCCATATAGATCGCGACGAGTATCGCAATCACCGTCGCGGCGATCGGCAAATCTGGAACGGCATCGAGCTTCACGCCGCCGAAAACGGTCGCGGCGAGAAGCGAGCCGAGACCCAGAATGACCACGAGCAGAAAGCCGAGCATCAACGCCGAACCTCAAACGCAAAACAACTATCGAGCATCGCCCGCAACCCGGTAGGCGACTTGATCGGGGACACCGGCCGGGGCCATGCGCATGCGCGGCTGGCGCGCCGGACGCGGCGCGGGATCGCGGTGACGCTCCTGCCCAAGCGGCTGCAACGGCGCAATGGCATGGAGCACGCGCTGCGGCGGAAGCGTCACGGTAACTTCCGTTCCCTTGCGCAATTCCGACTGAAGATCGAACGTGCCGCCATGCAAATGGATGAGGTTTTGCACGATCGGAAGTCCGAGACCCGTTCCGCCCTCGGCCGTTTCATGCGCGAGCGAGCCCTGGCCGAAGGCCTGGAGAACGCGCGGAATTTCTTCCTTGGGAATGCCGGGGCCGGTATCCGAGACAGTCAGAAACTGTCCGCCATCCTGCGTGTGACCCACGATCAGCGTGATGCGGCCACCCTTCGGCGTGAACTTCAGTGCGTTCGACAGCAGATTGAGACAGATCTGACGGAGCGCCCGCGGATCGGCCCAGATATGCGGCAAGTCCGGAGCAAAATCTTCGACGATCGCAAGGGTTTTCGCGTCGGCCTTGATCTTGACGAGGCGCTGGCAATCCTCGGCGATGTCCGTGAGACGCATCGTCTCCTCGTGCAGATCGTAGCGGCCCGCTTCGATGCGCGAAAGATCGAGGATCTCGTTGATGATGCAGAGGAGATGGTCACCGCTCTGATAAATGCTGCGCGCATAATCGCGGTAAATATCGTTGCCGATCGGTCCCAGCAGCTCTTTTTCCATGACTTCGGAAAAACCCATGATCGCATTGAGCGGCGTGCGAAGCTCATGGCTCATGGTCGCGAGAAAGCGCGATTTGGCTTTGTTGGCAGCCTCGGCGCGGCGGCGCGCTTCGTCCGAAATGGCGCTCGCTTCCTCGAGTTCCGAGATAAGGTTGTCTTTCTCGGCGCGGAACTCCACCATCGCGAGCGCCGTCGAGTGCAATCCGCGCGCGAGATAGACGAAGAACACATGGATGCCGATCGCCATCGAGGCGAGCGCGAAATAGAACGGATCGCCGAGCGTGAACAGCCGGCCAGCGACCGCGACAGTCATCGGAACGGTGCCCGCGAGGAAAAGGCGGGGGAGTGTCGACGCGAACGTCATCCGGATCGCCAGCACCACCATCAACGTCGCGAAAATGAAGACATGCGAGGAGAATGTCGCCGGCGACGCGCTTTCGGTGTTGTGGATCGTGATGCCGATGAGTGCGAAAGCCGCCAACGCGAAACCGTTGACGAGTTCGATGCGGTTGAAATGGCGGCGCCACTGACCGACGTTGACTTCGGTGCGCGGAATGGAAAGCAGCCGCCGGCACTGGTCGAGCATGTAGACACGGGAGATGGAAACGATGGCGATCCACGTCGTCGCTTCCGTGAACGACGCCCAGAACATCGACGTGATGTAAAAGATGAAGCAAAGCGCCGGCATCGCGAAGGGCGCGCTCGTCTCGTTGCGCGCGAACATCGTGAGCAGTTCGTATTCGAATTCCGGCTTATGGACGGTGCCGTGCGTAAGCTTATCCCGGAATGATTTGAGGTCATCCCGTGAACGGCCTCGTCGCGCCGGGCGAGCTGGCATTTCAGCTGCCGGTTCGACGCTATCGGCGTTATCGTCCATACCGCGAGTCGCGTCCTTTAGATGAGGTCGCACGGAGGTTGTGCCGCGCACCGCCTGTAAATTGGCGTCAATTTGTTAAAGCAAGACTTAAAGTCTCGCGGAATTGGCTGAGGGGTTCGTTATGCAACTTATGCCGCCGAAGCGGCGGCGGGCGTCCCCGAAGCGCCCTATATACGCCACTGTAAAGCCCTGGCGGGCTTATGTAAGGCTCGGATTGACGTTAACGCTGGCGGCGGTCGCCATTTTTATGGGCCGCGACCATTGGCGCTTGCGCCACACCCAGTACGAACCGTTCCCGGCGAGCGTCAGCGGCGCCGCCCGGCCAATCGATGGCGACAGCCTGTTCGTGGGTGGAAACGAGGTGCGGCTTCAGGGATTAGATGCGCCCGAGGGTCGCCAGACCTGTTCGCGGGGCGGCCTGACATGGAACTGCGGCGAGGAGGCCAAGCGCGAGCTCGCGCACGCGATCGGCGGGGAGATCGTCACATGCAACGTCAGCGAACGAGATCGGTATGGCCGGCTTCTCGCTCGCTGCATTGCCGGTGGCCGCGATATCAATTCCAGTATGGTGCGGGCAGGCATGGCGGTCGCCTTCGGGGGCTATAACGACGAAGAAGCCGATGCCCGGTCGTCGCGACGCGGCGTCTGGTCCGGCGAATTCGAAGCGCCGCAACGATGGCGTGCGCAGCACAATCCCCAAGACGCGAGGTAATGAAGTTGCGGATCATCGAAACACATGCAGCACCAAGCCCTAGGCGCGTGAATATCTTCCTCGCCGAGAAGGGCATCGTGGTCCCGCGGGAAGAACTGAACATGATGACGGACGATTTGACGACGGGCGACTTCGCGAAGCTCAATCCCTGGGCTCGCGTGCCGGTCCTCATTCTCGATGATGGCCGCGCGATCTCCGAGACCGTCGCCATCTGCCGCTATTTCGAAGAGATCACTCCGGAACCGGCGCTGTTCGGCATTGGGCCGGTCGGCAAGGCCGAAGTCGAGATGTGGAACAGGCGCATCGAGATCGGATTATTCAATGCGGTTTTTGCCGTCTTCAGGCATTTGCACCCCAAGATGGCGCATCTCGAGGTGCCGCAAGTCGCGGCGTGGGGCGAAGCCAACAAGGACAAGGTCGCCCGCGAACTGACCCGTATCGACGCGCGCTTGGCCGAGAGCCGGTTTGTGGCGGGCGACACGTATTCGATTGCCGACATAACGGCGCTCGTCGCGATCGACTTCATGAAACCGGCGCGCCTCGGTCAGCCGGAGGGTTTCAGCAACGTGATGCGCTGGCATCGCGAAGTCTCGGCAAGACCGAGCGCTCGCGCTTGACTTCTCGCGCTCGGCGGCCGGCTCCCCGGAGGGGAGTCGCCGAGCGCAATCAAAAAGCTTACCCTTCCCCGCGATGGGCCTGCGCCTCGAGATCGTCGCGAATGAGCCGGAGATCGAAGCCGCCGGCTCCAACAGTAGAAAGCACCTCGTCGACGGGATGTGATCGCGCCGTCGCAGCAGCCCAGACAATGGCGGCCCGCTGGCCGGACGCGCAATAGGCGAGCGTGCGGCCGCCCGATGCGAATTCCTTCGCCGCGAGGTCCACGACATCGTCCTTGAAGAGGTCCTGCCGCGTGACCGGGATCTGCACGTAGTCGAGACCCGAGCGGTGGGCGGCGGCTTCGGCTTCAGTGCTCGGAATTTGGTCGCGAGCCTCGTTGTCCGGGCGGAAGTTGATCACTTTGTCGAAGCCAAGCGACTTGACCTCCGCGAAGTCCTCTTCGTCCAGCCAACCGCTTATGGCGACGCTGTCAGAGATGGGCCTGATGGGGTGCATCGAGAAAATCCAAGAACCGTTATTGCCGAGGGGGAAGCACCATACATGTGGGAGACACCTTGCCCGATCAAGGTGCAATGTCGTTCAAACGAAAAAAAATGCTAATTCCCTCATTGACACCGGCAAATTAGAAAATATTAATTTCAAAATAGCAGATTACGCAAAATCATGTTTCTTGATCGAAGGGCGGTCGAATGTTGGATGAAATGGACGTTAAGATCCTGCGCCTTCTCCAGCAGGACTGCACTCGCCCGGTAGCCGACATCGGCAAAGAGGTCGGATTATCGACCACACCGTGCTGGCGCCGTGTTCAAAAACTCGAGGAATCGGGAGTCATCCAGCGCCGCGTCGCGATACTGGACGCGCAGCAGGTGAACGCGGGAGTGATGGTGTTCGTGTCCATCAAGACGGACAAGCACTCGCTGACGTGGCTCGAGAAGTTCCACGAAGCCGTCGCCGAATTTCCCGAGGTCGTCGAATTCTACCGCATGTCGGGAGACATCGACTATCTGCTCCGCGTCGCGGTCCCCGACATCGCTGCCTACGACGCTTTCTACAAGAAGCTCATTTCCCGCGTCGACATCGCCAAGGTCTCATCGGCTTTTGCGATGGAGCAGATCAAATATACGACCGCATTGCCGCTGCAGTTCGCGATCACCGAACGATCGTCGAAGAGCGAACGGGCGGAGGTATAAGTCGCACGCGAGAAACAAAACCTTTCTCAAGTTTCTTTTTTCGCATCGAGCCGGGCGATGAGGCTCGATGTATCCCAGCGGCGTCCGCCGAGTTCCTGAACCTCGGCGTAAAATCGATCGACGAGTTTGGTCACCGTCAGATCGGCGCCGTTCGCCTGAGCCTCATCGAAGCAGATCGCGAGATCCTTCCGCATCCAGTCCACGGCAAAGCCGAAGTCGAACTTGCGCGCGTGCATCGTCTGCCAGCGGTTCTCCATCTGCCAGGACTGCGCCGCGCCTTTCGAGATCGTTTCGATCAACGCTTGGATGTCGAGACCTGCACACTCCGCGAAATGAATGGATTCGGCCAACCCCTGAACGAGGCCTGCAATGGCGATCTGGTTCGCCATCTTGGCGAGTTGCCCCGATCCCGACGGCCCGAGAAGCCGAGCGCTGCGCGCGTAGTTCTTGATGAAGGGCTCAGCGACCGCGAAGGCAGCCTCGTCGCCGCCGGCCATCACCGTCAGCGTCCCGTTCTCGGCGCCTGACTGCCCACCCGATACCGGACAATCGAGAAATTTGAATCCCCTCGTCTCCGCGATCTCCGACAATTCGCGCGCGACCTTCGCAGAAGCCGTCGTGTGATCGATGTAAATCGCGCCGGGTCTGAGCGTTGAAAAGGCGCCGTCCGGCCCAATCGTGACGCTCCGCACGTCGTCGTCGTTGCCGACGCAGGCGAATACGGCATCGCAGTCGCGCGCAGCTTCCGCGGGTGTTGCGGCGATGGCTCCCCCGAACTGCTCTTTCCACTTCTCGGCCTTGGCAGACGTCCGATTGTAGACGACGACGTCGTGGCCGCCGCGCGTTTTGAGATAACCCGCCATGGGATACCCCATGACACCGAGCCCCAGCCACGCAACCTTCGCCATGTTGTGATTTCCCATCTGCGCCAATCGACCGGGGAGAGCGGCCCACGCGGAGCGCGGCTCGACCTCTGCGGCTGATGGCAAAAAGAAGCTCCGGAATCAACAGAGATCGTGGGCAGCCGGAATGATGCGATCGCGAGTGCGTATTAATAGTGGCCTTCGCGACGCCATCGCCCGTACCTGTCAAATCCGCGCACAGGGAGCCCACTCGCAATACACACGAGACCTTCGCGGGCATCGGGCCTGCAGTCGATGTGTTTGTTGGCGGCGGTGCGCCAATGGGCGAACTCGGGGCCGAAGCGATCCGCGACCTTGCTGCGCCACGCCTGGATGGCCGCACTCCGCGCATCGTGCTCGCGGATTTCGTAAGGAACATTGCTGTCGGGCGCACTGGCGCGCACTTCGACGCGAGGCATTCCCTGATCGTAATCGCTTGGGGGAGGAGCCTCGGCAGCACCGCGCGTTGGCGGATCTTGTCCATCGCCGGATGGCGGCGCGTCCGCATCATCGTCGTTGTCGTCTGCGCCGGATGGAGCATTCCCACGCTCGTCCCGGTTGTCGCTCCGATAGTCGTCCCGATAAGCGGGCGCCACGCTCCTATCGTCAGTTGGCGGTCGTTCAGCAGCGCCACCGTCGTCGTTGCCGGACGGATCAACGGCATTGTTTTGCGGGATCGCCTGGCCGCCGCCACCGGCGTTGTTCGGCGACCCGTAGGGACCATACTCGAATCTCCGGCCCGTCGGGGCTGTGCTCGAGCTGACAGGATCGGCGAGTGACGGGTTTGCTGTGAGAACGGCGGCAAGAATGACGGCTATGGCAAAAACCGTCTTAGCGTGCAGGCCAGCCATGCAATATCTCCGCAGCAGAAGTCACAGACATATTGAATTCCGCGCTCGCAATTGAAACGGACCCTACCTGAGCGGACGCTGAACGGTATAACGCCTCGGCCTCGGCTCTCCCGCGCTAAAACATTTCGCAAAATGCGCTGAGGGCCAACCGCGTGCCAGTGTGATACCGAGTGTGATAAGACCTGCAAAACTGATCAAACCTGCCGGAAGATAATGACCAAATTAGCGACGTTTCATCCGCCTGAGCTTGCCGTCGGCTATGACGACATTGTCCGCGCCGCCGACGCCATTCGGGGCGCAGTGATCCCGACCCGCTTCGAGCAGAGCCGGACACTGAGCGCGCTGCTCAACGCCGAGATTTGGCTGAAATTCGAAAATCTGCAGTTCACGGCGTCCTACAAGGAGCGCGGCGCGCTGAACAAGCTCCTGTCGCTGTCCCCGGCAGAGCGCCAGAACGGTGTGATCGCGATGTCGGCCGGCAATCACGCGCAGGGCGTCGCCTACCATGCCCATCGCCTCGGCATCCCGGCGACGATTATCATGCCGGCCTGGACCCCGACGATCAAAGTCGAGAATACCCGCGGCCACGGCGCGAACGTCATTCTCGAAGGCCAGAGCCTCGAGGAAGCCTACGGCTTTGCCGTCGGCTATGGCGCCGAACGCGGCATGACCTTCGTCCACCCGTATAACGACCCCGCGATCATCGCGGGGCAGGGTACGGTGGCCCTCGAAATGCTCAGCGCCGCCCCCGATCTCGACGTGCTGATCGTGCCGATCGGCGGCGGCGGCTTGATCTCAGGGATGGCGATCGCGGCAAAAGCGATCAACCCGAATATCAAGATCGTCGGCGTCGAGGCGCAGCTTTATCCGTCGATGCTCAATGCGGTGAAAAAATCGCATCTGCCCGTCGGCGGCGATACGCTTGCGGAAGGCATCGCGGTCACGGCGCCGGGAAGCCTCACGCAGCAGATCATCGAGAACCTCGTCGATGATATTCTGCTGGTCTCTGAAGTCGATATCGAGCGCGCCGTCTCGCTGCTGATAACGATCGAGAAGACAGTCGTCGAAGGCGCGGGCGCCGCGGGATTGGCCGCGCTCATCGGAGCCAACAGGCTTTATAAGGGCAAGAAAATCGGTTTGGTGCTCTGCGGCGGCAACATCGATACGCGGTTGCTCGCGAGCGTGCTGACACGCGAACTCGCACGCGACGGCCGCCTCTCGCGGCTCGCCATCGATATTCCCGATCGTCCCGGCCAGCTCGCGAGGGTCTCCGGAATTATCGGCAAAGCCGGCGCGAACGTCGTCGAAGTCTACCACCAGCGCGTTTTCACTGACGTGCCGGCGAAAGGTACCGAACTCAATCTCGTCATCGAGACGCGCGACCGAAGACATCTCGAGCAGGTCGTCGCTGAGCTCAAAGCCGGCGGCTACGTGGTGATTGTGAAAAGCTCAGGTGCCGGCACACCCTGATGACCTGTCGAACAAACCGGTCGAGCGGGAAAGAAAAAGGGCCCCGCGCTGGATGCGAGGGGCCCAATCGGATCGGTATGGATCTAGAACGTCAGGATCGAAGGGAGAGTCAGATAGGCACGTGACTACTTCGTCGTGGCAGTGCTTGGGATGTTTGCGTCTTGAACTTGGGCGTGTGGCATACGGGCAAGCGTCGTGATCAGGAGTCCTCCAGTCGCGAGGAAGCAGATCATCATGGTCGCTAAAGCCAGACGGTCGGCTGGCGAATTCCGATCCCTTGCTGCCTTGAGGTCCATGGTTTAGCTGCCTGCGCCTGTTTGATCGATTGAAGTAAGATCTTTGTAACCGATCTTTGCTTTCCGGTCGATTTTGAAGTCTCGGAATGCCTAACTCGCACTTCAGCGATTTAACGAATTCTTCATCTCTGTTAACGACGGCACGCTGCGGCGACTCACGCGCCCGCGCCACGATGGTGCCGCGCCTGGCCGCTAGGGAGCGGCGGACAAGAAAAAAGACCGGGCGGGGGCCCCAAGGACGTGCGGTTGAGACACCTGACAAATTCTGCATGCCTGCTTGCGAGCCTCCTCGGCTTGGCGCTCGTGAGCAATCTTGCCATCGCGCAGGTCAGCCCCAACGCCAGGAAGAACGCTGCCGTATCGGTACCGGTCCGTCCCGATGAGCCGCGCGCCGCGAAGGCCTATAGCGTGCTGGAGACCCACTGCGCCCGCTGTCACCAGGCCGGGCGGCTGGAGAGGCCGCTCCCATCCGGCGGCCTCGCCAACATTCTGGCGATCCAGGATCAGGCACGCGATCCCGTTCTGGTGAAGCCCGGCCTCCCTGACGCGTCGCGTCTCTACGACGTTTTCGAAACGCGCCATGCGCCGCTTGATGTTTTCACCGGTCCGGACGCCAAGCCTGAGCCGACGCCGGATGACATTCTAGCCGTTCGCCGGTGGATCAAGGATCTTGCCCCCGCCGTGCAGAGTTGCCCGTCCCGCGAGCCCGTGCGCCCCGCCGCGATCGATAAGATGATGCGAGAGGTCCAGCACCTCGAACGCGATCAAGGCAAGGACGTGCGTTTCATCTCGCTCGTCCATCTCTACAACTCATGCGCCACCGCCGCCGAAATGACCGCTTACGGCAAGGCGCTCAACAAGCTCATGAACAGTCTGTCGTGGGCACCCGAACCCGTGAAGCTCACACCACTCGACGACGTGGGCACGGTGTTCTCCTTCCGCCTCGCCGATTACGGCTGGGATAACGCGCGCTGGAAGCTGATCGAAAAGGCATATCCTCCGGCTCTCCTGCACGTCGTCGCGCCGGATGTCGTGAAAACCGCCGGCAGCCCGGCTGTCGTGGTCAACGGCGATTGGCTCGCGGCCGCGGCCGGAGAAACGCCGCTCTATTACGCGCTGCTCGGGCTTCCCACAAAGCTCGCCAGCCTCGCGACAATGAACGGGACCGACCTCGATGCCAACATTCGAGCGGGCTCGGTGCGCCGCATCGCGATCCGCGAAAGCGCCGTGACGCGCGGCAACCGGTTGATCGAAAGGCACCCCGGAAAGCCGGCTGGCCTCTGGCTCGCCTACGACTTCGCGACAAGCACCGGTGAGCAGGATGTCTTCGAGCGCCCGCAAGGTCCGAAATCGGCAACGACGGCAAAGCAGCCGTTCAAGCCCGATCAGATACGCGCGCTCTTCGCACTGCCGAATGGGTTTTACGCATTCGCGCTTTTCGATGCCGCGGGCAATCGCGTCGACCGTGCCTTGCCGGGAATCGAAAAGCCCTACGCTGGCGTCGAGGCCGATGCCGTCGAACCGGTGACGAAAGCCGGCGCCAATTGCTTTGCGTGCCACACGGAGGGATTGGTGCAAGCCAAGGATGATTTCCGCGCCGCCGGTCCAGTTGATATCGCCGCCGGACCGATGGCGCCCGACCGTCGTGCCGCCCTGCCGCTCTTTGGCACCGATAGCGAAAATGCATTGTTGATGCTCGGCGGCTGGGATCGCTATCGTGCCGCTGCCAAGGCTGCTGGCGTCGATCTCGACATGAGGGTGCACGGCGACGAGCTGGTTACGGGCTTGGCGCGCCGCTACCGCGAAGGCGCCGACTTCGAGGTGGCGCTGGGCGAAACAGGTCTCGAACGTCCGGAGTTCTTGAAAGAGCTGGCCGATGCGAAAGGCGCGGCCGCGCCACTCGCACGCCGCCTCTTGCATGGCGTGCTCTCCCGCAACGAACTCGAGCGCCTCTTTTCGCTTCTGAAAGGCACGGATGCGCCAGTCCAAACCACGGCGTCGGCGGGCTTCCTGCGCGACGTCAAGTCGGAGATCGGACTGACGATGTGGTTCGACAAGCCGCGGCCGGTGCCAGGCGACCTCGTGACGATCAAGGCCGAGGCCGACAACGAATGCTACCTGACCGTCATAAGCGTCGATTCAGCAGGCGTCGCGACGGTGCTTTTCCCGAGCGACTTTCAAAGCGACAACCTCATCCACGCGGGTGAAGCCGTCAGCATCCCGCCTTCCGACGCGCCGTTTCAGTTGCGCTACAAGGCCGAAGGCAGCGAAACGATCCTCGGACGCTGTTCGACGAGCGCGACGCCGCCTGTCGGTATCGAGCATGATTTCGAACGGCAGCGTTTCACGGTTCTCGGCAACTGGGAGAATTTCCTTCAAGACACGCTCGTCACCGATTGGGAGATGCGAACGAGTCCGGAAAAGGCAGAGCGTGCCCGTATCGCGCGATCAGGCGCTCTCCGTCGCCAACAGGATCGCGGCGAGCGCATCCCGGCGCCGCGGCCGGACGTGGCGAGCGAGAAGTCTCTGCGTGACGGCCGCGCGATTCTCGTCCTCGGGCGCAGCTAGCCGGCTGTTCGCGTTGCCCCGCCCTCCATCAAGACCTTCATCAAACTGACATGTGTCGACCGTGAGAGATGCCAAAAGGCATCGCAAGGTGCGTCATTCGCGGCAGTCCCTCGCCACGGAGCGAGAATCCGGCGATCCTGAAGAGCGTTTGGGTTCCGAAAGGCTTTACAGCGGGGGCCGAGATACCTAAATGCACCCCTTCAATATATCATCCAGAGCCGACATTGCTCGGCTGCCGCGAGCGAAACCGGATAGGTCTTCCGCAGGAGGTTCTTTCGCGATGGAGAAGTTTGCCACCGCCCTAGAAATGGTGACCGAGATGAAGCCGGATCTTCCGGTCTTCGCAGCTCGTCCCCATGCAGCCGGCCGCGCCGCGCGCTGGTTCATCAAAAATTTTCCGGGCGAGGTGGCCTACGCCTACAAGGCGAACAGCTCCGTCTTTCTGATCGGCGCACTCTTCGGCGCGGGGATCAAGCAGTTCGACGTCGCCTCCGTGGCGGAACTCGAAGACGCCGCGACCATTCCGGGCGTGCGTCTCCACTTCATGCATCCGGTCAAATCCCGCTACGCCATCCGGCGCGCGTATTTCGACTACGACATCAAGTGCTTTGCCCTCGACAGCGAGGACGAGCTGCAGAAGATTATCGAGGAGACTGACGGCGCGAAAGACCTCGAGCTGTTCGTCCGCGTCTCGGTGCCGGCGAAAAACAGCCGCGTTCCCCTCGAGCACAAATTCGGCATTTCCGGTCAGCGGGCGCAGCGTCTGCTCGTCAAGGCGCGCCAGGTCGCCGACGAACTCGGCATCACGTTCCACGTCGGCTCGCAGACGGTGACGCCGGACGCCTATGCAATGGCCTTCGAGGAAGTCAAAAAGCACATCGTGAAAGCCGGCGTCGTCGTTGATGCGATCGACATCGGCGGCGGGTTCCCGTCGCGCTACACCGATAGTGTGCCCGCGCGCCTGTCCGACTTCATGGAAGTCATCAAATCGTCGATGGCGAAGATGCCGGTGACCGAGCATTGCCGCCTGATCTGCGAACCGGGCAGGGCGCTCGTGGCCGAAGCTGAAAGCTTGATCGTAAAGGTCGATCTCCGGAAGCCCGGCAACCAGCTGTTCATCAACGATGGCTCCTATGGCGCGCTCTTCGACAGCGCACATCTGGGCTTCATATTCCCGGTTCGGCTGATCCGCCCGGGTCTCGATCCGAACGAGCCCCTCGAACCGTTCGAGTTCTGGGGGCCGACGTGTGACTCGATCGATCGCATGAAAGGGCCGTTCATGCTGCCCGCGTCTGTCCGCGAAGGCGACTACATCGAGATCGGCAATCTCGGTGCGTACGCGCGCGCCATGGCGACACGCTTCAACGGTTACGGCGAATACACCGACGTCATCCTGCAGGATGAGCCGATGTATTCGATCTATACCGAAGATCTCGAGCCGATGGTCCGCAACGCCTAAGCACGCGACGTCGAAGCATCTCCCGCAACGTCATCCCGGCGAAGGCCGGGATCCAGCCAACGATCGAAGTGTGATTGTCAGTTCGTCGGCTTGGCGGTCGCGACCAACACGGGCGCGGCCCGATAGTTTTCCGGGAAAAGCTTCTTCAGGTTCTCGATCTTCGGCATGTCGTTGATGGCGATGTACGGATAGGTCGGATTGAGCGTCAGAAAATTCTGATGATAGTCCTCGGCTGCATAGAACGTGCGGCCGGGTTCCACCGTCGTCGCGATCTTCCCCGGGAAGACGTGAGCGTTGCCGAGCTGAGCGATATACGCCTCCGCGATTTTGCCCTGCTCAGGCGTCTGCGGGAAAATCGTCGACCGGTATTGCGTCCCCGTATCGGGTCCCTGGCGATTGAGCAATGTCGGATCGTGCGCGACCGAGAAGTAGATCTGCAGGAGCTTCCCGTAGCTGATCCTCTTGGGATCGAATTTGATCTGGACGGACTCGGCATGGCCCGTATCGCCCGTGCCAACGACATTGTAGTGCGCGTCTTCCCGCTTGCCGCCCGTGTAGCCGGACGTTGCCCCCGCCACGCCTTCGACATGCTGGAACACGCCTTGGACGCCCCAGAAGCAGCCACCGGCCAGCACCGTTGTCTCCAAACCGGCATCCGCCTCCGGACGCTCATCGACGACCGGCGCCGGGATGGGCACGCCTTCCTCGGCGACGAGGCGCGATCCGCCCAAAAACGACAACAAGCCGAGGACCGCGGCGGCGAGGGTAAGCCAAAAGAACCAGCGGTCTGGCTTCGAGAACGATGTGCTGTTCAGTGCCATAGGGTCGCTCCGGCAGTTAAGCTGCGCTGATGCGGGCTCGCTGCATAATGACTACGTTACGGTGTGTACGCTGGATCTACGTACTTCGTTACCGCCCGGCATCCGGAATGATCAATCTGCGCAACGCCGCTTGCAACGCCGGCGAACGCGATAACGGCGGCGCCAAACGCGCGGCCCTTCAAAAATGATTTTTGCATGCGTGCCCCTTCGTGAACCGGGGCAGTACAGCACTTATCCAGTTGACCGGGCTGTTCCCTGCGGAACAGCCCAACCAAGGCCCTGAGTACCGGATCTTCCTAGAACCGGACTTACTTTGAAATGCGCGAGATCTTCGATCCCTCGAGCGTGAGATTGTACATCAGGCCCTTCGGATCGAGGATGAAGCCGACGACGGGACTCGTGATCTTGTTGGTGTCGATAGAGCCGCCGACGCCGACAGTGATGATGGCGACGGAGCCGTCGACTCCGACCTTCCACCCGGCCGTGCGCCGAAACTGATCGAGAGCTTCCGGCGTCATGAACGCGATGATGACGGACCGCTCCTGCACGCCGAGCTGAAAGCCGAATGAGGCCGACAGCGTGTTATAATAACCGGCGTTACGGCCGCGCACGAGAAGCGCGCCTTCGCCGTATTCGCCGCCGACGCCAAATCCGGCTTTCACGACCGATGGAAAAACGAGAATGCCTGCGGCCTTGTTCGCGAGATCGCGTGCACCGCCGACCTTGTAAAAAAATCTCTCCATCGTTTCGTGCACGCTGACGTCGATCTCGCGTGCGGATGCCGCACGGCTCTCGGGCGCAGCCATGACGATTGCACATAGCGCCAGCAACGCGACGCTCATTCCCCTGATAGTCATAGTGTTCTCCCTCGGGCTCCCCCAGTTGACCTTAGTGACGGCGTTTGATGGCCGAATTCGCGCGGAATGTGGCGGAAACGGGATAAATGACTCTCGATGGTACAATTAAACCACTCGGGTCTCCCTTCGCGTGCGCGAAAGGGCAGCTAGGTGGTCGAATGCGCAAAGCATTAAGGATGGTGGGCGGTATAGGGATTGAACCTATGACCCCACGCGTGTGAAGCGTGTGCTCTACCGCTGAGCTAACCGCCCGTTTTGGGATGCGCCCCTTATGCGAGGCGTCGGGTTGGGCTGTCAAGCGGCCCTCATCGCCGCGCATGGGCCGAAAGAACGCGACGTTTTTGCAAAAGCCCCGCCGCGAAGCGGGGCTTTCTTCTTACTTCAGTAATTCAACAACCATAGCGATGGCCAGGATGACCCTCGCCACGTCAATGATCAGCACTACTCTCATGGGAATACCCATTAGGTAGGCTCAAGCTTGAGCCGGTTAAGGCCAAGTGTGGTGACCGCGGAATTTGCTCGCTAACCGCGCCAGCTACGGAGAAGTGGCGTTGGAATATCGCTTCCAACGAAGAGCGAAAACACCAGATATCGCTCTGGAGCGGCGAGTGGCATCAGTTATCGCACTGATGAAACGGAACGCCGCTTTAACGTCCACGGCGAAGACGAAGCCAACAAACTACGCGATTCTTTTTTCGTTGTCGATGCCGACCACATCGCACACTTCGCAGCTGCGTGTTTCAAAAACCAAAGACCGTTGCTCCGCATCGCTAACCCAGACTTCATCCGAGGTTGGCAATCGCTTTTATCGGGGCCGATGCCACAATCGTTTAGCGTCTCTATGCAGACTAGGTTCAGCACCAGCGCACAAAAGCCCGCTTCGCGGCGCGCTCAGCGCTTCGCCGCACCGGCAGGCAAGACGGCAGCGCTCGACAGTATCGCCTCTATCGCAGCCCGGGTCGCGTGGCCGTTGTCGATCTCGCTCTTCGGCGCGTAAGCGGTGATGATGGCGGCCCGTTTGGCATCGCCGAGAATC
Organism: Hyphomicrobium sp. ghe19; assembly: GCF_902712875.1. Classification (NCBI taxonomy): domain Bacteria; kingdom Pseudomonadati; phylum Pseudomonadota; class Alphaproteobacteria; order Hyphomicrobiales; family Hyphomicrobiaceae; genus Hyphomicrobium; species Hyphomicrobium sp. ghe19. The sequence goes on along the minus strand of NZ_LR743509.1, from coordinate 1,937,901 downwards.
AGCAGGAACCGCGACTCAGGCCCCTTGGCCCCAACGGCATCAGCCAGGACGTAGCTGTAGGTGTCCCTCCGGTCCAGCGCACCGGGGGCGTACGCGGCGTTCGTATATTTGAGGCTCGCGAGAAAATCGAGAAACGGCTGTCCCCTGAATTCCTCCAGCGCTTCCGGAGGAAGTTCCGAGACTTCGACTGTGATGCCCGAAGCATCCTGGCGGATGGTCGGCGTCTCAGAGGCCGCGACCTCTTTGAAATCGTCCGGCACCTCGAGCGCGACGGGCCCGACGACCGTCTTTTTCAACGCGAAGGCGCTCGGCACTCCCGCGAACGCCAAGGCGATTGCGGCAAAGAATACGGTGGCGATAATCGGAAGCGGCGAGGTTCTGAGCATCGAAGATCCTAGATCGAAGGCGATGGGGGGATGAACATGAGGCTGTTCCACAACCGGCGGACTTGAAGCAAGGAGAGTTTGCGTGGCCTCGTGATTCGCATCCCCACTAACGCGCATCTCTAGCCAAAGTTGTCGGCAATGCCGGCGCACGCTTGATGACTGCTTATTTACCGCTGCGTTCCCTGCGATGTAGTCCTTGCACCCAACCCCAGCAAAATGCGATGTCTCCCGCAACAAACGCACGATTGCAGGGGGGCGCCTGGGCGGCTTCTTAGATCGAAGTCGTTGGGGAGGATGCATTGAAGCCAACGGAGCCGCAACGCCCGCATCTGATGTCGTTGGGCTTGAACAAGCTCGGCCTCATCGGAATCAAGGCGCCGATCATTGCAGCCATTATCGTCGTGCTCATCACCGCCGCTGCGGTCACCGGGCTGACGCGCTTGAGAGTGGACGACAGCCTCTCTGAGCTGTTCCGCACGAATACACCGGAATTCCATACCTACGAAGAGATCGACCGGCGCTTTCCTTCCAGCGAATACGATGTGCTGGTCGTCGTCGAAGGCAAGAACCTTCTGACCCACGATGGCCTGAAGGCCTTCGCAAACGCGGCCGCCGATCTGCAGTTGGCCGACGGCGTCAACGGCATCGTCTCGATGCTCTCGGCCCGCGGCAAACCCGATCCCACGGGATACGCGCCGCCCATCGTCCCGGATGAACTGCCCGAAGGTCCGGCCTTCGACCAGATCATGGACGCGCTGAAAAGCAACGACATCGTCAAGGGCAAGTTCCTGTCGGAAGACGGCCAGCTTGCGCTGATAGTCCTCTCGCTCAATCGCGATGTGGTCGCCGAGAAATCCTCCAAAACCGTCATCGGCGATATCGAGCAGACCGCGAAGGAAGATCTGGAACCCGTCGGTCTCAGCGTTAAGCTCGCCGGCGCGCCGGTCATGCAACTCGAAATCCGCAACGCCGTCGAGCGCGATCAGATCGTCTATAACGGCCTCGGCCTGTTGTTCGGCGCGGCTATCGCGGCGCTGTTCTTCCGGCGCGTGTCGCTGATGCTCGTCGCAGCGCTGCCACCCGTCATCGCGGTCTGCTGGTCGCTGGGCCTGCTCGGCTGGCTGAACTTCAAACTCAATCTCTTCCTGAACGTGATGACGCCGCTCATCTTGGTGATGGGCTTCGCCGACAGCATGCAGATGGTGTCCGCCATTCGCATTCGTCTGCGCGAGGGCGATACCAAGCTTCAGGCCGTGACGTTCGCAGTGAATGTCGTTGGTCCCGCATGCGTGCTGGCGCATGGCGCGACGCTTCTGGCGTTTCTGGCTCTCCTATTGTCCGAATCGGGGCTCATCCGCACGTTCGGAGAAGCCGGCGCCATGGCGGTTTGCATCTCCTTCATTGCCGTCATCGTCGTCCTGCCGATCCTGGGTCTGCTGCTGATCCGCAATGAAAAGACTTTGGCGCGCGATCACGCGCCGGCCGACGGTATGATGGACGCGCTTGGCACGTTCGTCGGCGCAATCGTCGATCGTGTCATCAAGCACTCGGTCCTCTATACGATCCTCGGCATTGGGCTTTTCATCTATTTCGCCTCGCTCCATCTGCAACTTGAGCCGCGCTACCGGCTCGCAGATCAGGTGCCCGACCGCGAGCAGGCGCTCGCAGCGACGGGCCGCATCGATAGCAAGCTGACCGGCGCCAATCCCTTCCACGTCATGATTCGCTGGAAGAATGGCGCCAGCCTCTACGATCCCGCCACGCTCAAAGTCATCGAAGAGACGCACCTCGCGCTGGAGAAGGCGGCCGGTCTCGGCAACGTCTGGTCGCTCGAAAGCCTCAGGCGCTGGCTGCGCGAAAACGGCGACGACAACGTCGAAACGGTGAAGAAGTACGTCAATCTGCTTCCCGAGCATCTGGTCCGCCGTTTCATCGCCAAGGAGCAGGACGCGGTGCTTGTGACCGGCCGCCTGCCGGACGTTGACGCCAGTCAGATTCTGCCGCTCGTCCATAAGGTCGACGAGGCGCTCGATCCGGTCCGCAAAGCCTATCCGGCCTATGAAATATCGGTGACGGGCCTGCCGGCGATCGCCGCCCGCAACAGCCACCGCATGATCACGCAGCTCGATGAAAGCATCCCGATCTGCGTGCTTATCGCCGCAGTGCTGCTCGCCGTCGCGTTCCGCTCCTTCTTTGTCGGCGTCATCAGCTTGCTGCCTGGCCTTTTTCCGGTCGTCACGACGGGAGCCATGCTGTGGTTCATAGGAGGTGGCCTCGAGTTCTCGTCCGTCGTCGCGCTGATCGTGGTGTTCGGATTGGGCGTCGACGCGCTCATCCACTTCCTCAATCGCCTCAGGCTCGAGGAAAAACCGGGCGTCGCTCCGGAAGTTGCAATCCGCAACGCCCGCGTGCTCGTCGGCCCAGCAATCATTCTGACGACAATCGTGCTGGCCTTTGGCCTCGGCGTGACGATTTTCTCTGAGCTGCCGTCGCTTCGGCTCTTCGGCCTCGTCTGCGGCGTCACGCTTCTCGCGTCGCTCGTCGCCGATCTCGTGTTCCTGCCCGCAACGATTCTCGTCTATCGCCGCTACATCAGTGGCCACGACGTTTGACGAAGCGGGTTGCCGCAAGGTTGCAGCAGGCGTCATCGCGGGCGTAGTGTGTCCCTCATCCTCAGCGGAGCGAGGGGCAACGATGCCGCAGAAGCTCATCATCGTCCTGGCGAACGCCGATCTGCGAAGCGGCGAAAGCTTGAGCGCACCGCTCTTCCAGGCGTCCGTCGCCGCCGGAATGGACTATCACGTCGAGGTCATCTGCACGGGTACCGCGGCGACGTTGCTGAAGACCGGCGTCGCGGACGGCATCCGGCTGAAACCCGACGAAGCGCGCTCGATCTATGATTTCATCAAGGAAGCGCACGCAGCGGGCGTCAGGTTCTTCTGCTTCTCGCCGGGGCTGGATGTCTGCGCCATGCGCAAGGAAGACGTGATCCCCGAATGCAGCGGCGTCATCGGTGCCGCGCATTTCATCGAGGAAATCATGTCGAGCGACTGCCGGGTTCTGACATACTGACGCCTATGTACTGACGGATGTGCCGAGAAACGTCTCGATCGCGCGCGGCAGGTGGCGGTAGTCGTCGATGATGGCGTCAGGCCCGAACGACGCGACGGGATCGACGCTGTAGCCGAAGCTGACCGCGACGACCGGGATCGAAGCGGCTTTCGCCGTCTTGATGTCCGTCTCGCTGTCACCGATCATGATGCTGGTCTCTGGCCGCCCGCCAGCCAGCGCGATGGTGCCCGTCAGGTGTCGCGGATCGGGCTTATAGGCGCCGAGGCTATCGCGGCCGGTCAAAGCCGAAAAATAGTGGTCGAGCTTCATCGTCTTCAGAACGGCGCGCGCTTGCGCTTCCATCTTGTTCGTACAGACCGCGAGCGTAGCCCCCCGGGCCTTGAGCCCCTCGAGCGTCGCGATGACGTGCGGATAAGGGACGCTATAGTCTGCGATGTGTGCGGAATAATAGACGATGAAGACCTCGAAGAGGTCGTGCAGTTCCCGCTGCGACAGCTTCCGGCCATGGGCCTTCACCGCTCCCTCGATCATCGCCAGCGCCCCGTGCCCGACGAATGGGCGAATTTCGAGTTCGTTGATGCGGTCGAGACCGAGCGTCGCGAGCACGTGATTCGTCGCTTCGGCGAGGTCGGGTGCGGTATCGATGAGCGTGCCGTCAAGGTCGAAGACGATGGTCCAGCCCTGCATGAATTCTCCTCGCGTTTTCAAGTAGCGTATTCATCTCAGGCGCCCCTGTCACGGCGTCACGAGGGCGCCGCCCGGATGGCTGGCTTGAAAGAGCCGCATCCGGAGCCTAGAGAGGGACCCGCGCGGAGGGCGCGATTTTTGCAAAAGCTTGAGGCCGTAATGAGCAATGACGATTGGAAGCGACAAGCCGCCGAACAGGCGCTGACGTACGTTGAAGACGGTATGAAGCTTGGCCTCGGCACGGGCTCGACAGCAGCAAAATTCGTCGATCTTCTCGGCGCCAAAGTGAAAAGCGGCCTCAAGGTCGTTTGCGTGCCGACCTCGGAAGCGACGCGCGCTCAGGCGGCGGCGCTGGGCATCCCGCTGACGACGCTCGACGAGACGCCGGAACTCGATTTGACGATCGACGGCGCCGACGAAATTGATTCGGAACTGCGGCTCATCAAGGGCGGCGGCGGCGCACTCCTCCGGGAAAAAATCGTGGCGGTCGCCTCCGATCGCGTCGTCATCATTGCCGACAACTCAAAGCGCGTCGAAAATCTCGGCCTTTTCCCGCTACCGCTCGAAGTCGTACCGTTCGGACTGGCGGCGACACAGAACTTGATCGTCAAGCTTGCAGCCGATTGTGGATGCGAAGGCGAGGTGAAGCTGCGCGTTGGCACGAACGGCAAGCCATTCGTAACCGACAATGGCAATCATATCCTCGATTGCGCCTTTGGCTTGATTGACGATCCGGAAGCCCTGGACGACGCTCTGAAGCTTGTGCCGGGCATCGTCGAATCCGGCCTGTTTTTGGGAATTGCGGACGTCGGGATCGTTGCGGGGCCAAAAGGCGTTGAAGTGCTCTCCGGCATTGAAACCGATTTTGAAGAGGACTTCTGATCATGGGGCAAACCCTGCGGATAGCTGCTTTGTGCCTCATCTGCTTCACAACTGCGGCGCTCGCGGATAATGCCCCGCCGCCGCTCGATCCCGCGCGGGTTGCCGCGGCGCGCGAACTGCTCGAAGTCACGGGCGTAAAGAAGCAGATGGCAGGCATGATCGATGCCATGGCGCGCGGCTTCGCCCAAGGCGCCAATGCCGGCGGATCGGAAGAGGGCAAAAAACGTTCCGAAGATTTCGATGAGGGCATGAAGAAGCTCCTCGATTATCAGGAGCAGTTGATCACCGATTGCGCCAACCTTTACGCCGAGACGTTCACGGCCGAAGAATTGAAAGCGGTCACCGATTTCTATCGCTCGGGCCCAGGCGCCAAGTTCATCCAGAAAACGCCGGAGCTGATGAAGAAGGGCGCCGAGATCGGCCTGAAGTACTCAGCCAAGATTGCCGACGAGATGAAGGCGGGCGCAACACCGCAGGCCGCCGATCAGAAATAGTTCACATCAGAACGCGCCATGACAAACTTTGATTTTGATCTCTTCGTCATCGGCGCTGGCTCCGGTGGCGTCAGGGCTGCCCGCATTGCGGCAAGCTATGGCGCTAGGGTCGCCGTCGCCGAGGAGTATCGGGTCGGCGGCACCTGCGTCATCCGCGGTTGCGTTCCCAAAAAGCTTCTCGTCTACGCCAGCCGCTTTGCCGATGAATTCGAAGATGCCGCGGGCTTCGGCTGGACCGTCAGCGAGACGTTCGACTGGGCGTCCCTGATACGCGCGAAAGACAAGGAAATATCGCGTCTCGAAGCTGCCTATCGCGCCACGCTCCAAAAATTCAAAGTGGAGGTCTTTGCCGAAAGAGCAACGCTTCTCTCGGCCAACGAAGTTCGTCTCGCGACGTCGGGGCGGATCGTCACTGCGAAGACGATTTTGGTGGCGACCGGCGGACATCCCAACATCGATCCCAAGCTGCCGGGCGTCGAGCACGTCATAACGTCCAATGAAGCGTTCAATCTGAAAGAACTGCCGCGCCGCATCGTCATCGCGGGCGGGGGATATATCGCCGTCGAGTTCGCCTCGATCTTCCATGGCCTGGGCTCCGAGGTGACGCTGATCTATCGGGGCGATAAATTCCTTCGCGGCTTCGACGAGGATTTGCGCGACGCGCTCGCCGCCGCAATGACGGCGCGGGGCATCCGCATCATCAACGGGCAGGTGTTCACGAAGATCGCGAAGACGGCATCCGGCCTCGCCGGCACGATCACCGGAGGCGAGACGCTCGAAGCCGATCAGATCATGTTCGCAATCGGCCGCTCTCCCAATACGAAAAATCTCGGCCTCGAAGCCCTCGGCGTCCATCTCGATCCGGCAGGCGCCGTCGTCGTCGACAACGCCTCGCAGACGACGGTGCCGTCGATCTACGCCGTCGGCGATGTCACCAATCGCGTGAACCTGACGCCGGTTGCGATCCGCGAAGGCCATGCGTTCGCCGACACGCTATTCGGCAAGAAACCGTGGATGGTCGACTACACCACGATCCCGACCGCCGTCTTCTCGACGCCCGAGATCGGCACCGTCGGCTTCACCGAGCAGGAAGCCCGCGCCCAATATAGCGACGTGCATATCTACAAAGGGAGCTTCCGGCCGATGAAGGCCATCATGGCCGGCCGGGATGAGAAAATGCTCGTGAAGATTGTTGTCGAGGGCGCGACGGACCGCGTCGTCGGCGTCCACGTCTTCGGGCCGGATGCGGCCGAAATCGTTCAGATGGCGGCAGTTGCCGTCCGCATGCGCGCCTGCAAGGCCGATTTCGACCAGACGATGGCCTTGCATCCATCCGCCGCAGAGGAACTGGTCACGCTTCGCGAGAAATGGATCGCACCTGGCGAAGCTGCCGGTTGATCGCGGGATAGCCCCGCCGTATGGCTTCGCCCCACTTCACGACAAGACGGCTTCATGACGAGCCGGGCGCCACGACTAGAGGGAACACATGACGCGGCTCAGCGGAAAGATCGCCATCGTAACGGGCTCGGGCGGCGGCATCGGGCGAGCCATCGCCGAGCGCTTTGCCGTCGAAGGCGCGCATGTCTGGGTTACCGACATCAACGGCGAAACCGCGGAAGAGACGGTTCAATACATCAAGTCGAAGGGCGGCGCCGCAACCGCAATGACCGTCGACGTCTCCAAGGGGCAGGATACGACGGCGCTCCTCCGGAATGTCGAGAAGGCGCATGGATACGCAGACGTCCTCGTAAATAACGCGGGTATTCTCGTTCGCGGCGAAATTCGTCAGTTGTCGGATTCCGATTGGGCCAAGTTGCGCGAGGTCAACCTCGACGCGATTCTGCGGCTATCGCGCGACGGGCTGCCGCTGCTGCGGAAGTCGCAGGCGCCGTCGATCATCAATATCTCGTCCATCATGGCGAACCGGGGTCTGCGTCCGCTCGCGGCCTACACGGCGACCAAGGGCGCGATCACCGCGTTGACCAAGGGGCTCGCCGTCGAATACGCGCCCTTCAACGTTCGCGTGAATTCCGTCGCGCCGGGTTATGTCGAAACCGGCATTACCGACCGCCTCTTGAAGCTGCCGCCCGTGAAGAAGGCCCTCATCGACAAGACGCCGATGGGACGCCTCGGACGCCCCGAAGACATGACCGGGGCTGTGGTCTTTTTTGCCTCCGACGACAGCCTATATTGCACAGGTTCGGAACTGGCCGTCGATGGCGGCATGTCTGCCGGACTTTGAGCGCATAAAGGCAGGTCACTCTGGCGCTGGCGCGAGCTCCGGATATCTCCTATAAGCCCCGGGATAATATGCCACAGAGCAGTTGAAGGCGCCGCCCCTGGGTACGCACCCGATATGTGCTCTTCAGGAGTTAACTATGGCGTCGAACGCCCCACTCGAAAAATGGTCGCCGGACAGCTGGCGCAATAAGCCCATCATGCAGGTCCCGGATTATCCGGATGCCAAGGCTTTGGCCGATGCGGAAGCAAAGCTCGCGACGTTCCCTCCGCTGGTTTTTGCAGGTGAAGCGCGGGAGCTGAAAAAGCAGCTCGCGGTCATTGCGTCCGGCACCGGTTTTCTGCTTCAGGGCGGCGATTGCGCCGAGAGCTTCGCCGAGCACCGCGCCGACAATATCCGCGACTTCTTCCGCGTCTTTCTGCAGATGGCGGTCGTGCTGACCTATGCCGGTGGCGAGCCCGTCACGAAGCTTGGGCGCATCGCCGGGCAGTTCGCGAAGCCGCGTTCCGCGCCGACCGAAAAGAAGAACGGTCTGGAGCTGCCGAGCTATCGTGGCGACATCATCAACGGGCCGGAGTTCACGGCGGAAGCCCGCATCCCCGATCCCGTTCGCCAGCTCGAAGCCTATCGCCAGTCCGCGGCGACGCTGAACCTGATCCGCGCCTTCGCAACAGGCGGCTATGCCGACCTCGAGCGCGTGCACCAGTGGAACATGGGCTTCGTGAAGGATAGCCCGCAGGGCCATCACTATCAGGAGATCGCCGACCGCATCTCCGAGACGCTGCAGTTCATGCGCGCCTGTGGGATCACGTCCGACAACACACCGCAACTTCGCACGACGAGCTTCTACACGAGCCACGAAGCACTGCTTCTCGGCTACGAGGAAGCTCTGACGCGGAAGGATTCGACGAGCGGCGATTGGTACGCGACGAGCGGGCACATGATCTGGATCGGCGACAGAACGCGCCAACCCGATCACGCTCACATCGAGTACTGCCGTGGCATCAAGAATCCGATCGGCCTGAAGTGCGGACCGTCCCTCGACGCCGACGGTTTGCTGCGCCTGATCGACCTTCTGAACCCGAAGGACGAGCCCGGCCGCCTGACGCTCATCTGCCGCTTCGGCTATGACAAGGTGGAAGCGCATCTGCCGAAGCTCATTCGCGCGGTGAAGAAGGCCGGTCGTTCCGTCGTCTGGTCTTGCGACCCGATGCACGGCAACACGATCTCCGCCGTCAACGGTTACAAGACGCGCCCCTTCGATCGCATCCTGAAGGAAAGCCTGTCGTTCTTCGAAGTCCACCGGGCCGAGGGAACGCATGCGGGCGGCATTCACGTCGAGATGACCGGGCAGAACGTCACCGAATGCACCGGCGGCGCAACGGCGATTTCCGAGCAGGATCTTTCCGACCGCTACCATACCCACTGCGATCCGCGCCTCAACGCCGACCAGGCTTTGGAGCTTGCCTTCCTCGTTGCTGAGCAATTGAAGAAAGAGCGAGACGCCGAGGGTCGGCCCGAGCCTAAAACGCTGATTGCATAGTTAGGCTGACGGATTTCCCGCCGGTCACCGAATGCTATATACTGAATTGGCGGCTTGCGAATGCGAGCCGCCAATTCGGTTTTACCGGATGGCCACCGTCATGCGATTGCGCCTCTTGCTGATCCTGGCGGGCTTCGCGGGAATTTCCGTGGCGTCCGCACACACATTGACAATACCCGTCGATTCCCGCGTCCACGCCGCCGAAATCTGCTGGGACCCCGACGTTGAATTCCCGGTTCCATGTGACGACGATGAAGGTTGAGAACGGCCGGGCCCCCGCCTGGACGCCGTGGTCCTGGACCTGGATTACGGCGCACTCTAAATAGCGAGAATGATCGCACCGCTCTCACTCAAAATCGCCCTCGCGCAGCTCAATCCCATCGTCGGGGATTTGAACGGCAATGCCGAGCGCGCTGCCGCCGCCCACGCCCGTGCCAAGGAACTTGGCGCCGACGTCGTCGTATTCCCCGAGCTTTTTCTCAACGGCTACCCGCCCGAAGACCTCGTGCTGAAACCCGCGTTTCAGCAAGCGACGCGCGAACGGCTCGAATGGTTGGCCAAGTCCTGCTCCGATGGCCCGGCAATCCTTATCGGCGCGATCTGGAACCACGAAGGGAAGGTCTATAACGCTGTTGCGCTGCTCGATGGCGGCCGCATCCAGGCGACGACGCTGAAAGTCGATCTGCCGAACTACGGCGTCTTCGACGAGAAGCGCGTTTTCGCGGCGGGACCGATGCCGGGTCCGCTGAATGTCCGCGGCGTACGCATCGGCGTGCCGATCTGCGAAGACATCTGGGGCTCAGAGGTCGTCGAGACGCTGGCCGAAACCGGCGCCGAAATCCTCGTGTCGCCCAACGGCTCGCCGTTCGATTGGCCGAAGCCCGATAACCGCATGAACGTCGCCGTCGCACGCGTGACGGAAAGCGGGTTGCCGCTCGCCTATCTCAATCAGGTCGGCGGTCAGGATGAATTGGTATTCGACGGCGCGTCATTCGTCCTCAACGCCGACCGCAGTTTGGCCATCCAGCTTCCCGCGTGGCGCGAAGCGATCGTTCTGACCGAGTGGAAGAAGGCCGCCGACGGTTGGCGGTGCGAGCGGGGAGACGTCGCGAAGCTTCCCGCAGGACCGGCATCCGCCTATCAGGCCTGCGTTCTGGGCCTCCGGGACTACGTCGAGAAGAACGGTTTCCCTGGTGTCGTGCTCGGACTTTCCGGCGGCATCGATTCAGCGCTCGTCGCGGCCATCGCCGTCGATGCGTTGGGGTCCGCACGCGTCCACGCGATCATGCTGCCTTCGAAATATACGTCCGACGATAGCTTGCAAGACGCCGCCGCTTGCGCGAAGGCGCTCGGCATTCGCTACGATAAGATTTCGATCGAACCGACCGTTGCCGGTCTAACCTGGAGTCTCAAGGATCTTTTCGCCGGCAGTAACGCCGATATCACCGAAGAGAACATGCAGAGCCGTGTGCGCGGCACGATCCTGATGGCCGTGTCGAACAAGTACGGCGGCATGGTCGTCACGACCGGCAACAAGAGCGAGATGTCCGTCGGCTATGCGACACTCTACGGCGACATGAACGGCGGCTACAATCCGATCAAGGATCTCTACAAGACCGAGGTCTACGATCTGACGCGCTGGCGCAACGCCCATGTGCCGGAAGGCGCGCTCGGTCCCTCGGGCGTCGTCGTTCCCGAACGCATCCTGACGAAAGCACCGACCGCCGAACTCCGCGCCAACCAGACCGATCAGGATTCGCTTCCGCCTTACGAAGCGCTCGACGACATCCTCAGATGCCTCGTCGAGAAGGAGATGCCGGTCGCCGACGTGATCGCCCGCGGCCATGCCGTCGAAACGGTGAAGAAGGTCGAGCGGCTTCTCTATCTCGCCGAATACAAGCGCCGTCAGGCCGCTCCCGGCGTCAAGATTTCCGCCCGGAACTTCGGCCGCGATCGCCGCTATCCGATCACCAACAAATTCCGCGAGGATGTCGCGCAAGCGACCGCTGCGCCCGCAATCAAAGCCGGCGGCAAGGGCTTGTAGTTTCTGCTTCCAACGTCATCCCGGCGAAGGCCGGGATCCATCCAGGCCAGAAACTTGGGCGGACGCCCGCCTACGCGGGCATGACTTAGCCTTCATCCTCGACCGGGCGCGCTCCCTGACGCTGAATGCTCAAACAGCCTCGGTGGGCTCGGCCGCTGAAGGGTGAACGGCCCTCCCTTGCGTTTGGCCTAGCAGGAAGTAGGGTGCGGCGCTGAATCGATCAAAGGCCAGACATGACACCCCGCGTCCGCTTCGCACCGAGCCCAACAGGGCGGCTCCATATCGGCAACATCCGGACAGCAACGCTCAACTGGCTCTTCGCCAGGAAGCACGGCGGCAGCTTCCTGCTGCGCCTCGATGATACCGACACGGTACGCTCGACGGAGGAATTCGCCGCCGCAATCCGCGATGATCTGACTTGGCTCGGCCTGACCTGGAGCGATTTCGCGCGCCAGCAGGACCGGACGGACCGCTACGATGAAGCCGCAGCTGCGCTCAAAGCCTCAGGCGCGCTCTATCCATGTTTCGAGACCGAAGAGGAACTCGACCGCCGCCGCAAGCGTCAGCTCGCGATGCACCGGCCGCCCATCTACGACCGCGCCGCGCTGAAGCTGACGCCGGAAGAGATCGCCGCCAAAATCGCAGCCGGCGGGAAGCCGCACTGGCGCTTCAGGCTTCCGAACACCTCCGAAGGGCGCGGGCTCACACCGCAGCCGACGCTCATTTCCTGGAACGACCTGATCCGCGGCGATCAGTCGGTCGATCTCGGCTCGCTGTCGGATCCGGTGCTGATCCGCGGCGACGGAACGTACCTCTACACGTTCACGAGCGTCATCGACGACATCGACTTCGCGATCACGCACATCGTACGCGGCGAAGATCACGTGACGAACACGGGCGTGCAGATGGCGATCTTCGAAGCGGCGGGCGCAACGCCCCCCGCATTCGGCCATCACTCGTTGCTCGTCGGCGCCGATGGTCAGGCGCTGTCGAAACGCCTCGGCGCCCTTTCCATCCAAAGCTTCCGCGACGAAGGCCTCGAGCCGATGGCGGTACTCTGCCATGCAGCGCTCGTCGGCACGTCGGATGCGATCGAGCCGTTGCAGTCACGCGATGAACTCGCAGCCAAGCTCGATTTCTCGAAAATCTCGACGGCCCCCGGACGCTTCGATGTCGCCGAGCTGAAGGTCTTGAACAGCAAGCTGCTGCATACGCTCGAATTCGCAGCGGTCGCGGAGCGTCTGCGTGCCGCCGGCATCGAAGGCCGCGAGGACTTCTGGAATGCCGTCCGCGGCAACCTCGAGACCTTCGCCGACGCCGGCACATGGTGGAACGTGGTCGCGGGTGACATCGAGCCGGTGATCGAAGATTCGAAGTTGACCGTCGCAGCCGCGAGCGTCTTGCCGGATGCGCCGTGGAGTGAGAACACCTGGTCGGAATGGACGGCCGCCGTCAAAGCGAAGACGGGCGCCAAGGGCCGGGCCCTGTTCCATCCGCTGCGGCTCGCCTTGACCGGTCTCGAAGCCGGGCCGGAACTAAAGACGCTCTTGCCACTGATGGGCCGCGACCGCGTCCTCGCCCGCCTCGCAGGCAAACGCGCTTAACCCCCCTATCGCTCAAACGATCGCGGCGCCGACACTGTCATCCTCGGCTTCATGCCGAGGATCCATCGGGCAGCGGGCACCGTCGATGCAGATCGATGGACCCTCGGGCCAAGCCCGAGGATGACAAAGTTGTCAGCCCTCGGTGGCTCCAAACACCACCGTCGCCCGTCTGAAACGAAGTGCAGACCCGACACTGTCATCCTCGGCTTCATGCCGAGGATCCATTGGGCAGCTGGCACGTCGATGCGGATCGATGGATCCTCGGGCCAAGCCCGAGGATGACAACCGCAATCAGGCCACTGTCTGCACTACTGCGGCTGGGCCTCGGTCTGCCATCCGCCGGCATCGCCGGGCTGAGCAACAGGTGCCTGAGCCGCAGGCGAGGCAACCGATGACTTTGCAGCCGTCGAACCGGTCGTGATCGGGGTCATCCCCGCGCCGTCGGCACGGCGCCCAGGCAATTTCGAGCCGGGCGTCGTCGCATCGGCCTTCTTGTCCGGCGCACCCTCCGGCGGCGGCACGTATTCGGCGACCTTGCACGAGCAGCCGTTCACGTATTCCTTGCGGTAGCGGAAGGCGAACTTGAGCCGCGTGTAGGGTTCTTGCGATCTGAGCGCCACGGATTGCTCGACCGTGCCACCCGGATTTGGATAGTAATACAACTCGGTCGGCGCCGCGCATTTCGAGGTGCACGCATCCGCGTCCTGCGAGAAATGGCTCGGCAGCGTCGAAAAGCTCACCGGGAAATAGAAGCCGTCGCAAAGGCGAACGCAAAGCGTCCGGTACGTCTGCGCCCCGTTCGCAGCGTTGGGATTCCACACGTTGCCGCCGCTCGATTCCTCGTCTTCCCACATGCCGCTATCGCCGCGGTTTCGGCGCGCCATGTCGACATAGTTGGCGCCGCAGTTGTTGCGCGCAAGCTCGCGGACGATGTCGTCCTGATAGGAGCGCCCGGCGGAACCAAGAATATCCCGCCGCCGTGCATCGAGATCGGCGAGCCGCCGCTTCGTCGCATCCGACTGCCGCGCCAGGTCTTTGCACTGCGGCGTGTTCTTCAGCGACTTGGTGAACAGGAAATACTCGTAGCACCCGCGATCGAGCTGCGAGCCGGTCTGGTCGGCGACGCGTTCGAGCTGTCGGATCTCGTTTTCGAGTCGCGGCAGATCGTTCTGCGATTGACCGCTCTTTTGCCCTTCCTGCACGAGCCGCTGCTCGAGCTGGTAGCAAATCGGGTTCTTGGCGGACCAGTTCGTGGCTGGCTGTGCCGGAACTCCAGGGGCGCCCGGAGCGGCTGGCGCGCCAGGTGCGCCTGGCGCCGCCGGAGAATTCGGATACTGCGGCTGAGCCGGATACTGCGACTGCGGCGGGTACTGCTGTTGCTGGCCGGGATACGGCGGCGGGGCCTGCGCGGGTGGCGGCTGCCGGTAAACGGGCTCCTGCGGAACGGGCCCCCGGTCGCTGTCCTCACGGTCGCCGCCTCCACCACCAAAGGGCCACCAACTCTGCGCCGAGGCCACTTCCGACACCAAAAACAGGGCGAGCAGCGCCGCCGTCGCCAAGAGCAGCAACCGGCGAGCGGCAATATTGATCGAATTCCCTTGGCTCACGCCTGCTCCCCGACGCCCCTTTTGACGGCTTTCGCGCTCCGGATGACGGCATCCGAAGCGGCACTTTCCGGACCCTAAGCAGCGATTTGCTAGCGGGTCAATGCGGAGCAATTGCGACGTGAACCATTTTACGTGGCGTTTCAGAAACTTGAGCCCGCTTGACGGGGCAGGGGACAACCGCCTAAGGCGCGACGGGCCCTTGTGCCGCCCAAGGCGGCCTATGGCATACTCATCTTTCCGGAATATCTTCCGGCCGAACCGCAGAGACACGCGACGCAAGAGGTCCAGTTTGGCGCTCAAACTTTACAATACGCTGACCCGGCAGAAGGCCGAGTTCGTGCCGATCGACCCGTCAAATGTCCGCATGTACGTCTGCGGCCCGACCGTCTACGACTACGCCCACATCGGCAATGCGCGCCCCGTGATCGTATTTGACGTGCTGTTCCGGCTGCTGCGTCACATCTACGGGCCTGATCACGTCACGTACGTCCGCAACATCACGGACGTCGACGACAAGATCAACGCCCGCGCGGCGCGCGATTACCCTGGCCTGCCGCTGAATGAAGCGATCCGCAAAGTCACGGAAGCGACCGAGAACCAGTTCCACGCCGACATCGCCGCCTTGGGCGTTCTGCCGCCCACCTACGAGCCGCGCGCGACGGAGTACATCCGCCGCAAGGACGGCCGCGAGGACATGGTCTCGCTGATCGAAGCCCTGGTGAAACGCCGCCATGCCTACGTCGCGGAAGATCACGTGCTCTTCGACGTCGGCTCGATGCCCGATTACGGCCGCCTCTCCAACCGCACGCTCGACGAGATGGAGGCCGGAGCCCGCGTCGAGGTCGCGCCCTATAAGAAGGGGCCGATGGATTTCGTGCTCTGGAAGCCGTCGAAACCCGGCGAGCCCGCGTGGCCGTCACCGGGCGGCATCAAGACTCCAGGCCGCCCCGGCTGGCACATCGAGTGCTCGGCGATGGCGGGCGCGTTGCTCGGCCCCGTATTCGATATTCACGGCGGCGGCATCGACCTCACGTTTCCCCACCACGAGAACGAGATCGCGCAATCGCGCTGCGCCCACGGCACGACGACCATGGCCAACGTCTGGATGCACAACGGCTTCCTGCAGGTCGAAGGCGAGAAGATGTCGAAGAGCCTCGGCAACTTCGTGACGATCCATGAGCTGCTGACCGACGGCTGGCCGGGAGAGGTGCTGCGCTTCAACATGCTCAGGACGCACTATCGCCAGCCGATCGACTGGACGAAGAAGGGTCTCGAGGAAAGTCAGAAGATCCTGACCGGCTGGTTTGCGCACGAAGGCCTCAACACCGACGACCGTACAAGCTTGCCGCGTGACGTTATCGACGCGCTCGAGGACGATCTCAACACGCCGAAAGCCATCGCCGAGCTTCATGGCTACGCTGCCGCCAAGGAATTCAAAAACCTCGGCGCGGCGCTGGGCTTTTTAGGCTTCGACGGCGCAACGCTGAGGCAGGCGGACGCGCGCGCGGCGGAAACCGCGCAATCCGTGGCATCCACCGTCGAACCCTTGATCATCGCCCGCCTCGAAGCTCGCAAACGCAAAGACTTCGCCGAATCCGATCGCATCCGCGACGAGCTCGCCAAAATGGGCATCGCCTTGAAGGACACGAAGAACAAGGAAACCGGCGAGATCGAAACCACCTGGGAAATCGCTCGCTAACCACATCTGTCATCCTCGGGCCAAGCCCGAGGATGACAAAGTTGTCAGCCCTCGGTGGCTCCAAACACGACCGTCGCCCGCCTGAAACGAAGTGCAGACCCGACACTGTCATCCTCGGCTTCATGCCGAGGATCCATCAGGCCGGAACTCCACCGGTCGATGGTTCGCAGTAATAGGGCCACTGGTCGTTCACCGGCAGAAGCCCAATACCGGCTAGCCAAATCTAATCTTCAGCTCAGGATACAAATCGCACCACAGTGGATTTTCCTGCTCTATCAAGTTTATTTTCCAATCACGAACATAACGCTTCAAGGTCTTCTCGCGTTGAATGGCAAGCGCGACGTCTCCGAATGCTTCAAAGTAAACGAGGGTGGTGACGCTGTACTTGCGCGTGAAGACCGAACCACGTCCGAGCCTGTGATTTTCAACACGGCCAAGGATGTCGTTGGTCACGCCGATGTAGAGTGTCCCTTGCGGCTTACTCGCTAGAATATAGACCCAGTAGCTTCGATGTATTCCCCGATCCATCCACTCAGTATGCTGCGCCATGGATCCTCGGGACAAGCCCGAGGATGACAAGGGGACAGGGCGTCTCTCGCGCTGGCGGCCGGCTCCCCGCAGGGAAGTCGCCGAGGCAAACAAAAACCAGCGCGACCTTGCAAGGCCTTGCGCCGATGGCGACATGGGGATAGGCCGAAGCCGCAGCATCCGCAGACCACCCGAACAATTAATCAAGCCGGCAAAACCGGCCGCCAAAACCGCTTTGGTAAACCAATGTCAGACGACTATCCGCTCCGTCCGTTTCTTCCCGCCGACGCCATGGTGCTGCGCGATCTCTTCGCACAAAGCATCGACGAGCTGACGGCCGATGACTACGACGACGATCAGCGGCTCGCATGGGTCGCGACAGCCGAGGATGCGGCCGCCTTCCGCGACAGGCTCGCGGCGGCGCTGACGCTCGTCGTCCAACTTGACGGCGAATACCTCGGTTTCGGGTCCCTTAAGGACAATAAAACCATTGATATGCTTTATGTGCATCCGGACTTCGCGGGCGAGGGGGTCGGCACCGCGCTTGCCGACGCGCTCGAGAAGATCGCAGGCGCACGTGGAGCCGAGGGGGTCACTGTCGATGCGAGCGATACGGCCGTGCCGTTTTTTGAGCGTCGCGGTTACGTCGCAGCACAGCGCAACTCCATTCCCCTCGATGATCAATGGCTTTCCAACACGACCATGGTAAAGCGTCTCGCCGGAAGTCCGGCAAAAGCTGAGCCTCAAGAAGCGTCATGAGCAAAGAGCGCCTCTACCTCTTCGATACGACGTTGCGCGACGGTGCGCAGACGACGGGCGTCGACTTTTCGCTTGAGGACAAGCGACGCCTCATGCGCGTGCTCGACGACCTCGGCATTGACTATATCGAGGGCGGCTTTCCGGGCGCCAACGCCACCGACACGGAACTCTTCTCTTCGCGTCCGAACTTGAAGTCTGCCCGCTTCACGGCATTCGGCATGACGAAGCGCTCGGGCCGTTCCGTATCCAACGATCCCGGCCTGCAGGCCGTTCTCCAGTCCGCCGCCGACAGCATCTGTCTCGTCGCGAAATCGTCCGACTATCAGGTGCGCGTCGCACTCGGCATCACGAACGAAGAAAACCTCGAAACGATCCGGCAGTCGGTCGGCGCAG
The DNA here is from genome assembly GCF_902712875.1 of Hyphomicrobium sp. ghe19. NCBI lineage: Bacteria > Pseudomonadati > Pseudomonadota > Alphaproteobacteria > Hyphomicrobiales > Hyphomicrobiaceae > Hyphomicrobium > Hyphomicrobium sp. ghe19. The sequence continues at coordinate 1,919,964 of NZ_LR743509.1, read as the reverse complement.
TCGTTGAAACGCAGCGCGAGGCGATGATCGACTGCGAACATTTTTTCGACGGTTACAAGTCGAACCGCGACTACGCGCTCTCCGTCGCCAAGACGGCGTATGACGCGGGCGCGCGCTGGGTCGTGCTTTGCGATACCAACGGCGGAACGCTGCCGCATGAAATCGAACGTATCGTTGCCGATGTCGCGAAGCACGTTCCGGGCGCAAACCTCGGCATCCATACGCACAACGATACCGACAACGCCGTCGCCAACACGCTCATGGCCATCCGCGCCGGATGCCGCCAAATCCAGGGCGCGCTCAACGGCCTCGGCGAGCGCTGCGGCAATGCCAACCTGACATCGATCATTCCGACGCTGCTTCTGAAAAGCGAATTCGCGGATGCCTTCACGACAGGCGTCACGCCCGACAAGCTGCGCTCCCTCACGCACGCGAGCCGCGTTCTCGATGAAGTTCTGAACGAGGCGCCGAACCGCCACGCGCCCTACGTCGGCGAAAGCGCCTTCGCGACAAAGGCAGGCATTCACGCCTCCGCGCTCATGAAAGCGCCGGAAACCTACGAGCACGTCCCGCCCGAAAGCGTCGGCAACGAGCGGCGCATTCTCGTCTCCAAGCAGGGGGGGCGTTCCTCGCTGACGTCGGCACTCGAGCGGCTAGGCCTCCCGGCCGACAAGGACGACGCGCGTGTGCAAGCGCTCCTCGACGAGGTGAAGGCGCGCGAGGATCAGGGCTATTCCTACGAGGCGGCCGAGGCGTCGTTCGAGCTTCTGGCGCGCCGCGCGCTCGCAACCGTGCCGCGCTATTTCTCGGTCGACAATTTTCGCGTGACCGTCGAGCGCCGCGAAGAGCGATCGAGAGCGATGAACGGCAATGGAACGGTCTCGCACGCGGTCGTCACCGTATCGATCGCAGGCGACGACGCACCGCTCGTCTCGGTCGGCGAAGGCAACGGCCCAGTCAATGCGCTCGACAAGGCGCTGCGAAACGATCTCGGCCGTTACCAGAAGCACATCGAGAACGTCGAGCTCGTCGACTACAAGGTCCGCATCCTGACGCAGACGCACGAAGGCGGCACCGATGCGGTAACGCGCGTCCTTGTCGAGAGCCACGATGCATCGACCGGCGAGCGCTGGACGACCGTCGGCGTCTCCCCGAACATCATCGATGCGAGCTTCGAGGCCCTTCTCGACAGCATCAATTACAAGCTCCTGAAGGACGAAGCCCAAATCGGGTGACGAAATTCGCGCGGCGCGTTTTGCGCGTCTGTGGACAACCCCGGCCGCCGCAATGCATGCGGGCGGGAGGATGGCCAAGCCTCGCACTCTGCACGCCTGTCCTCGCCGCGGCTTGGCTCGAAAGCGGGAGCCAGCTTCTAAGTAATTCTCGCCGCTATTTTTTCCCTGCGATGATGGGCCGAAATGCTGCGCTACAGCAGCCGTCCGTATAGTGATCAAAAAGCAGCAGCAACTTAGAATCACTGTGTTCAGTGTGCGAACAACTTGCCGTCCGAGCCGTCCCCAATTAGCACCGGAAATGTGGATAACTTGTTGATATCCGCGTCAGGAAAATGAACGGGGAGACGAAGCGGGAGCGAGTATTGTGATGCGTAAGAGTGTTGCGTTGGTCGCGTTTATTTTGTTTCAGTCATCCGGAGCGTTTGCAGGCGGCAGCCTCAAGGACGCGCCTGCACCCATTCCCCAGCCGGCGGACGGTTGGTCCGGCTTCTCCGTAGGCGCCGGCATCGGCGCCACGAGCATCGATCAGAATGCCTCGGCAGCCGCAAAGCGAACGGACGTCTTTTGCTTATATTGGTGGGGTTGCTCCTATCCCAAGAACGACTACCTTTCGGGTGGCATGAACGATGACGCTTGGAAGGTCTTCGGTACGTTGCAGGTGGGCTACGACAGGCTCATCAGCGACCGAATTTTGATAGGCGCCTTCGCTGATTACGACTTCTACCCCGACGGCGATGAAAGCTCCTCGGGAGGTACGAAACATAGCTTCCTCTCGGGAGAGATTCACCGCGACGGAGCCTGGACCGTCGGCGGTAGGCTCGGCGTCCTGGTGCGACCCGACCTTCTGGTCTACGGGTTGGGCGGCTTCTCACGCATGAACCAGAAGGGCGAAGTAACGGCTGCGTTCGATAACTATTATCTGCCGACGAGCGTCACCTTGAAAGCCGGCGATCTCGATGGCTGGACGGTCGGCGGCGGTATCGAGACCAAGCTCGACAGGATCGACAAGAGATTGTCTCTCAAGGTCGAATACCGCTACTCGCAGTTCGACGGTGAAAGTGGCAGCGGCTCGGACAAGAACGAAGCATACAAATGGTGGGTGCTGCACTGCGCCAGCGAAAAAGCCCGCTTCGATATCGACGATGCAACCGTGCAGTCGGTCCGCGCCGTGCTGGTCTGGAAGCTACAGGCCGACGCAACGCCGATCGAACCGTTGAAATAGCAGCTCTCGGATAACATTCACTCGGGGCACCTCGTCCGAAGTATCGCGTCGGAGGTGCCCTTCTTTATTCGTGCCTCGCGCAATCACCCGCCCGCAATCGCGCCGACGATCAGGAACGGCTTCGATCCGCTCCTGACTTCATCGGGCAGCGGCGCGTCCGCAGGCTCGTGCGAAAGATCGCGCTGACAGGCGAAAAATCTCAGGAACGGCCGCCGTTTTTGCGTGTCGTGATCCCGGATCGTGCCACGTAGCACCGGATAGCTTCTCTCGAGGGCATCGAGCAGTGACCGCTGTGTCGCTTCCCCGTCCACGTCGAGCAGGATCTCGCCGTTGATGTTCGCGTGCATTCTGAGATGCGAAGGCAGCACCACGCGGATCATGTGAATGCCTGAACTTCGACCGAGAGCACCGCGGGAAGATCGCGAACGATGGCGTCCCACGTATCGCCCGCGTCTGCCGAGGCATAGACTTGGCCGCCCGTCGTCCCGAAATAGACGCCACAGGTGTCGAGCGTATCGACGGCCATCGCGTCCCTGAGGACGTTCACGTAACAATTCGATTGCGGCAGCCCCTTGGTCAGAGCCTCCCATTCGTTTCCGCCCGAGCGGCTGCGCCAGACTTGCAGCTTGCCGTCCATCGGAAAGTGCTCGGCGTCGCTCTTGATCGGCACGACGTAGATCGTCTCGGGTTCATGCGCGTGGACATCGATCACGAACCCGAAATCCGTCGGCAGATTGCCGCTCACCTCGCGCCACGAATTGCCGGCATCGTCGCTCCGCATCACGTCCCAATGTTTCTGCATGAAAAGCACATTCGGCCGTGACGGATGCATCGCGAGGCGGTGTACGCAGTGCCCGACTTCGGCGTGCGGGTCGGGTATGTACTCCGACCGCAACCCCTTGTTGATCGGCTGCCACGTTTCGCCGCCGTCGTCCGTTCTGAATGCGCCCGCAGCCGAAATCGCGATGAACATCCGCTTGGCGTCGACGGGGTCGAGCAGAATGGAATGCAAGCACATGCCGCCGGCGCCAGGCATCCAATGCGATCCCGATCCATGGCCGCGCAGGCCGGAAAGTTCTGTCCAGGATTTTCCGCCATCGCTGGAGCGAAATAAGGCTGCGTCTTCAACTCCGGCGAAGACCGTATCGGGATCGGTGAGCGATGGCTCGATGTGCCAGACCCGCTTGAATTCCCACGGGTGAGGGGTGCCGTCGTACCATTGGTGCGTACCGGGAACGCCGTCATAGGCGAACTTGTTGTCGACCGGCGCCCAGGTCTTGCCGCCGTCGTCGGACCGCTGGATCTGCTGACCGAACCAACCGCTCGATTGCGAAGCGTAGATACGGCTGGGATCGGCGGGGGAACCCTTCAGATGGTAGATTTCCCAACCGGGAAAATGCGGGCCGCTCACGTCCCACGATTTGCGCGTGCCGTCGGACGTCAAGACGAATGCGCCCTTCCGCGTTCCAACCAAGACCCGTACGCCTGTCATGTCGCCTCCCTGTCATCCTGCCCGGCGAAGCCCGATTATCGCCTCGCCCACCATCATTTTGAAGTCCATCACCGCACGAGGACGAACGGCGAGGGGCCATTCCGACATTGGTTTCGGGAAAAAAGATGAGGGACCGGCGGTTGCTTCAACGCTGGCACAGCGAATTGGCGCGAATTCGGCGCGGTCCAAAATCATTCCGCCTGCCCGCCAACGATGAATTCCTCGATTATTTGGAAAAACTTATCCCCGCTCTCCGCGCCGTCGGCATACTCCGCTGATCCTGCCGCGTGCGAAGGGCTCAAGGCTCGAGCTGGGTGCCTGAGGGCGGCGGGAGCGCGCCGGACTGCCGGGACCCATCAGCTGGATCCGGGGTCGTCTGCCGAATGCGCAGAGTAGCGAATTGTTATTTCTATCAATTATCTCGAATGGGCGACAGCCATCCCACATTTTACCCCACACTGCCGGTGATCGTTCCCTAGCAGGACTCTCGAATCCGCGTAGACTATCACTGCGCTTAAAGTACGAATTGCCCGCGCATTATTTCAAGTCAACAGCATCCATATTTTGGGACATCGAAACGTGACCCCGGATACAGAAATTACGCCCGAGCTGTTGGAGCATCTTCTAAAGACGGAAGGCGTTGAGAAGACGTTGCGCCTATTCACTGATCGATACAACGCCATTACCGAGCGTCATAAGGCGGATGTAGATGCTTGGAAGAGTGGGTTTGATGCGGTAATCACGTTTGCCGAACTTGCAGTCAAATCGCTCCTGCTCCTTTGTGGTGGAGCGGCGGTAGCGTTGTTGTCTTTCGCAGGCAATCGTGGAGCGACAGGGCAGGCAAGTCTAGATGCTTATGCCACCGCCGTGGCTCTTTTTGGTGGGGCTGCTGGGGGTTCAGTCGCTACAGCAGGTTTTTCCTACCTAGCCCAATCTTCTTTCAATTCTCAAAAATCTGGCTGGCTTCTATTTGCCGAATGGCTTCGCACAATTGCTATCATCATTTGGTTCGCAAGCCTTGTTGCCTTTGGCTATGGCGTATGGAAAGCGTCAGACGCGGTCACACTATCGCGCTGGGAGCACATCGAGATTCTTCCTGGCAAGTAGATCCGAGCCGAATTCCTCGGATCTGTGGACCAGCCTGACTGAAAGTAGCAGCGAGCGTTGCTGTACGGCTCCGGGCTTGGTCAATTAAGACTGAGCCCGTATCACCCGCGTTTCTAAGAGCTGAAACTTTCGATCCTTCTGAAGCGCTGGCGCTGCTGCTGCAATGCAGTCGAGAACCTTGCCGAGTTCGTAGGACCGGCCTGTAGAGGCAGGCTTTAGTAAAACCCACAAAAGGTCGAGTGTTACTCGAGGAAACTTCGCTGCTGTAGCTAGCGAATTTCCTTCTACGGCGAAGTAGAGGCGAGGCCATTCTTCGTTGAGCGGCCGAATGTACGGGCGGATAATGTCCCAGGCATCTGGGAAAGCATCTCCGGCCGCCAGCGCTAACCGTGCGAGCGGAATAGAGGCTTCCGTAGTTTGATCTTTTTTTGTAACTGGCCAGATCTGTTCGAATATTTCAGCGTATTCATTTTGCCAAAGCTCGGCCGTAGGTCGCTCGCTTTCATTCAAGAGCCAATTACCCATGACCTGGGCAACATCAGCGCGAAGGGCGGATCGCGAGGTCGAAAGGACGGCTTTGGCTTCCCCAATTTTGAGACGAGTTGGATCATCAATCGAGCGGTCAAAGTCGTCGCGCACAAGCGACACCAGGCGTGAGGCCGCATTTTCCAAAGTATCATTTCCCCCGCGATGTTCGCGAATACCGCGCAATATAGGTTCCTTTAGTTTTTCGCGCGGACCCTTACTCAAGTTCAGCGCCATTCCAACAAGGATCGAACGAAGCGCCTCGCCTTCGAGTGTGTCGGCGATCAATCGCGAGTATAATCTCGAGTCGAGAAGATCTGGGAGAAACGCGTTAATCCAGGCGATAAACCTCGTTGACTCTGCGCGCGCCAACATTCCACTTACGGTATGTGCATTAGTAGCTTCGCTTAGGCGATCTTTGGTCTGACGCTTCACTGGTTCACTTAAACTGGACCAGCCTGGCCCAAGCCGATTGAGCATCAACTTTACGAGTTTTCCTGCTGGGCGGTTCATTGCACGCAGAAGGAGTTCGTAGCCGGGATCCTTGTTTACATCACCGAGCGCGACTTCGGACGTATCGGCGTCGGATAGTCGCCACAGGCGATCCCACCAAACGTCTTCTACATCGCCAGCGATCTCGCATGCATAGATGTAAAAGTCGACTAGCGCCCCGACGAATGCTGATAGTGCAGAATCCTGACAATGACTTAATTGCGAGAGCGCTTTTGCGGCCAGTTCCCGAGCGCGATCTTTTGAGGCTTCATCCGTACCTATGTCCTGAATGCCCCACAATACGTCGCGCCAACGGTCAGCTTTAGCTGCGTCAGGATCTGAGGCTATGATCGCGTCCAGCGCTCCGTCGGGCTCCTGCTTACAATAAATTCTCCATGCATCGGGTTGATTGATCGGATCGTGTTGTTCGAGCCCAGCGGCGATCTCGATTCTTCGAATAGGGTCCGCTTCGGCAATTGGGCCGGGGTCACCGGTTGGACCGTATCTTAGACCAAAGGACCAGACCCAGAAGAGATCCCGCTCTTCAAGTGGTCTTTCATTCCAATTTTCGCGGGCATTTATTGCATCGAACTCCGTTTGTGCATTTTCGGACAAGATTACCCCAGAGCTGACGAGCGCTTTGAGATACAGCCATCGGGTGCTGTCGAGTCCTCGCTGCCGATCGGCCTCGTCGCGATCCTCCATAAAATTTGGCCCCTCGATAATCTTGGATGCGAGCTGGCCGATAAGACCCATCGGAGAACCAACACACCGATTCTTGAGCAACTCGATTACTTCTTTACGATGGGCCCAAAATTCTTCGCGAGAGAGAGCTGTAAGCTCTCGCACAATTTCATCGGGTGAGGCGGCGGTGTCCTTCAACATTGTAAAAAGCCAGAGCCGCGTCGCCAAACCAAAACCGGCATGTTTCCAGATATGCGCAATCGCCCTCGCACCATCGGGATTCTGGGCGTGAACTTTCAGCCAAAGCTCAGCGCAAAGGCGGGTTATTGAAAGAAATCCGCCCTGATCTTTATTTTGCTCGTGTTCTCCGATCGAGGGCACTGACGTAACACGGTTAGGCTGGTCCGCATCTCGGGCAAGGCGCAGTGCCGCTAACAATCGTTCGCTTGCGAGGTTTAACGCTTGCCATTCGAATTCAAGATTAGGCGGCAGAGCCGCAAGGAGTTCCGTGTAATTCACGTCGCGCTCGGGTTCGAGTTCGACGCGGCACAATCCCGGGAGCCCCTCAATCTTTATTCCATATTGATAGGGCTCCCGTAGCCGAAGGCGTGGCTCAAATTTAGCGACGGCAACGGCTAGATCGGCATTCGTTGGGACACCCGCTCGAATCCTGTCTAATGCGCTGTAGTAGTGCCAGGGGTCGTTTTGTTCGGACTGCCGCAGGACGATCGTGAGCAGCTGCCAAGCGTTCTTTAACGGTGCTGGTATTGGCGGTACCCTAGCAACATCGAGGCCACGATCGAGGATTCCAGCGGCAGCTGGGCTGAGGCGCTCGGCAAGGGCAAGCATCTGGGTAAAAACGGTTTCGTCGTCGAGATGCTTCGCTGCCCATTCGGCAATATACCATTCATTTGATGAGGACGGCATAATCGCGGCTCTCGAACGCAGGAAGCCGAACCATTCAGCCGATAACGATGATGTCGGCAGGCGGGCAAGAACATCATCGTAGCCAACAAGCCAGACGACCTGTCGTATCTCCCAATCCTCCAAGTCGCTTGGCGATTTTGTAGTGAGTTCATCGAAGCGCTTTTTGCGCCAGCTTGGCGGTGTTTCTGTCAGATCGGCCATTATCGTCAAATCACGCCACAGAGGCATGTAACTCTGCGACGTCAATTCGTAGGTAATGGGCCGGACGGCTATCGCCTCCCACGCGGCGGCGGCTTCTTCGCTGTGTCCGGGTTCATGGGCTTCAATAGCATAAACACTCTTGATTTCTGGGAACCGCTCTCGGTCCGCTTCCAGAATATTCAATATATACCGAACCGGGGGATCGGACGCGCTGTAACCTATGAGGACAATCGTCCGGGTGCGCACCAGATCAAACAAAAAACGCGATGCCCACCCTGAACGCAGGTAGGCATCGCCATAGTCTGCGCTCGTCAATACCAGCTCGCTTCCATTCAGGCCCAAGGCACGATCAGCTAAGCGTCCATGAAGATGGATAATGCCTTCAAACTGAGCGCCACCCGGGGCTGGTACTTGGGCGCTTGCAAAACTTTGGTCTCCAATGGGCTGACCGGTTTCTGCATGAAGAGCACGCTCAAACAACGTGTCGAAATTGGTTGTCACGATCACCGGTCGGCTTTCAAAATCTCTAGAAAGCCTGAGCAACGTTTTATGAGCGGAAATATCGGTTGCTCGTTCAGCATCGAGTTCCTTCGCGACGGCTTTGTACATTCGACGCTTATCAGCGAGACGGCGTGCGAGCGCACCGAGTGTCTCTTCGAATCGGTCTTTTTCAAAAGCTTGGCGTTCCGGAGGGGCCATGTTCTCACCCAGCCGCTCGAATATTTTTTCCGTTAGCGCTTTGAAATCGGGAAGACCGGAAGAACGCGAAACCCCAGCGCCGCACAAAAAAAGCACGTCGCCGCAGATCGCCGCATCCAGTAGTTCGGCCGGAATATCTGGGCCGCCTTTTGAAAACTGCATCTGGTCTCCGGGCTATTCGGCTCTGGACTTTGTGAGAGACAATGGAACTTGCTCACACGTTAGCTTAGTTGGCAGATGGGTATGACGTTGGGCTGCGCTTTTTCACATCTGAACATGAGAGGATAGAACTCGGAAACGCAGCGATTCACACCTCTAGTCATGTTATCACCAATAGCCCGCGATCTTGGCCGGAGAAGTCCGAAAGGAATATCCGTCTATTGGCTGCTGGATATCGATCAGAACCCTCATTTGGATGGGGATTTGCTCAGACACGTCGGGCCTAATGCGACTGCTAGTAATTCATCTCGGCTGCCCGTAATGTGAAGTTGGAATAAGGTGGGGCGTTTCCGGCATGCTCGAGCATGATCTCTACGAGCCCGTATACAACTATCTTGAGCTCGTGTTTCGGGGGCGCTTGAAGCCGCTCTATGGAGACCTGCGTCACATAACAGCGATTACCGCTAACACAGGCGGCAACGCGACGGGCATTTGGTCCAAGCCGGACCTCGCCATGATTGCTCTGTCCCGTCAGAAATACGGGCTGGCGTGGCGGATTGATCTTCATGGGTTTGAGGTGAAACCGGCCGGAACCTGTAGCGTCCAGTCCGTGCATGAAGCTTTAAATCATTCTTCTTTGGTCCACTTCACTCATCTGGTTTGGCATTGCGAGCGCTGGGACGCCCGCGACGAGCGATGCGCTTCGATTATTGAGCGGTGCTCCCACTTTGGAGTTGGACTGATCACGTTCAAGAGGCCTTCCGACCCTCAAACCTATTTCGTTCAGCTTCCGGCGCGCCGACACAACCCCGAGCCGGACGCCTTTGACGAGTTCGTGGAGACGCGAATCTCGCCGGAGGATCGTGAGAAGCTGACTGCTTGGATCGCGGAGCTGCGCTGATGGCAATCAGAGTAGCGGTCGCAAATCCAAAAGGTGGCGTAGGGAAGTCGATGACCACGATGATGGTCGCCGAAGGACTGGCGCTGCACTTTGGTGCCAGGGTGCTCGTCCTGGATATGGATCCGCAAGCGGGAGTGACCAAGCTGTTGCTCGGTCACCGGGCACTCGATGACTTGAAAAGTCGTCAAGTTGGACTGGGGTCAATTCTTAAAAGATGGTCCAACGGCGGAGGTATCAAGCTTGCCGCGCACTGTGAGCAAGCTAGTGATCTAATCGATTTGAGAGCACCACGGACTGGTGGATTTATCGATCTCGTGCCTTCGAACCACGAATTGCTTGGCGAGTTGTCCGCTTTCGAGGATGCAATACGGCAGTCCAAACGCAAGGATCGGCTTGATGTCACACTTGCCGCATTGATTGATTCAGCGGTGAAGCAGATTGAAAAACACTACCACGTGGTACTTTTTGATTGTCCCGCCGGTCCGGTGGCGCTGGGGCTCGCATCTTTGAGGTGCGTGCAGCACGTCATATCGCCCATCAATCTTGAGGACAACTCGTACACAACCCTCAAAGACTTTCTTCATTTCATCTTGGATGATGATCTAGGGCTTTGGTCGCGCGTGACGGTACACCCATTGATCACGATGTATCACGCGACCAACCCCGTGCAGCGTCAAATGCTCGATCAGATCGCCAGCGGCCTGTATGGTCTGAATGCTATTCGACGTCCCATTCCTTACGCTGCCGCGCTGCAAATTGCGCAGATGCACCAGGGGCCAGGCTCTTACAGATCCCAACGTGAAAAGTACGGGACGGCATTGGCCGAGGTCACAGCCCTGGCCAATGCAATCGCCGAAAGAATTCAACTGAAAGTGTCGAGGGCACCATGGAAAACAAGTTGAACCCTGCGGAGGCGCTTGAGCGCCTCTTTGAAGTGATCCGCCAGGAAGCAGCGAGCAATCCGACCTTTGCTAGAAGGATGCTTGATGCCAGTGGCGTGACAGTCATGTTTTCTGGCCCAGACGCAATGAAGGCCGCTGACCCCATCATCGTCGCAGCTCGCGGCGATTATGCTAATTTTCGGGAGAGTTTCGTCGGCTTCTCCGAAAAGGATTTGAAAGCAATTATCAAAGGGTTCGCTCTCGCAACGGATGAGCAAGTCAAAGGCGTAAAGACGAAGCCGAAGCAGAGCGGATTAGTTGACCTGATGTGGGACGGTGCAAAACGCAAGCTCGAAGAACGGAGAGCTCGTTAGGTGTGTAAGGCGCCTGAGGAGGACTGAAAGCCACTGAGCGGGGGGACCGAGGAAGATCAGTGGGTCCGGCCGAGCAATCTGGGTTTGAGAAGAAGGGCTTGCTCGCCGTTTAGGCTAGTAATCAATCTCGAATGGAAGCGCGCCAGCAGCGACTCAGACTCGTTGAAGGATAATGCTCGCTTGAACTGTGATTGCGACTCGGACCACTTTTGCTGATCCTGATAAAAAGGCCATCACAAAGGTTCACAAACAATGCGATTTCAGCTTGTCGCTCTAGGCTTTGCGTTGAGCGGTTCGCCAATATTGGCGGCGGACTCCGTTGCGGATCTCAAGCAGGAACGTTTGCAAGTCGGGCAGGCAATAACCGACGCGCGGGCTGAGCAGCAAAAATATCCAGGCGGGCTGCTTGGATCACTCATCGCGTCGCGCCTGGAAATCTTAAAGACAAACGACGCGATTTTGCAGCAGAGGGTCTTGGCTAGCGAAGGGGGAGCGCGGGTCGATATCGTCGTATCGGCAGCAAACCCGGACCAAAAACGTGCTGAAGAAGTGGCAAAGGAGATGCACGACCTTGAACAGCGCATTGCCAATCAGACCGAAAGCGCAAAGTACAGCGGCGGACTGGTGAAGGGCATCATCGAGAGCGGAATCGCAACAACACGACTTTCGCTTGAGATGATGCGGATTGAGTACCTCAAAGCAAAGTACGGAATTGTCTGGGCTCCCGCGTTGAACGCTCCAATGCTCCCTCCGACGAAATCAAGTGAAACGGGAAGGGATGTCTCCGAACCGGTGGTGTCGACGGGGTCGATTATTCCCAGCGGGGTACTGCTGGTGCCCACCCTTTCGCATAAGCGCTACGTTCCTCACGATTATCGGGCGGGGAATGTTGAGGATCTGGTAGTCTTCGATGTTGCCTGGGACACCTCTCGGCTTCGACTGCCGACCCGAGCGATTAAGGGCATTCTGGTCTTTGAGGATTTGTTTGGCGAAGCGAAGTATCGCATCCGAGTGACAATAGACGATCCACTTAAACCCGGGGCCAAGTTCGAGCAGAAAGAACTAGGATTTAGATACAATCAATTCATCGAAGAGCAGCAATGGGTGAGATCAACTGATTTGAAAAACATGAAAGTTCGGTTTGAACCGCAAGAGATTCTTTATGCGGATGGCAGTGGAGATAAGTTCTAGTCTGCTCCGCGCTTAGAATGAGGCGGCCAGATCGCTTCACTATATGCCTGCTAGCGATCTGATAAGTAGAGGCGATCGAGCACCCACAACGTTGCTGTTCTCATAGATCAGACAATTGATCGTGCGGACTTGGTTCATGTCCAAAGAAATGGCACGTTCTTGGCCCTCTCGACCCCACGGCGATACAGCGACGTTATGGGCAATCGGTGTCCATAGCTCTGTCTTTTGATCAGTAAGGCGACCGGTTTCACCTAGTCGAGCCCAATCTCCGTCGCCGAGCAAAAAGCTTCTGTTTGGCGCGGTTATAACTCCGACGGCGATCCCGCGACGGCCAAGAATATTCACTACCTCTTGACCTCCCATCCCACGAGCGCTGACCATAGCCCGCTGTCGTAGCATCTCTAAGACCTCTGGCTTTTGAAAGTCGTTGCGTTCCTTTTCGGTCAAGGGTCGATGCTCACGCTCGAACCATTCGATAAATCCGGGCAAATCTTTTTCAAAATCCTTCGCATAGCGATCGAATGCGTTTGGAGCTCGTTTTTGCTGATGATACAGGAAATTGTCCCATAAATTTTTCTCTTCAGCTGAAAGACGCGGAGCCCGTCCAGCCTCAGCAGCAAGTACAATCTTTCGTACAACGAGAGCAGCCTTGCTTTCGAATTTGCTGTACCACACTTCGAGATCCGAGTTGCTGGTTCCATCCGAGGCTCTGAAGGTATTAAGCCCTTCAGACGCAAAAGCAGACTTTGGGCTCATCGCCCTGATGCGCCGATTTGGGTCGCCTTTCTCGAATACATGGATTTTTCCGCGTTCGTCGAGAAAGTTCCGCTGAAGAAATTGAGGGATGTAATGGTGCCAGATCGGGGTGCTCATGCTTCTGCCGAAAAGATGCTTGTAGTGACTTAGGGGTCTAATCTAGAGCGTCAGCCCCGCGCATTGCTCGACTACTCTTCGGATTATACGGACATCCGTGTTCATTGAGGAAGCCCTTGCTTGAAGTGCTTGGCTGACGGGTCGGCATTCGATCGGGTCCCTCCCTGAGACGGCCTCATTATAAAACTACACTGGGACTCGATACCCAGCGCGGTTCGCGAAGCCTCGATGGCAAAGCGTCGACGCTCCTCGGAATCTTTGTTGGCTCAGATCAGCCCAAGAAGCGCCTGACAAGTTCAGCGTCGGAGTCGCTTAGGTTTACTTCCGTACTGTTCGCAGTCTGGATTGGGCCACCGTTCACACCGGTGAGCAGCCGCCTGCTCGTGTAGGCGTCGCCGACTTCCTTTGCGGCTTGCTCAAGTAGTTGCGCGGCAAGCTGATAGTTTTTCTGCCTTTCGGCTCTCTCGGCCATCCGCTGGATCGCGCGAAGCCTCACCGATCGATGAGCGATCGGGATCGAGATGAGCCTATCGAGAAACGCCCTCCGGGTATCTTCGAAGATCATTGCCCATCGACGCGAGAGATTTTTACCGGCCCGTTTAGTCGGATCATAAGCCTCGATCGCTTGCTTGGTGATCTCGACGCCGAATTCCTTCTTGACGGCGTCAGCGACGTCGGCGGGATAATCGAAGCAAGCCAGCGCTTGGACGACAAAGGTTCGGGCCTCGTTCGTCAGTTTTCCGTTTGCCATCAATCGTCAGGATAAGGTCAGTCATGCAACTCGCCAGAACGATAACCGCCGACCTTTTCTCTGCCTCCTGTTTGCCGCCTCAACAAGTGCGGACGCCTCTGTCGCTAATCAAACGCTATTCTGCTTGTTTACTCGCGGCATCGCTTGCTCCCGAGACTTCGCAGCAATCGCGCATACTTCGCAGGCTCACCGACGGGTGGGTTTGTCCGGCATCTTCGGCCATTTGAACTTTTGATCGTAAGGCGCCAAAGGTTTTTTCTGGGCGGCCGCGTGTTCCGCATTGAACTTGTCGTATTGGTTTCGGTATCGGCGCTCGTCGGCGATGACGGCCGATAAGACCGCCGTTGTCGGCCAAGACTTTCGTCCCATCGCATCTGCTGGAATTTCATTTCCAGCGAGCGCGGCTATTGTCTGCGCCTCCATTTTGCTCAGGCTTACGATGTGGGGACACTCAGCGAACGCATTGCGAATGGCGACTCGATTGAACCCGAATGATTGATTGAAAGCCTGACCATCCAACGCATCCCACAGGTGATCCGCTCCCGACTTGGGGCGAGAACCCGCTTCACTGCCTTCATTTGAATTAATTCGCGAAGCGTTGGGGGTTTCCGGGCGGAAGCGCGTGTGCCCTTCTTTCCTTGAAATGAGATCTTGCAGTGAAGAGTTCTTGCAGTCGGGTGCCAGAAACCCGGGGTTTTCGGGTCGTAAGCCCGGGGTTATTTTGGCCGACACCCGGGGTTTTGGCAAAAAGGTCGGGTATCTGGCACCCGGGGTTTTCTCTAGCCCGTTTTCTCTCTTCCTTGGGCGCCCCGGCCCAAGCCGCGCGGGCGCGATCGCCGCTAGCAGTGCGAAGTCGGAATGGAGAAACACTTCCTCGACGTAGGGTAGCCAAACGGCGTTGGGCTGCCCCCGTCGCTTCTCCTCCCGAAGCGCTCCGCAGTCAACAAGCGCATCGCGCACATCTCGGACAACGTCTTCAGCGCAACCGAGATAATCTGCTATTCGCGCGGCGCTGTCGGTGCACCGGCCATTTGAGTTATCGGATCTTATCGCGACGTAGTAGAGGCATGCCGCCGTGAGGGCCGTTTTTCTGGTGCAGTGTCGCACGGCCCTTGCTATCGCCAATGCAAGGGCCGAACTGATAACGCTTTTGCGCTGATAGCCTTGAAGCATTCCGACCTCGGCCGGTTCGCTCTCGTCGCGTGAGGCCAGATTGCCGAGGTAATCCTCGATTGCCTTGGTGAGAGATAAAGGGGGTGCCGCGCGACTGTCTGTCGATGTCATACGATGTGAGCTTTCGTCCAGCTCTTTGGCCATCAGACTGGCGAGTTCATCTCCGAAGTCGCTGTAATCTGATAAAGGACTTTCAATATCGCGCAGGTCCAATATCCGCCCCGTGACGCTTTCGGGACCACTGATCGAGTACGCGCATACAATTATCGATAAGCAGCGGCCGTTTTTGCTTCGACTTCCTAGACTCAAAACCACTTTTTATTTCCCGCCCGGTCACCCTGAGCGGTTTGGCCATCGCCGTCCTGCATCGATGCAACAATGGTCATTGTCTCGAGTGGCTACGATCCACATAGCGGGATAATCGGTGTCGGCGAGCCAGGCCTCTGCTCCGGTAATGCCCAGCGCTAGGAAAGCACGGCTGCCATCGGTGGCTAGAAGGTTTGCCATCGGTGTCACGCAAATTGTTCACGATGGGACTTACGAAGATCGACAAGAGGCCTGCTCGCAATCCAGGCTTCAACCTGGCTTTCTCGCCACCCGACCGAGCGGGACCCTATCCGGATGCCCGGAGGAAACTCGCCCGCTTTTAGCAACTCGTAGAATTTGGAGTTGCCGCAGCCAATTCTATCCTGAACCGCCTTAGCTCTTAGGACGCGTTCAGGCCGATGAATTAATTTGTCCATTACCGCCCTCGCTGCTTCGCCTGGATATGGGAAACTTTTGCGAGGTTCGAGGGCAAGTTTCCAGTGGCTACCGCTGCAAGAAACTCAGAAAACCGGACTACATTTTACAGGGGTCGGCTTGAGCGCCAGGCCGTCATCGTGCGCATCACGTAATCGGCTCGCCCAGGGTGTTTTTGCGCATCCAAAAGATCGGCCATCACTTCGTCGGGGATGGACTGAGCTAGTGATCGAGCAAAGCTCGTAGCATTCATCGAGCCACGGCTCTTCGGCAAAAGAAGCCAAACAGACTTCAAAAGCGCCGGGAAACCTGCTTTTCCCGCTTCACTGCCGAAGACGCCACCGGCTCCGATAAACGCATAAGCAAGGCAGGTCGCAAACACGCGCGTAGTATCACTTGGATAAAGTGTCTCTCGATCGTCAGGCTCTTCTGCGTAATACGTTCGCCGAGCTTCTCCCAGCTCGGAGAAACATTTCAGCAGACGAGTTATTTGAGCGCGCCACTCGTCTGTAGGGATATCGGCGCCTAAGACCCCGTCCTGTAGATCTGCAATCAGACAGTTGGCTCGTAACGCCCCTGCCCAATCAATGCCTGATCCACCATGACCAGAAATCAAACTGATGAGCTTGTCGGCAGATTCCTTAATCTTCCGAGCTTCATCGGCGGCGTCTTTGCTACGGCTCCTATCACCTTTTCCTTTCGCCCCTCGATTGCGCTTCAATCGATCTTCAAAGTCCTGCTCGTACTGAAGAACGATCGCTATCAGATTATCGAGCCGCTCTGACGTGAACGTCGTCCCCGGAAGTCGTGACAATTCAGAGCGTGCCTTTTCTTCTTGGGGGCTCATCGCGTACCGCCAAGCGCAAATTTCGCCCACGTGTCCATTAGTTCGCGACGCTTCTCCAAAAGCATTCCGCGCCTGTAGGCGGCCTCGACCTTGTTTTCGATGGCATGTGCGAGCGCCATTTCCGCGACTTCGCTCGGGAAGTCAGTCTCTTCGCTGCACCAATCTCGGAACGTACTGCGGAAGCCGTGCACGGTCGCTTTGACCTTGAGCCGGTGGAGGGCCCGCGTCATGGCCGTATCCGAGAGTGGCTTGTCATATGTTCGCTCCGAAGGAAATACGAGTTCGCACCGGGGCGCGAGCACACGCGCGGCCTCGACGATTTCAATGGCCCTTTGGGAAAGCGGGACGATGTGCTCACGCTCGCCTTTCATGCGTTGGGCGGGGATCGTCCAGAGCTTGGCCTTCATGTCGAATTCGTTGATACGCGCGCCGCGAACTTCGTTTGATCGGGCAGCCGTCAATATCAGAAATTCCAGCCCCAGCCGGATCATCTCGAAACAGTCTGCCGAACGAAGCAGGGGCAAGAACTCTGGCAACTCGAAGTAGGGAAGAGCAACGAAGTGCTTTACGGCGCTCGCTTGCTTTGGCAGGCCAATGACGGCGATACGGCAGGGGTTTTCACCGCTCCGGTGACCGGCTGCCGTTGCATGATCTAGAACGGTGCGCATCCGTTGCAGTACTCGACGAGCGGTTTCGGGCTTCTCAGTCCAGATCGGCAGAAGCACTTTCAGGATGTCGCCCGTCTCAAGCTTATTCACTGGGCGCGCGCCAATCACGGGATGCACATAGGCGTCGAGTGTCGCGAGCCACTGCGCCGCATGCTTCTGTGCGCGCCAGGTTGATAGGTGGGTTGCGTGAACAACTTTGGCGCAAGCCTCAAACGTAGGTACACCGTTACGCTCTGCACGCCGCGCAGCGACTGGATCGAGGCCAGCTTTCGCTTTGCGCCGCACTTCGTATGCAAGGTCACGCGCCTCGACGAGTGTGACTGTTCTACTTCCGCCAAGCCCAACGTCACGACGTCTTCCATTTGATTGAACACGCAGTACCCAGCGCGAAGCACCCGACGGGTCAACCATTAGGTACAGCCCGTTGCCATCGCCATAACGCCCCGGCTTTCGAACTTGACGAACAAACGTCGCGGTCAAGCCGCGACTGCTGCGCTTCGTCTCGCTGCCGATTGCCCTCGCATCTTCCCCTTCCACGCCAAGCCCCCAAATTTGCGCCGTCCCACATTTTATACCACACTGTTTTGCGGATGGGGGCAAACTGATTTGGACTTGCCCACCCTGAAGCGCACGTGAGAAGTGCCGACATTTGTTGGGCAAACACGCGATCTCCGGATCGTGGCGGATTAACTTGGATTGACGCGTACTAACCCAAGCAGCAGAGGGGTCGTCTGCCGGCTGCGGTAGCCACTGCGTGGCGCCGTGGTTCAACGCCCGTTCGAAAAATCGGAATGCGCGGGCGGATGGCGGTGTCGACGGTTCGAAATGGAGGCCCACCTCCGTTGCGCGTCGCGGATCGGCGAAGGCTGCATCCCGAATAAAAATAGAAAAACGCGAGGCCGCGCCGATCCGCCCCTTCGCATTTTTTCCAACCAATTCTGTTCCGCAGAGTTGGGTGCTCCGCCGTGTCCGGGGCCGACGCGAATATCTATCCACAGACCGTCCGCACAGTGCGTGATGTTGTGCTTTGACCCGGGGCGGTCTCATGCAACGGTTCCTGATCTGCTCATGAGGGGTATTTCGATGAGAGTCGATATTTTGATCGTTAGCGTTTTGTTTCTGCAATCCGTTACGTCGCAAGCTCAGGCAGATGATTGGTCTGGAGTCTCAGTTGGGGCATTCACAGGCATCGGTCTTTCTCAGAACTCAGTCAGAAGCGCGACCTTCAACGAGTCCACGTTCGGCGCTGCGCAATCCATTTCTGATGACGACACCGAGTGGAGTGGAGGGTTCACGATCTCGGCTGGTTGGCAGATACAAAATGCGGTCATCGGAATAGGGGTAGACCTTGATCCCTTCGGCGCGACACAGCAAATGGACTGCCGCTTGATCTGGGCGGATGGATTTAACAGTAACGTCCTCGTCACCGATGTAGGCAACGGTAAGTGCTCTCGAGACGTTTCGTGGTCGGTAAGCATTGTGGGAAAGCTTGGTTGGTTGGCTTCAGAGTCTACGTTGCTGTATGGCCTA
This sequence comes from Hyphomicrobium sp. ghe19, assembly GCF_902712875.1. Taxonomy (NCBI): domain Bacteria; kingdom Pseudomonadati; phylum Pseudomonadota; class Alphaproteobacteria; order Hyphomicrobiales; family Hyphomicrobiaceae; genus Hyphomicrobium; species Hyphomicrobium sp. ghe19. The sequence continues at coordinate 1,901,291 of NZ_LR743509.1, read as the reverse complement.
GGTGGCTGGACGACTTCGAGGATCACGCAAAACTATGAGTGGCCTTCATCACTCGATCCCACATCGGCAACCCTAAACGGCGCGACAGTTGGCGGCGGGGTTGAGCATCGCCTTACTCAAAATTGGCACGTTTCAGTTGAGTTCCGGGCGACCATGTTCGAAGAAAGAGGTGTTAAAGGGATTTCCAAAGAACTCGACGCGCCGCAGATTTCTGTGGTCGGCGGTGACGTCGAAACGGTCCGCCTAGGCGTATCTTATCTGGTTCCCTGGCGATAAGGTGAGAATGCCCACGGCAACCTAAGCCAAATTCAGCGGAGCCGTCGCAACCGTCGTAACGCCGTGATCGTCCGTCCACGCGATTTCGAAAATGCCGGGGCCGGGAACGCGCATGTAAAATGCCAGATACGGATTCGCGGAAATGCCCGGCCCGAACTCGGCGCGAAATATTTCCTTTCCGTCGAACTTCGCAACGAAAGCATGGATGATGTCGCGCGGTATCGGCCTGCCGGTCTTGTCGTGACGATTGCCGGTCTCCATCACGTGGGTGATGAGTGTCTTGACCTCGATGACGTCGCCGGCCTTGGCGGTCTCGGGAAGCTTGATGCGCGGATTGGCTGCCATGGTGTTTGCCCCTCAAATCCCGCAGCCGCCGATGACGACCTTGACGAGCGTCGTCGAAATCAGCATCTCGCCGTTCGATTGCTCCGCCAGGACCACGACGTCCTGCGTCTTCGCCAGCCGCATCCGCGACTGCACGCGCGCGACGGCGTTGACCGGCGACAAATTGAATGTGGCGACATGCGCGGCGGGATTTTCCGTCGAGAGAAGGTGGATCGCCTTGATGTAATCCGCATCCGTCATGGGGCTGTCGACGGCGATGGTGACCGGCACGAAATTCCCGTTCTCGGCCGTCTCGGGCAGATCAACCGTGATCTTGCCCTCGATCGGACTGGCGGAACCGGCGATCCGGGCGAAATCATCTTTGAATTTTTGGCTGGGGGCGGGCGCGCCGGGCTCCGGGGCCTCGGCTCGCGCAACGAACGGAGCAAAGACGGCCGCTGCGGCACCCGCCGCAACGAATTCACGACGGCTCAGAATTGAAATATCGATGGGATCTGGCACGCGCCGGGCCTCGAAGCTGAAGGTTGCGTGTAATATAGGATACCCGCACGCGCGACCTCCAGCTTCCTTACGATTTATTTTCCTGACACCGGGTAACTGCCCGTGGCAAATGAGCCTTTGAAACGCCTAAGCTAACGGTCAAAAGGCGCGGCCGAACCTGAAGCCGGTGTCGAAATGAGAGGCGGGGGAATGACCGAGATCACGCGCCGCGAATTTGCTCTGCTGACCGCGGGCGCAAGTTTCGCTGCGGCGTCCGAGCTGCCGGGACCGGCTCTTGCTGCAGGCCGGGCCAAGATCGTCGTCATCGGCGGCGGCCCCGGTGGCGTGACCGTCGCAAATCGCCTCAAGTCATCCGACCCGCGCCTCGAGATAACGCTGATCGAGCCGAAGGAAAAATATACGACCTGCTTTTATTCGAACCTTTATCTCGGCGGGTTCCGGTCCTTCAAATCGATCACGCACGATTATACGGGCGTGAAGAAGCGCGGCATCGACGTCGTCACCGATGCCGCGACGGCGATCGACACGAAGGCAAAGACCGTGACGCTGGCGCGCGGCGGCTCACCCATGAAGTACGACCGGCTCGTCGTCGCTCCGGGCATCGATTTCAAATACGAGACGATAGAGGGCTACTCGCCGGAAGCCGCCAAGATCATGCCGCACGCGTGGCAAGGGGGCGAGCAGACGTGGCTGCTGAAGGAAAAGCTGCTGGCGCTGCCCGATGGCGGCCTAGTCGTGATGTCCGCCCCGCCCAATCCGTACCGGTGCCCGCCAGGCCCGTATGAACGCGCCTGCATGATCGCGCACTTCCTGAAAACGAAGAAGCCGAAGGCCAAGCTCGTCCTTTTCGACGCTAAGAAAACATATTCGAAGCAGGCCGTCTTCGAGGAGGCGTTCGAGGAATATTACAAGGGCATTATCGAGATCAACCTGACGAACGAGATCGACGATTTCGCGGTCGTCAAAGTCGATGCCGCGACCGGGATCGTGACGACGAAGGCCGGGCGCACGGAGCGGGCCGCCCTCGCCAACATCATCCCGGCGCAGAAGGCGGGATCGATCGCGGTCCACGCGGGCCTCGCCGAGAACGACTGGTGTCCGGTCCACCCCGAGAACTTTGCTTCGACGAAGGCGAGGGACGTCTACGTCCTCGGTGATGCAGCGATTGCGAACGACATGCCGAAATCGGCGTACTCGGCCGTCAGCCAAGCGGGCGTCGTCGCAGCCGACATCCTTGCGAGCCTCGATGCGAGGCCGCGCGCACCCGGCAAATACAGAAATACCTGCTGGTCAATGCTCGCCCCCGACAACAGTGCTAAAATCGGTGGCGATTACGTGCCGGCAACAAAGGATGGAAAACCCTATCTCGAAGTCAAAGAGCCGTTCATTTCCAAACCCGACGATAGCGCCGAGCTTCGCCGCGAGACCTATCAGGAGAGCGCCGAGTGGTATCAGACCCTCGTCGCCGATCTTTTCGGCGAGGCCCCCGAGAAGCCCGTCCGCTGATTTCTGCAATCCTTAAGGATTAGCGCGCAGCATCTGTTCTAACGGATTGGGAACGGGATGGGCGAGGGTAATGTACCTGCAAGTTAGGCGCGGTTGCAGAAACGTGATTAACTGGGCGCGAGACATGGCTGAACGACTGCAGGATACCTGAGGCCAGGAACACCTCGTGGCGCCTCTTTATGGCGCCCCGACTGGACTGCACACGAGAAATCCCTAGATTGACGTATACGTTAACGCTGATGACTGGGCTTGCCGCGATTGCGGCGGCGGCCCGTATGGGAGGCACGGAAATGGCGCCCGTCGTACTTTTACTGGTGGCTTTGATCGGCTTCCTGGCGCTGGGAATGATCAGAGCGCCGCTTTGGGGGTGGGCCGCCGCGGTCGGCGTCTTCACGTGGCTCGCGACTGACGGCAGCCTTTGGCCACTCACGTGGGTCGCCTGGTTGCCGTTCGTGGCGCTCGCCGTGCTTGCGATCCCGACCATGCGCCGGAAGTTCGTCGTCGCGCCGGTCTTCGCTCAAATCCGCAAAATTCTCCCCAAAGTCTCTGACACCGAGTCCCAGGCGCTCGAAGCCGGGACCGTCGGCTTCGACGCCGAACTTTTTTCCGGCACGCCCGACTGGGACAAGCTCCAATCCATTCCGCCGATTGAACTGACGCCGGAGGAACAGGCGTTCCTTGACGGCCCGACGGAAGAGCTCTGCCGCCTCATCAGCGATTGGCAGATCCGCCATAACCTGCACGAGATCCCGGACAACATCTGGGACTTCGTCAAGACGCACGGCTTCCTCGGCATGCTGATCTCGAAGGAGCACGGCGGCCTTGGATTTTCGCCTCAGGCCCAATCGCTCATTCTCGGCAAGATCGCCTCGCGCTCGCCCGACGTTGTGACGATCGTCATGGTCCCGAATTCGCTCGGACCGGGCGAGCTGATCGAGAAGTACGGCACCGACGAGCAGAAGCACTATTACTTGCCGCGTCTTGCGAAGGGCGAGGAAGTGCCCTGCTTCTCGCTGACCGGCCCGACCTCCGGCTCCGACGCCGCCACCATGCGCGACATCGGCCACGTGACGCGCGGGACGTATCAGGGGAAGGACACGCTCGGCATCCGCCTCTCGTGGGACAAGCGCTACATCACCCTCGGGCCGAACGCGACGCTCGTCGGCTTGGCCTTCCGGCTTTTCGACCAGGACAATCTGCTCGGCAAAGGCGAAGACGTCGGCATCACGCTTGCGCTCATCCCAGCCAACCATCCCGGCGTCAACATCGGACGCCGGCATCTGCCGTCCGGCGCCGCGTTTCCGAACGGCCCCAACTGGGGGAACGACGTCTTCATCCCGATGGATTGGGTCATCGGCGGCGAAGCCATGGCCGGCCACGGCTGGCGCATGCTGATGGAATGTCTGTCCGCCGGGCGCGCGATCTCGCTGCCGTCGTCGGCGACGGCCGGCGCCAAGATGATGCTGCGCGTAACGTCCGCATATGGCCGCATCAGAAAGCAGTTCGGGCTCCCCGTCTCGCGCATGGAAGGCGTCGAGGAACCGCTCGTCCGCATCGTCGAGACCGCTTACGTCAACGAGGCAGCCCGCGCCATGACGGCCGCGATGGTGTCACGAGGCGAACGGCCGTCGGTCATCTCCGCGCTGATGAAATACCAAACGACGGAGAAGATGCGCCGCGCCGTCAACGACGCGATGGACATCCACGGCGGTCGCGGCATTTGCGACGGCCCCGCGAACTATCTGCAGTCAGCCTACCAGATGGTCCCCGTCGGCATCACGGTCGAGGGCGCCAACATTCTGACGCGCACGCTGATCACGTTTGCGCAAGGCGCGCTCCGCTCGCATCCGTATCTCTACAGGGAAGTGCAGGCGGCGCAGGACACCGATAGAAAACGCGGCCTCGATACCTTCGAAGACGCGTTCAATAATCACATCGCCTTTTCGCTATCGAATGCGACGGGCGGCTTCGTCCACAACCTGACGGGCGGCGCCTTCGTCGCGGCACCCGCCGGCGCGCTGCGCATGTCCCATTGGTACCGCCAACTTGGACGCGCCAGCCGCTCCTTCGCGTTCGTTGCCGATCTCACGGTCGCGCTGCTCGGCGGCGGCCTCAAGACGAAGCAGAAGATCACCGGCCGGATGGCGGATGCCCTATCCGAGCTTTACATGCTCTCGGCGACATTGAAGCGTTACGACGATGACGGCCGCCCGGCAGGGGACGAGTATATCGTCGATCTCGCCGCACAGAACGCGCTCTATCGCTTCCAGGAAGCCGTCGGAGGCACGATCGACAACTTCCCCGTCCGCTGGGCGCGGCCGCTGATGCGCGTCGTCGTCTTCCCGCTCGGACGCCGCTTCAAACCCGCGTCCGATGTGCAGGGCCACCTCGTAGCGCGCCACGCGTTGCAGCCGGGAGATGTTCGCGACCGCCTGACACGGCACATTTTCGTATCGAAGGACGTCAACGATCCGACCGGCATCCTCGAAGTGACGCTGGAAAAGGTGATCGCCGCCGAACCCATCGAGAAGCGGCTTGAGAAAGCCATCCGCGACGGCGTCGTACGGCGGTATCATGGGATTGACTGGTTCGCCGAGGCTGAAGCGAAGGGCGTCATCACCGCGGCGGAGGCCGATCAGCTCCGCGAGGTCGAACAGCTCGTCGCCCGCGTGATCGCGGTCGATCATTTCGATCCGGAAGAATTGAAACCACACTATGTGACGCTCGGTCATAACGCGCGCGGAGCCGAGAGCCTGGCAGCGGAATGAGCCGGGTTGAAGTCTCGAACGATTGAGGTGAGTGATGATGGACGCAGCGGCTGAAGCGAATGAATCGCAGTTGAAAGACTGGCGTTTCAAGATCGACGGCGAAAATATTGCCTGGGCGACGTTCGATCGCGAAGGCGAAAGCGCGAACTCACTCGGGCGGCGTCCCATCGAAGAGCTGAACGCGATCATTGAGCGCGTCGAGGCGGAAGCTCGCGCAAAGACCGTTCGCGGCCTCGTCATCATGTCGGGGAAGGAACGCGGCTACATCGTCGGCGCCGACATCCGCGAGTTCGAGACGTTCCAGAGCGAGCAGGATGTCATCGCCGCCCTGAAGCCGGTCAATGATCTGCTCGACCGTATCGAAAAACTTCCGGTGCCGGTTGTCGCAGCCATTCATGGCGTGTGCGTCGGCGGTGGCTTGGAGCTGATCCTCGCCTGCCATTACCGCATCGCGACACGCGATGACTCAACGCGCGTCGGCTTCCCGGAAGTGAAGCTCGGCATCTTCCCTGGTTTTAACGGCACCGCACGCTCGATCAAGCAGGCCGGCCCGATGGCGGCGATGCAACTGATGCTGACGGGCGGCATGATCCGCGCGACCGTCGCAAAGGCCCAGGGCCTCATCGACCAACTCGTCGGCAGCCCCGGAGAGCTGCATTGGGCAGCGCGCAAGGCCGTGCTGCAGAACCGCCGTTCGAAGTCGGCCGGTCTCGCCAAGATGCTGCTGACCAAGTGGCCCGTGCGCGGCCTGCTCGCCAAGAAAATGCGTCAGGAGACGGCGAAGAAGGTTCGCGAAGACCACTATCCCGCGCCCTTCCGCCTGATCGACCTGTTCGAGAAATTCGGCGGCGACCTCGACACGATGAAGCGCGAGGAGACGAAAGCCTTCGCGCCGCTGATGGTGTCCGATACCTCACGGAATTTGCGTCGCGTCTTCCGCTTGACGGAGCTGCTGAAAGGGCAGGCGCCGAAGGGCTTCAAATGGCGGCCGAGCCGCGTCCACGTCATCGGCGCAGGCACCATGGGCGCCGATATCGCTGGCGTCTGCGTCGCATCCGGCATGGAAGTGACGTTGCAGGATATCTCCGCCGAGCAGCTCGAGAAGGGCATCAAGGCGCAAGGCAAACTCTTCGCGCGGAAATTCAAGACGAAGCCGGCGCGCGATGCTGCAAAGGCGCGGTTGATTGCGGACCCTGAAGGCAAAGGCATTTCGCGGGCCGACGTCATCATCGAGGCGATCGTCGAGCGGCTCGATGTGAAGCAGAAGCTCTTCACCGATCTCGAAACGAGGATCAAGCCGGGTGCCGTGCTCGCGACGAACACGTCCTCGCTGAAGCTTGAGGACATCGCCGCCCCGCTGAAAGATCCGGGCCGCTTGATCGGTCTGCACTTCTTCTCGCCCGTCGCGCAGATGCCGCTCGTCGAAGTGGTACGCGGAGCCAACACGCGTGACGAAGAAGTGAAAAAAGGCGCAGCTTTCGTCACCGCGATCGACAAGTTCCCGCTGATCACGAAGGACGTCCCGGGCTTCCTCGTGAATAAGGTGCTCACGCCCTACATGTTCGCCGCGATGAAGCGTCTCGAAGAGGGTGAGGACAAGGAAAAGATCGACGAAGCGGCGCGCACGTTCGGCATGCCGATGGGCCCGATCGAGCTGGCAGACAACGTCGGCCTCGACATCTGCGCCCACGTCGCGAAAATTCTGGGCCATTCGAGCGAAGGCTCCAGGCTCGACCGGCTCGTTGCCTCCGGCCGCCTCGGCAAGAAAACCGGCGAAGGCTTCTACGTCTGGAAGGACGGCAAGCCCGTCAAGTCGGACAAGAAATTCGAGAAGGCGGATCTCGATCGCCTCGGACGCGAGCTTGTCGATCCGATGATCGCGGAAGCACAGAAATCGCTCGACGACGGCGTCGTCGAAACCGCTGACCTGGTCGATGCGGGCATGATTTTCGGGACCGGCTTCGCGCCGTTCCGCGGCGGCCCGTTGCACTACAGGAAGAGCTTGAGCGCGGCCGGTCCCGCATCCGCTCCGCACGCTGCAGCAGCCGAATAGTTTGGGAGATTGAAATGGCACGAGAACTCCGGCGCGTTGCAGTGATTGGCGGTGTCCGCATCCCGTTCTGCCGTTCGAATACATTTTATACCGACCTCTCGAACCTCGACATGATGGCCGCCGCCTTGAACGGACTGGTCGACCGGTTCGGACTCAAGGGCCAGCACATCGACGAGGTCGTCGGCGGCGCAGTCGTCACGCACTCCAAGGATTTCAACCTGGCGCGCGAAGCCGTCTTGTCGACGAAGCTCGCGCCCTCGACACCCGGCGTCACGCTGATCCAGGCGTGCGGCACCTCGCTGCAATCGGCGCTCATGTCGGCTGCCAAGATTGCAACGGGCGAAATCGAAAGCGCGATCTCCGTCGGCTCCGACACGACGTCGGACGCCCCGATCGTGTTCTCGAAGAAATTCTCGAAGCGCCTCGTTGGCGCGCAGCAAGGCAAGACGGCGCTCGACAAGATCAAAGTCTTCAAGGGACTTTCGCCCACCGAGCTTGCGCCGCAGCCGCCGAGCGTCGCCGAGCCGCGCACGGGGCTGACGATGGGTCAGCATTGCGAACTGATGGCACAGGAATGGCACATTCCCCGCGCCGATCAGGACCAGCTCGCCTACGAGAGCCACAAGAAGGGCGCCGCCGCTTACGACGAAGGCTACATGGACGATCTGATCGTTCCCTGCGCCGGCGTCTTCCGCGACAACAACTTGCGCCCCGACATCACGCTCGAGAAGCTGGCGAGCCTAAAGCCCGCCTTTGAAAAATCCGAGCGAGGCACGCTGACAGCCGGTAACTCCACGCCGCTCACCGACGGCGCCGCGACCGTGTTGCTCGCGTCCGAAGAGTGGGCCAAGGCGCGCAATCTTCCGGTGCTCGCGTATCTGACGTTCGGCCAGCACATCGCCAACAATTTCGTCGGCGGCGACGGCTTGCTGATGGCGCCGACGATCGCCGTCTCGAAGATGCTCGACCGCGCCGGCCTCACGCTTCAGGACTTCGACTTCTACGAACTCCACGAGGCATTCGCCGCGCAGGTCCTGTGCACGCTCAAGGCCTGGGAAGACCCGGCTTACTGCAAGACGCACATGGGCAAGGATGCGCCACTCGGGTCGATTGATCGCTCCAAGCTCAACGTCAAAGGCTCCTCGCTCGCCTTCGGCCATCCCTTTGCGGCGACTGGCGCTCGTATCGTTTCCAATCTTGCCAAGCTTTTGTCGACGAAGGGCGGCCGCGGCCTCATCTCGGTCTGCACCGCGGGCGGCATGGGCGTAACGGCGATCATGGAAGCCCCGCAGACGATCGAGGCCCGCGCCGCGGCGTAATGCGCCGGATGTGGAAGAGAAGACTTGGCCGTTTCGATGCGCTATTGAGCTTGCGGCCGAAGGCAAGCGAGGGACGCGCATGAGTGCGAAGGACGACAGGCAACTCGAGGCGGCACGTTCGCTTGTCCGCGATCTCGCTGGCCGTCTCAATGCCGATGGCTGGGTCCGATTGTGGGACGGCACGCGCCTGCCGCTCGGCAGCGCGCCGAAGTCGGACTTCGAGATTTCCATCCGCGATCCGGGCGTCATCGGCTCAATCCTCCGCCGTCCGTCGCTCGATTCGATCATTCGCCAATACGTCGAGAAGGGCATCGATTTCTCAGGCGGCACCCTCGTCGATTTCGGCTTGGGCCTCCAGGATGGCCGCAAGTCCAAATCCATAAAGATGAAGCCCGGCGAGTTCGCGAGCCTTGCTCTGAAGCTGTCGCCGTTCCTCTTCGCCAAAACCGCGGACGCACGCGACGCTCATGGCTTCGGAGGCGAGATCACCGGCAAGAACCGCAAGACCGAGGACAACAAGGCCTACATCCAGTTCCACTACGACCTGTCGAACGACTTTTACGCGCTCTTCCTCGATCCCGAGATGGTCTACTCGTGCGCGTACTACACGGATTGGACAAACGGCGTCGAGCAGGCGCAGCACGACAAGCTCGAGATGATCTGCCGAAAGCTGCGGCTGAAGCCCGGCGAGCGCATGCTCGACATCGGCGCCGGCTGGGGCGGCCTTCTGTGTCATGCGGCCAAGAACTACGGTGTCATCGCGCACGGCGTCACGCTGTCGGAAGAACAGCTCGCGTTTGCGCGCGCCAAGGCCAAACGCCTCGGCATCGAAGACCGGGTGACGTTCGAGCTCAACGATTACTCGAAGCTGACGGGCACCTACGACAAGATCGCCTCGATCGGCATGTACGAGCACATCGGCCTGAAGAACATCCCGGCGTACATGAGGAAGGTTCGCTCGTTGCTCGCCGACGACGGCCTGTTTCTCAATCACGCCATCTCGCGCCGTGCGCACAAGCCAAAGACAGGCTGGATGAAAGCCCGCATGCGCCCCGAAAAGAAGGCGATTGCGAAATACATTTTCCCGGGCGGCGAATTGGACGATATCGGCCATTCGATTTCGGCAATGGAGCAGGCAGGGTTCGAAGTCCACGACGTCGAAGGCTGGCGGCTCCACTACGCACGGACCTGTCAGCTCTGGTGCGAACGCCTGACGGCGAACCGCGAGCAGGCCATCAGCTACGTCGGCGAAGAGAAGTATCGGATTTGGGTTGCGTATCTGGCGGGCGTAAGCTTGGCGTTTTCGCGCGGTACGCTGCGTCTGTTCCAGACGCTCGCATCGAAGTCAGCTAAGCCCAACCCCGTTCTGCCGCCGACGCGCGCCGATCTGTATCGCTGAAGGTTCAAGTGTTCTTTTTGAGATGCGCTTCGCAGCGTGCGCGGATCTCTGAGAGGTCCGCCAGCGAGCGCTCGATGTCATGCCGCTTCGTCTCGAGGTCGGCGATGGCGGCCGTCACCTTGTCAAAGAGGTGCCGGGTCTGCGCGAGTTGGCCGGGATCTGAATCGTAGAGCGAGAGATAGTCGCTCACGTCTTCAACCGTGAAGCCGAGGTTCCGTCCACGCAAAATCAGGATGAGCCGCGCCCGGTCCCGTTTCGAATACCGCCGCGCCGTCCCGATGCGCTCCGGCGATATCAGCCCACGACTTTCGTAAAAGCGGATGGCGCGCGTTGTGATCCCGAATTCTTTGGAGAGCGCCGAAATGGTGAAGGAGGACTCGTGATGCGCATCCTGATGAGCGCTTGGAGCCGCCCGAAGCGCGTCAGCGGTTTTGCCGGTCATGTTGCCAGACGGCCGCGATTGGCTTCCTCGGCCGCCAACTCCTTCTTGGACAGCTTCCCGATCATCGTCTTGGGCAAGCTATCGCGAAACTCGATTGCGGCCGGCATCTCGATCTTGGAGATCTTCGGCTCCAGATGCTTGAGAATGTCTGCCGCTGTCGCCGACATCCCGCTTTTCAACTTGATGAAAGCTTTGGGCGCTTCGCCCCGGTAATCGTCGGCGATACCGATGACAGTCACTTCTTCGACTGCTGGATGCGTGTAGATCGCCTCCTCGATGCGCCGCGGATAGACGTTGTAACCGGAGCAGATGATGAGATCCTTGATCCGGTCGACGATCGAGAAATACCCGTGCTCGTCCATGATCGCGACATCGCCCGTGCGCAGGAATTCGCCGACGAATTGCTTTTCCGTCTCCGCCGGCTTTTTCCAATAGCCCTTCATGATCTGTGGGCCCTTGGCGCAAAGTTCCCCGCGCTCGCCCTGCGCGACTTCCTTTGTCGGGTCTTCGATGTCGCGAAGCGAAATGGTCGTACCGGGCATCGGCGGCCCGATGGACCCCAGGACAGGCTCCTCCTGAACAGGATTGCAGGTGAGCACGGGAGAAGCCTCGGAAAGTCCGTAGCCTTCGACGACCTTTGCCCCCGACACCGCCTCGAACTTGAGTTTGACCTCCATCGGCAGAGGCGCCCCGCCCGAAATGCAAAAGCGCAGCGATGAGACGTCGTAGGATTTGAATTCGGGATAGTTGAGCATCGCGGTGAAAATCGTCGGGACCGCAGGCAAAACAGTCGGCCGCTCGCGATTGAGCAGCTTGAGAACTTCGAGGAGCTGAAAGCGCGGAATCAAGATGATCTTGGCTGCGAGTTCAACGCCCATGTTCATCACGACGGTCATCGCGAAGACGTGGAACAGCGGCAGCGCCCCGAGAATGCTTTCTTTTCCGGGCTCGAGATCGACGGCCCACGCCGCAATCTGGGCGGTGTTGGCAGTCAGGTTTGCGTGCGTCAGCATCGCGCCCTTGGGCGTGCCCGTGGTGCCGCCGGTGTACTGCAGCACCGCGACATCTTCGTCCGGATCGATGCTGACGGGGGTCATCGGCGCGGATGTCGCGGCTAGTGTCATGCCGTTGATGACGCGATCGGCCGCGCGCGACGCTCTGAAGTCCGCGACATCTTTCCTTTTTAGCAGGCGAAAGAGCACAGATTTTAGCGGCGGCAGCACGCTGGCGAACGGAATGACCACCGATCGCGCGATAACGCCGCTGAGCATCAGTGCCTCAGCCTTGGAAAATAGCAGGCTCAGATCATGCGTCACCATGATCTCAGTCTCGCTATCCGTGACTTGAAACGTCAACTCTTCGAGAGTATAAAGCGGATTGAAATTGACGACTGTGCCGCCAGCTTTCAGTATTGCAAAATAATAGACAATGAACGTTGGAGTGTTTGGAAGTAGAAGGCCGACTTTGGTGCCCCGCTTTACACCTATTGACTGCAGGCCCGCCGCGACCCGATCGACCTCCGCCGCCAACGTCGAATAGCTCGTTGTCCGGCCGAGAAAGCTGATGGCGGGATTACCGGGAAACTGGTTCGCCGCACGTTCAAGAAGCTCCGGCACCGTTCGTTTCGGTATCGGCATGTTCCAATCGACGCCACGCGGGTAATGATCGACCCACAGGGGAGATATCGTCGTCGCCTGAGATGCTTCGAGTTTCATATCCGTCCGGTATGTTTGGATTTTATGTTATCCGGATCCCGTTTACTTCGCTGAACTTTCGAACGCTTGCGGTGCTCGCTCAATATTAGTCAAATTCGGTTTCCGAAAGCTAGCGTTCGATCAAACCTATCCCCTCTAGGATAGTACAACTTTGGTACCTCACGAGGGGGCTCAGACGGTGCGCGACGGTCGGCGTCTAGACTTGCCGGTTGTTTAAGGATAAGTGACCCCCCCGCTTGCTGAAGAAATGGTCTTGGCTTAGGTAGATGCCAAGCAAAACTGGCCCATCGCAGACATTGCGAGGGTGGGAGAGGCCGATGGACGAAGTCGCGACTAAGGTTATCGAAATCCTCAAGAAGCATATGAAGGAGCCGCGCGACGACATCTCGCTCGACACCCAGCTAACAGATCTCAAGATCGAGTCCCTTGATCTTGCGATGATCGTGTTCGACATCGAAGATGGCTTTGGGATCGAGATCCCATACAACGCCAACGAGGAAGTCGAAGCCTTCAAGACTGTTGGCTCGGTCGTAGATCGAGTGAAGTCGTTGATCGCCGCCAAGCAGGCTTCCGCAGCCAAAGCTTAACGGCCTCGCGGCGTCTTCGGGCGTAACGGGAATGAATGCCGGAGGCCCCTTATGGGGCTTCTGTGCGTTCGTCAGACAAGAAAGATTGATTGATGTCGAATGGTAAACCGGGGCGCCGTGTCGTCGTCACGGGCCTCGGAGTAGTAACTCCGATTGGGTCGACTGTGCCTGAGTTCTGGGCCAGTTTGAGGGCCGGGAAGTCCGGCGTCAGCCCGCTCGGCGGATTTCCGTTGGACGATCTCAAGATTCTGATCGCAGCGCAGATCAAGGATTTCGATCCCAAGCAGCGATTGAAGCATTTCAAGCGCGACCGCATCATCACGCTCGCCGACCGCTATTCGTGGTTCGCCGCCGCAGCCGCCGATGAAGCGATCAAGATGTCCGGCCTCGAGATGCCGCTGACCGATCCATATCGCTCGGCCTGCATCATCGGCTCTGGCGCCGGCGGCCTCACCACGTTCGAGACCGCGTATCGCGACCTTTTCATTCATAACAAGCGCGCGACCCATCCGCTGACGCTTCTGCGCATCATCGGTTCGTCGGCTGCCGCTCACGTCGGCATCGAATTCGGCGTCAAGGGACCGACGTTCGCAACGTGCTCGGCATGTTCGACCGCAACGCATGCCATCGGCATCGCGCGCGACTACATCCGTGACGGCGTCGCCGACGTCGCCATCGCCGGCGCGTCCGAATCCGTCATCAACTACGGAACAATGAAGGCCTGGCAGGCGCTCCACGTTCTGTCGCCCGAGGGATGCTTCCCGTTCGCCAAGAAGCGCAATGGCACGGTCCTGGCGGATGGCGCCGGCATCCTCGTTCTTGAGAGCCTGGAACACGCTGAAGCGCGGGGCGCCAACATCCTCGCCGAGCTTCGCGGCTTCGGCATGGCGTCCGACAGCCAGGACATGGTCAAGCCGACCGTCGAAGGCCCGAGCGTCGCCATGCTACAGGCGATCGCGGAAGCTGGAATTACGCCAGACCAGATCGACTATCTCAATGCCCACGGAACAGCGACGACGGACAACGACATCAACGAGACGAAGGCGATCAAGAACGTCTTCAAGGATCACGCCTACAGGCTCGCGATCTCCTCGACGAAGTCGATGCACGGCCATCCTTTGGGTGCGGGCGGTGGCATCGAAGCCGTCGCGACCATCATGGCGATGCGCGAGAGCTGGGCACCGCCGACCATCGGGCTAGATGAGCCGGGTGAGGGATGCGATCTCGACTACATCCCCAATGTCGGCCGCGAGATGAAGCTTCGGTACGCAATGTCGAACTCGCTTGCGTTCGGCGGTCTGAACACATCGCTGGTCTTCGGCCCCGCTCCCTGAGCGCAGATTCTCGGTGCTTGTCTGAAAGCCTCGCGGGTGCTCTTCGCATCTGCAGCATTGGCAATCCGTCGCTCGCCGAACGATTCTAGGCAACTTTCGGCCGGCGAGTGGCATTTTGTTCGGGTTCGAAGCCGTGAAGCCCCTTGTGGGCGGAGAGCCTCGATGAGAGACTTCGCATCTGCGACCGTAGACGATCCCGGTCGCGCAGCTGATCGGGATTGTGCGGTATGCGAAAAATCGTCATCCGGGCCGGGGGTGTTGCTATTCGAGCAAGGCTACTCGACACGCCGACCGCCGAGCGCATTTGGGCTGCGCTCCCCATCGAATCCGCGGCGCGCACATGGGGCGAAGAAATTTATTTCGACGCGCCGGTCAGCTCCGCGGCTGAGCCAGACGCGCGCGTCCTCGTCAAGGCAGGCGACATCGTCTTTTGGCCCGACGGCGATGCGATCTCGATCGGCTTCGGGCCGACGCCGCTATCGAAAACCCGCGGGGAAATTCGCCTCGCCGGACCTTGCAACGTCTGGGCACAGGCTCTGGATGACGTCCGCCAGCTCAAATCCGTCCACCCGGGCGTAGCCATTTCTGTCAGCGAAGCCGAGGCTTGATTTCGCTTCACTGAAAATCGACGGGTGAGTTCTTCGGACGGACCGCGTGACACTCGACTCTGTTGCCTGCATCGAAGATCTTCGGCGTTTAGCGCACCGTCGGGTGCCGGCCGACGTCATGGGTTATTACGAATCCGGCTCGTATTCGGAAGAAACGCTCCGCGCCAATCTCCGCGACCTCGCGAATATACACATCCGCCAGCGCGTTCTCGCAGGCGCTGACAATCGAAATCTAACGCAAACCATTCTAGGGCAGAAAGCTCATCTGCCGTTCGCGCTCGCGCCGGTCGGGATGAGCGGATTGGCATACCGCGATGGTGAGATAGCAGCCGCTCGTGCCGCCGAAAAAGCCGGTGTCCCATATACGCTCAGCACGCTCTCGATCTGCTCGATCGAGGACGTAGCTGCCGCTGTCACGCAGCCGTTCTGGTTCCAGCTCTACTTTATGAAGGATCGCGGCTTCGTTGCCGATCTCATTGCTCGCGCGCGAGCTGCGAAGTGCTCCGCTCTCGTGCTGACGGTCGATCTTCAGGTTCTAGGCCAACGCCACCGCGACATTCACAGCGGCCTCACAGTGCCGCCGCGCCTCCGCCTTCGCACGATCGCGAACACACTGTCGAAACCTGCCTGGATCGCCAATGTCCTCATGGGCAAAAGGAAATCCTTCGGAAACGTCCAAGGGCGCATCGCCGGAACCGAGGGCCTCGCCTCCTACAGGGATTGGATCGGCAGTCAGTTCGACCAGGCGCTGTCATGGGACGACGTCGCCTGGGTTCGCGAGCAATGGCCCGGCAAGCTCATTATCAAGGGCGTCCTCGACGTCGACGATGCACGCCTCGCGGCCAAAACAGGAGCGAGCGCAATCGTCGTTTCCAACCACGGCGGCCGCCAGCTCGACGGCGCCGTGTCGTCGATCTCCATGCTGCCGCGCATCGCTGACTCTGTCGGATCGGACATTGAGATCCTGTTCGACGGTGGCGTCCGATCCGGCCAGGATGTGTTCCGCGCGTTGGCGCTTGGGGCGAAGTCGTGCCTGATTGGGCGCGCCTATCTCTACGGCTTGTGCGCCGCGGGCGAGGCGGGCGTCAGCAAAGCCATAGACATCATCGCCAAGGAACTCGACGTCACGATGGCGCTCGCAGGCGTGCGCACCATCGACGGGATAACGCCAAGCACTCTTGAGGCCTGAACGAGGCTATTCGAGCCGGTTCAGATTGCGCAGTGTCGGGAACAGCTTCATCCGCAAGCTTGTTCGTGCCCCCGCAGACCCGACACCTGCCTGCGCCGCTTCTGAAAGTTGATGAGAGCGTGTTCGACATTCCATGCGTCGAACACTCGGCTGGCCGCGAGATCAACCAAGAACATGCCTGTGTTGCCTGGGTTGAACCCGCATACGATCCCTACTTTCCACATTCAAAGCGGGATAGGGTTCAGTATTGGACGGGCTTGCGACTCCTCCCGGCGTTGAGCAAAAGCGGTTTTGAATGACCGAAGATACGATATGTTTTTGCATGCCCCTGATTGGCCGGCTCGCATCGAACAATTGGGATCATGTCGTCGAGTTGTTGGACCAGACCCTTCAGTCCGTACTTACGCAGGAAGGAAACATTCGGGTTCTCGTGGCATGCAACGATGTTCCAGCTTCCCGATTCATTTATGATCCCCGATTGGAATTTCTTCACGTAGAAGGAGCAGTCCCTCAGACATGGGGGGAAAAGATACGCGACAAGACGATCAAACTTCGCAGGATCGCCGAAGAAGTTTGCCGTCGCGGAGGCGGATACGTTGTGATGATGGACGCGGATGATCTCGTCAGTAATCGTCTGACGCGGCACATAGCAAGCACGGACAATAAGATCGGCTACCTATTTCAGGCCGGATATTTGTTCAATGTCGCTGGACAGAGTTTCGGCCTGACGAATGATTTTCCAATCCATTGCGGCACATGTGCTGTTTTCTACGTCGGAGAAAACGATCTAACGCCGGGCGTCGGCGTTTGCGCGATCATAGAGCAGGGAAAACACACCGAGTACGCCAAGCACAGCGAAGCAATGGGACGGAGGCTGGAGGCAGTTCCTTTTCCTGCTGCAATCTATCTGAGACATCACGGAGACAACGTCAGTCTGGCGAGGAAATCAATTCTGCGGTTTCGAAAGACGAGAAATTTCCTTCGCCGCCTCGTAAACCGAATTTACATCAACGACGAAATTCGCGCTGAATTCAGCGTTCCACCGCATTATTGAACGATCACGCGGTCGACGGTTCACTTCGCCTTTCGCGCCCTGATGAACTCGGCAATGGCGCGTGTCGCGCGGAAAGCCTGATTGACCGCAGCAACGACGAGCAAGCACGCGCCGAGCCAAAGCATGATCGCTATCGCATAGTCGACGAGATTGCGGCCATTCCCCAGGACGGCATGAACGATTCCGAAAATGCCTAGCACGACCAGGAAGATCAGCGCGATCGGCGCAAAATCGGGTTGTTCGTCTTGGGGCACCGTCTGATCCCGTCAATGCATGCTGTTATTGTTGCGCGGATGCCATCACGGAATAGCCAGCAACGCAACGCATACAAAACAGTAACAAAACGAACGCTATTCAGCCTTTGCTGACCACCAAGAACTCCTGACGAGCCCATTTTAGTGGCTTGCCGGGGGGTACAATGGCGATTGGTCAAAGGTGGGCGTTTTCCCCCGGGTCCATCGGGTCGCTTTATCAACGTTATCAAGCTGGAAGCGGCAGCGGCTTCCACAAGGATCGACCGCGGCCCGGTCGCCTTCTCAACAATCTGAAGGAAATCGAACGTACAGAGAGCTGTCGGTCGGGCAGCGGTGATTCGCCAAGCGGTAACGCGGCCGGAGTGTCGACGCCGGTGTCCGTACGTGACCTCGAGATCGTCACGCCGAATTTCACCCGGCGCCTGTCGGGCGTCACGTCCACACTCGAACGGATTTTGCCTGTTTTGGCGCGTAGCGCGAGAATTGCAGCCCTGGGTCCTGGGCTGGCGCCATCGACGCCGAAAATGAGCGTTCTCGATTTGCCGATGTTACGGCGAAAGCCAGCTGACGGAGAATATCGGATCTGGCACGCGCGCCGGAATATCGAGATGCTGGCTGGGGTCGTGCTGCGGGACGTGCTTGGTTTTCCTCTACGGCTCGTGTTCACCTCGGCTTCACAACGGCATCATACCCGCTGGACACGTTCGTTGATCGCCCGCATGGACAGGTTGATCGCGACGTCCACAAAGACAGCAACGTATCTCCAGTATCCGGCGACAGTGATTGGCCATGGCATCAACGCCGACGCGTTTCATCCGGCTCAAAACCGGGCTGCTGCGCGCGATGAGCTTGGTCTTCCCGGCCTGAAGCTGGTTGGCTGCTTTGGCCGCATTCGCCCCGGAAAAGGCAGCGATGTTTTCGTGGACGCGATGCTGCGCGTACTCGCGCCGCGCCCCGGCGTCGGAGCAGTATTAGTAGGGCGTGCAACCGTTACGCATATGGACTTTCTGGAAGCGCTTCGGAACAAGATCGCCGCTGCAGGGCTCGCTGACCGGCTTCTGATTTTGCCGGAAGTCGGAACGTCGGAAATGCCACGCTGGTATCGCGCGCTCGACGTCTTTGTCGCTCCGCAACGATGGGAAGGATTTGGGGTCACGCCGCTCGAAGCGATGGCAAGTGGCTTGCCGGTCGTCGCGACGACGGTCGGAGCTTTTCCGGAGATCGTGGTCGATGATACCGGTATTTTGGTCCCGCCCTCGGATGTCGAGGCACTCGCGACAGCCACGGCCCGCTTGCTGGACGATCCGGAACGTGCTGCGAAAATGGGAGCAGCAGGCCGCGCCCGCGTCGCAGCAGAGTTCTCGATTGAAACCGAAGCAGAAAAGATCCTCGAAGTTTACCGCGCCTTATTGCAATGCCCGGCGGCGGACGCGAACGCGAACGCGAACGGTCTCGATGGTCTGCCACTCGGCGACGTGGAATACTCGCACAGCAACCACACGCATTGATCGAGGGACTTCTAAGCGAGGCAAGTCTACGCTGGTGTCGAGGGTTTCTGCCTGAAAAGATCGATGTAGGCGTTGGCGACCGCCTCTTCGGAAAACCAGTCGGAAAGCGTCCTATTCCCGTTTTCGGCAATTCGCGCCGAGAGATCCGGATTAGCGATCAATCGCGCGATTGCGTCCGAAAGACCTTTCACGTCGCCGATGTCGACGAGCAATCCGTTCTCGCCGTCCCGCATGAACCAGGACGGCCCTTCTGCGCGGCTCGATACAACTGGCTTTTGTTGCGCCCAAGCTTCGAGGATGACGTTTCCGAGCGGCTCGTGGCTCGATGGCATAACGAAAATGTCGGCAGCAGCGAGATACGGACGCGGATCGGATTGCCAGCCGAGAAATCGTATCCGATCAAGCGTGCCGAGATCCATTGCCAGCTTTTCGAGGTTAGCGCGCTCTTCGCCGTCGCCTGCGAGCCAAAGATGTACTCCGGGCAGCAGCGAAACAGCCGCGATGAGCTGCGCAAAGCCCTTACGCTCAACGAAGCGGCCCATCGACATGATCACAGGCGCCGAAGACGGCGTGCCGAGTGCCGTGCGATCGGCTGGAGCGGCACGATCGGTGTTCGTGAAGTTGGAGATAACCTCGACGCCGCGCTTCCATCCGATTTTTCGGACATGCTCGCCGATGGCCGGCGTGTTGCAAACGAGAACGTCGCAGTTTTTGAAATAGCTTAGATTTGTCGGGAAGTCGCCGAGCCGTGAGATCCTTATGCAGTCCTTGTAATTCGGCATGAGGCGGCTTGCCCTCGTAGCCCACGCGAAAAGCGCGTCAGGCTTCGTCGTTCGAGCGATGCGCTTGACCTTGAGCGGCAACAAAATCCTTTCGGGCGATAGATTGCGGAAGTTGCTTTCGATAATGTTCGCGAAGCCCTCGATCTCGCCGCGCCAACTTCTGTCCTTGCGAATGACGACGGTCTGCTCCAGGCCGCGTCGGGCGAGTGCACGGACGAGGTGAACGAAAAAGCGCTCCGCGCCGCCGTCCTTGCCGAAGTGATAGTGCATCACGTGCATTCACGAACCCGTAGCTAGCCGGCTGAGTCGACAATGGGATGGTGCTTCATCGCGTGACGTTGATAGATTTTGGCTTGAGTCAAAAACGCATACACCGCGCCGGTTGCAGATTGGATGAAGCCTGGAACGCCACAGCGCCATAGACCGTGTCTAAAATAAAGCCGGAGGAAATAAGTCGGCGGACTGAAGATCAGCTTCAACACGCTCGCACGCTTTCCTTGCGCCACCTGCTGATCCGCCTTGAGGGTGGAGTAACGATTTTCCTTCAGAATCTGCTCATCCATTATCAGCGGACGAAAATGCAGGATGCTGCCGGCGTCGGCATCGTTGACCTGCCCCGAGGGAATAATGCCCTCGTGAACCCTTTGCGATAGATCGTAAGCGCCATTGCCTTTCCGGATAAGACGAAGGTTTTTGCGTTCGCGCACGTGCTCCGGCGTGTACCCGAGACCAATCAAATAGGGCCGCCGTGCCACACGCCAGCCGACGATGGCGGCGTCCGCCGCGATCAGGTTCGGTAACGCCCTGGCGAGTGTCGCATCCAAACGTTCGTCGGCATCGATGTTGAGAGCCCAAGGCTGGTTGCATTGATCGAGCGCGAACTGCTTCTGTGCCGCGTAACCGCGCCAGGCCTCCTGGAACACGAGTATCGGCCATCCCTTGTCGATGTAATTGCGGATCAACGCGAGCGTGCCATCCGTCGATCCGGAATCGACGATGACGATCTCCGCGCAATTGACGAGGCTCTCTATGCAATTGCCGAGATAGCGCTCTTCGTTGAGGCAAATGATATACGCAGAAATGGGAAGACGAGACACGGCGTCGTCCATAGGCGGTCTCCGCAAAGCCCGGAAGATATAAACGCCACGTTCGCAAGCGCAATGTGCGTCTGCATTTCCATCGCGCTGAGATAGTTACAGACTTGTATGATTTCGACTTCGATCGTTTCGCGACAGACGCCGGCGACGGGTATCCTTGCCGCAATCGTCAACGGCACTGGCATTGTCTAAAAGGCCATTTTGGGGCGCGCCTCGCAAGCCGCGGCCCTGCGGAACCGCGGCGAATAACGACGGCTCTAAGAGCGCGCGTAAAAATTTCTTCTATTCCAATGACGATGGGCTGCTCGTGTCATTCCGGCAGGGAGACTACAAGTATGTCGTCTCCGAACAGCGCATGGAAGGCTCGATTGGCCTATGGGCCGAGCCTTTCACAACGCTTCGCTTGCAGAAAATCTTCAACCTTTTTCAAGATCCCTTCAAACGCGCAGGCATCACGTCGAACACGTTCTGGGATCGGCAGCTCAGCCACGTGGGCTCGATGTATGGCGTAATGGATGACGTCTTCCAATTCGCGTCGACGTTCAAGGACTGTCCGCTACGCTCGTTCCCGCCGAGCTTCAATCCGGCAAATATCCTGGACGAGGAGATGGACCAAATTAAACGCAAGGAGGCGTTCAAGACGAACTTGGACCCGCATTCGCGGCGGCTTGAACAGGATGACCGATGACCGCGCGATTACATCCGGACCACAGCACCACGCGGCCCTAGCGTCACGGGAAGAAATCCTCGACGGAAAATAGACATCTCCTAAGCCCCACCCAGTGGAGTCAAAGCGCAGCCGTCCGGTTTGCATCGCAGCATGAGGGCGAGGCCCAATATTTGCCGTCCGGCAAATATATCTGCAGTGCAACAAGAAGAATCGTATTGAACTAAACTAGACGAGAGCTACGCTCTTTTGCCCGCCGACCATGGGCTTCCAAAGCGATGGCATTCACATGAGTGTCGAACTGATCGATCGGACCGGGTCGCTGACGCGCACCGGTGACCAGCCGCTTCAGCGTCAGTTTTCGGCTGCGACCGTCAGGTTTGCGACGAGCGCGATCGCTGTAGGGCTTGCTTACTACCATTGGTGTTACGAAGGTTGGCTCCAAACCATCATCTTCGCAGCAGCGATCACGGCGGCTCTGGTATGTGCCCTGACGTTTCTATCCAGGCGCATCCTTTTTTCAATCACGCTGATCGCACTATTGGTCGCGTCGATCGTCATCGCCTCCGATATCAAGCAGCACTACATCGAGATGGTGCTGCATGCCTACGACGTCGTGTTTTACCTGATGTCATGGTCGACCGTCGTCTACCTATGGACGGACCACAGGTCGATGTTGCTCGCGCTTCTGGCGATGCTCACATTCGCTACCGTCGCGGGCCTGGTGCTTTGGCGCCTTGATAGCTCGCGTGTTCCACGTCGTATCAGTGGCGGGCTATTCATTCTTTTCGTCGCCCTGAGTATCGGGGCGAGCTACGCGAAAGGCGAACGGCGGAATACGCAGTTTTACTGGGACCATCTCTACGTTTCGTCGTTCTATTCCTCTTGGTCGGAGACTTTGCAGACCCTATGGAAGGGCCAGTTGTTCGACGCCCTGAAATCCCAGCCGATGCCGCCTTTCAAAATTCCCACGTGCGCTCTGCAGCAGAAGCCGCCGCACATTATCCTGATCCATCAGGAAAGCGTTTTTCCTCCTTCATACTTCTCCGAGATCGATTACGACCACCGGCTCGACCCGTTCTTCAAATCGTTCGACGGACGACTGCACAAACTACGCGTAGAAACATACGGGGGAGCATCCTGGCTCACCGAGTTCTCGGTTCTCGCCGGCGTGTCTTCCTATTCATTCGGCGGGATGCGCACGTTCGTCCAGTCGCTCATGCAGGGAAAAATCCACGACGCCGTGCCACAGGTTCTGGCCCGCTGCGGATATCACAACAGCGTCTTCTACCCGGTTCCGAAGGCGTTTGTTTCCAATGATCGCTTCTACGCGACCGTCGGAATGCCGGAGATCTTCGATTACAGGGCGCAGGGGGCAAAGCGCTTCGACGAGCGCGACCGTTTCTACTACGCAAACGCGTTGAACGACATCGAACGCCACGTCGCGGTCTCGAACAGCCCGCTCTTCACTTTCGTCATCACGTCGGCGACGCACCTTCCGTACGACAAGACGTACGAGCCAGACGTGCACGTTTCGGGCGGCGGCCCCGGAACCGATCCGGAAATGAATGAATATCTGCGCCGTCTCGCGCTGGCGCACATCGACTACGATGAATTTCGCGCGGCGCTCTCCAAGCGCTTTCCAAACGAGCGCTTTCTCATCGTGCAATACGGCGATCATCAACCGATCGCAACGCGCACGCTGCTTGGCTTCGACGCGAGTTCGTTCGCCGAAGACATCAAGCTGACACCGGAAAGTCGCGGGCTGCTGACCTACTATTCCGTCGACGGCGTGAACTATAATCCCGCGTCTTTGCCGGAGGTCGACGTTGTCGATGTTCCCTATCTAGGCACGATCATGCTGCAGGCTGCACGTTTGCCTTTGCCCGATTCATATCGAGAACGATTGCGCCTTTTGGGCCTCTGCGACGGACGCTACTTCACGTGCAAGAAGTCGCAGGAGATCCTTGCGTTCCACCGGCGGCTTATGGATTCCGGCCTCATCGATGCGCGCTGATCGCACCGGCTAACGATGGGTAAGTTCCACACGCATCAAGTCCGAGGAGCCGATCGCGTTCGCGGCTCCTTCCGATAAATCGATGATGCGTCCTTTCACAAACGGACCGCGATCGACGATCGTGACGATCACTGACCGGCCGTTGGCCAAGTTTCTCACCTTGACGCGCGTTCCGAAGGGAAGGGTGCGATGGGCAGCCACTTTGCTCCGGCACGTCATCTTTCGCCCGCTGGCACTATCGTGGTGACAATACCGAGACGCGATCCCAATCTGACCGGCGGCGACGCCCTCCGGAATTAGGATCGCAAAAACCGCCATAACAATGATTGCGCGCATATCGACCTGCCAGTTTACCGATGTCCGGGCTGTAACCATGCGCAGCGGAAATCGGTTGCAAGATATGTGTGGTTAAAAAATTCATGCGCATCGTTCGGCTCGGAATGTCAGCAGCCTATGGCCAATGACGGACCAAGGTTGAGTTGCGCTCATTCGCGCAAAAGCCGGACGACATGATCTTCATCCCTGATCACCAGCACCTCGCTCTGAGCTCTTGCTTGTCGCAAGACAAGATATGCGACCCGTCCCATTGAGCGGCTGCTGCGACATCGAAAAAGACGGGTCTTGCGTCGGTCAACATCCGTGACATTTAGCGATCGAACACCCATATGGCTTCCGAAGTCATTTCTGTTCGGGGATATCTATGTCGTTTTCACGTTTGGTCGCTCTCATCCTTACTTTGGCGGCGGGGTTCGCGATTGTCGCAGCCGACGTCGCCAATGCTCGCGCTGGTGGCGGCAGAAGCTTCGGCAGCAGGGCAGGTAAAACCTTCATGGCGCCGCCGCCGACGAATACGGCTCCGAAGGCTGCGCCAATCGAAAGATCCATGGCTCCGAAAAGCGCTCCCGCAAGCGCACAGCCAGGCGCCGCGGCAGCGCAACCCTCGCGCTTCGGTGGAATGCGCGGCCTGCTCCTGGGCGGTTTGTTCGCGGCCGGCCTCGCAAGCATCTTCGGATTCGGCGCATTGGCGAGTGTCCTCGGATTTCTCCTGCAGTTCGCGCTTATCGCCGGCATCGTCTACCTCGTGCTGATGCTGCTCAGAAATCGCAGCCAGTCCGCGTTTGGGCGCGCCGTTCCACAGGGCGCCGGCAGGACGCCGCAGCGCGATACGCTTGCGCAAGCCGGCCTCGCCCGCGCCTCCTCAACCAGCGCCGGTGCGTCTGAACCGTCGCTGACGATCGGTGGGGATGACTTCGATTCGTTCGAGAGACGGCTCGGGGACATTCAAACCGCGTATGGCCGCGAGGACGTTGACAAGCTGGGAGCCTTGACCACGCCAGAAATGCTCTCCTATTTCAGCGAGGAAATTTCCGAACAGGCCAAGCAGGGGCTGCGCAATGAAATCTCCGGCGTAAAACTCCTGCAAGGTGATCTGGCGGAGGCTTGGCGCGACAACGGCTCGGACTATGCGACGGTTGCGATGCGCTACTCCCTCATCGACGCAACGGTAGAACGGGAGACGGGTCGCGTCGTCTCCGGTGATCTTACCCGTCCGACCGAAGCAACAGAACTCTGGACGTTCCGTCGTGACGATCGTGCTCGTGCCGATGGCTGGCAGCTTTCGGCCATCCAGCAGGCGTAACCCGAAGCCGACGTGCGAGGGCAAATTTCAAGGCGCTGATTTCGGTCAGCGCCTTTTTCGAGGCGCATGCGTCTCTAATCCGGCTGCCTTCCGGCTAGTAATGTATTGAGGGTATTGGTGGGCCCGCCAGGACTCGAACCTGGAACCAGACGGTTATGAGCCGTCAGCTCTAACCATTGAGCTACGGGCCCGCACGCGCTTCTCTTAACAGATGTTCGCAGAAGGACCAGTACCGCTGGGCAATTCTGCGTTGGCATTCTGTCGCCACATAACTTTATCGGATTTTCTGCCCCCCACGGCGCTTGTCGTAGAGGTCATCATAGGTTTTGCCGGTGGCCAAACGATAAGCCGCGTTGCGCACGACGCGAAAATTGCGCTGCAGGCCGCGCCGGAGCGCCCAGCCCGGTCGGGTCGGGTCGCGAATGCTGTCGTGCACGATGACGGCGTCGGGAAGAGCATCGTGCAGTTCTATGCCTGCAAGCCTGATCGGCAGCGTTCCGATCGAATAAATTCCGGAACTATCCGACATCGCATGGATCAGCATGAATTCGGCTGATTGGCCGGGGCGCGCGTTGCGACACGTGCTTTCCCACCCGGCGATGAAGGCGTCGGACCCTGATGTCGGGCGCAGCAGCATGACGCGAGTTGTCGGCTTCAACGCTCGTTGCGTTCCTTTGGCGGTGCCCTTCGTTCGCATGACGACGTCACCACGCGTCTTCAGTATATCGCTGATGTCACCGCGGACCCGGCAATCGACATCCATGAAGACGAGATTTTCTTCCGGGTAGTCGCGACGCGCATGAGCAAGAACAGTCGGCTTCTGCCGGGTCTGCGAGTACCAGTCGCCTTCGACGATCGGACGCGCGTAAAGGTGATGCGAGATTCGATGCTCGGCGAGGTTTTGTGCGAAGGCCCGTGCTGCAGGTTCGTAGTTCGGTGTAAAAAATCCGATGACGAGAAAGTCCGAGGCGAAGGTCTGACGGATGTCGGAATCTTGGCTTCTATTGCCGGAACCTTCGCGAACCTTCGTTTCCATCGTTCCTCGGGTCTCGGTGTCTTCGGGAATTCATGTTGCGCAGCCGCATGACGGCGAAGGCCGCATGCTATAGCAGGAGATCCGAGCGTCGCAAGGCTGCCCGGGAGCGCACCGACGCGCCAAAAATCGCGCGTTCAGCTGAAATACAGGATTTTGCCCTCTTTTGCCCGCGAACCGCTTATAGCGACCGGGGACAAAGGTGAGGAGACCAACATGCCAACCGCTCTGCGTTCTCGATTTCTCGTTTCGGCGCTCTCAGGTGCCGTCGCGACGGGTTTCCTCATGACACAGGCAACAGGATTGCAGGCCCAGCAGATGCCCATCGAACGCTCGATCACGGTCTCCGCAACCGGCACCGCAGAGGCCGAACCTGATAGCGCTCGCATCACTTCAGGCGTCACGACGGAAGCCAAGACCGCGCGTGAAGCTTTGACCGCCAACAGCGAGACGATGAGCAAGGTCATCTCGGAGCTCAAAGCGAAAGGGATCAATCCGAAGGATATCCAGACCGCAGCTTTCAACGTCGAGCCGGTGATGGATTATTCCAAGGACGGACAACCGCCGCAGCTCCGGGGATATCGCGTCACCAATCAGGTCGTCGTGTACGTGCGCGTCCTCGATAAACTGGGCGAGGTTCTCGACGAGATCGTAAGCGCAGGCGCCAATCAAATTCAGGGATTGGCGTTCGTGGTTTCCAAAGAGGATACGCTGAAGGACGATGCCCGCAAGGAAGCCATTGCCAATGCTTTGCGGCGCGCCAAGCTTCTGGCCGCAGCCGCCGGCGCCGAGGTCGGCAACGTTTTGCAGATATCGGAAGAAACGCAGGCAAGCGGCCCCGTGACCTATGCCCCGCGGTTGGCAAAGGCAGACATGTCCGTTCCTATCGAAGCCGGAACGAGCACGCTCGAGGCCCGCGTGACAGTCACCTGGGCGCTGAAATAGCGCCGCCCGGCATCAGATCAGCTTGACGATTTCGACGTCGACCTTCGCCGTCGTCCCGCCGCCGGGCTGCTTCAACCAGTCACCGTAATTGTGCATCTCGCCTGTCTCGCGAACGCGCGCGAGACGGGCGAGGTCGATGTTGGCCGTCACCCACTCGGCGGCGTTGAGTGTGCCTTGGGCGAGTATGCCGGTATCCGATACGTCATGTTCGGAGGGCACGTAAATGCCCGCGGCGCCGGCATTGAAGTCGACGGCGGGCGACCAAGGCGCGTCGCCGACGGTCGGGCTCTGGACGGCGGCAATCGTATTCTCGAGCGCGCGAGCCATCGAGCCGGTGCGAACCCGGTGATATCCGGAGACCCGCTCCGTGCATGAGGGAACGAGCAGCACTTCTGCTCCCGTTTCCGCCATTGCCCGCGTGATGAGGGGGAATTCGCTGTCATAACAGATTGCGACGCCAATGGTGCCGAGCGATGTCGAGAACACGCGCACCGGACCGCCTGCGGTGACGCCCCAACCATGCTCGAACGGCGTCATCACGAGCTTCTCCTGCTCGCCGACCGAACCTTTCGGCGTAACGAGCTGAGCGGCGTTGACGAAGCGGCCGTCGATCTTCTTCGTCGGTCCAGAACCGACGAGGATATGCACGTTATGTTTCGCCGCGAGCTCCAGATGGAACTGGACGCGGCTCTCTTTCAGCTCCGCAACTTTCGCCAGCGTCGCTTGCAAATCTTCGTAGATCTCCGGGCCAAAGCAGGCAGCCTGCTCGATTGCCGCGTATTCCGGAAATACCAGAAGCTCCGCACCGGTCGCCGCGCCGTTCTTGACCCAGAGCGCGATCTTCTTCTCCCATTCGGCAAGCGTCTTCGGCTGGCCGATCGGATATTGCGAGCTCGCAACTTTAAGATGCTTCGCGGTCATCAGAGGGTCTTCATCCAGAACTGCATCTTGTGGGACGTCTCGCCGGGCTGATCGATGTCTTGCCAGTCGTAGGTCGCGATGATCCCGTCGACAGGAGCATACCCGCGCTTGCGCCAGAACGGATCAAGTGGGGCATAATCCGCCGGCTTCAACGGATGATCGTCGGGCCGAACGACCCGGCAGAATGACGAATGAGTGAACCCGCCAAGCTTTTTCGCCTGACCCTCACGGCCGTCGAAGAAAGCGTGGCCGAGTCCGTGACCACGGTGGCTCTTCAGCAGCACGCTCTCGCCGCAATAGAAGATCTTCGTGATGTCGTATCCGGCTTTTCTGAAGGGCTCGCCGAATTCGTCCGCGTGTTCGATCATCGGCGCACCGGTCGACGCGCCGACCATCTGGTCGCCGTCATAGGCCGCGATGACGACGGCCCCTTTGGCCTTTGCGAACTTCTCGAGATATTTTTGTTCGTATTCGAGCGTGCCCTCGTAGAGATACGGCCAATCGCGAAACACGATCATCCGCAGGCGGCTGAGATCGGGAAGGACTTTGAGAATGTCCTCCCCGGTCACCGATTTGACGTCGAGTTTCTTCTTGTCGCCCGCGGTAGTCGCCATATCTCGTCGATGCCTCAGCCCGCAACCTGCGCGATCCAATCCGTCAGATTGTAATAGGTGGTGACGCGGGCGATCTTGCCGTCGCGGACCGCGAAGAACGTGCCGGCCGGCAGAACGTATTTCTGGCCGACGGCGTCCGGCAAACCTTCTTCCGTGTTCTTGTAAGTTCCATGCACGTTGAATTCGGCCGCAGCCCGTGTTGCGTCCTTGGAGACGAGGACGACGATGTCCTTCAGCTCTTCCTTGTAATTGTGCGTCATGCGCGCATTGAAGGCGCGAAACTTTTCTTTGCCCTGGCGCCGCTCGCCCTGGTTGACGTCGTGGATCACGTCGTCCGTCAGGAAGTCGAGCATGACGTCGGTTTCGCCGCGATTGAAGGCCGCGTAGTAGTCGCGGATCAGGGCTGCTGTTGCGGCGCGTGCTTGCGATTCAGGCGAGGTGTCGGACATCGGTTGTCTCCCGGAAGGCTCTGCGATTGATTTGCCGCGGTGTTTAGCAGGTCGGAACCGGCCCTTCCATGCGCAAGCGTGCTGGGGTAAACGCGACATTTCACCTTCGATTGCGCAGCGGGGAGAAGTCGATGGCGCGCCTTCAAGAGCTTTTCGTCACCCAGATCTACCGGGAAGAGCTCCAGCGCGGCCCAACATCGTCGCTGCTCCAAGAGCTTGGGGAGGCGGCGCGCGAAATCTCCGCCCAAGACCGGGCAGGGCAGGCGTGGTCGAAGGCGAACGATTATGCGGGATATACATCTTATGCTTCGCTAGACGACCTGCCCGACAGGCACCCGGCATTTGCCGATCTCGTCGCGGTATTGGATCGGCACGCAAGCGCATTCGCGAAAACGCTCGAATTCGAGCTGACAGGGAAGCGCCTCGCCCTCGACAGCCTATGGATCAATGTCCTGAAGCCGGGCGGCTTTCACACCGCGCACATCCACCCGCATTCGGTGATCAGCGGCACGCTTTACCTCGCAGTCCCGAAGGACGCGAGCGCGATCAAATATGAGGATCCGCGGTTGCCGATGATGATGGCCGCACCAACGCGCAAGCCATCCGCAAAAGAGAAGAACAAGACGTTCGTCGCGGTCGCCCCGGCAGCGGGCACGCTGTTGCTATGGGAAAGCTGGCTCCGGCACGAGGTGCCCGTCAACCACGCGAAGGCCGAGCGGGTGTCGGTTAGCTTCAATTATCGTCTCGATTGATCGATCGCGCCGGCGAGGGCCCGAGGCGCGCGTCGGCTACGCTCCAAGCACGTGGATGACGACCTGCCGGGTATGCGGTCGACGCCGGTGCTCGAATAGGTAGATGCCTTGCCACGTGCCGAGCAGCATTCGCCCGTCCGCGATTGGGATAGCGAGCGTCGTCTGGGTTAGCGCACTCTTAACGTGCGCCGCCATGTCGTCCGGACCTTCCGACTGGTGCAAGAAGAGCGGATCGCCATCCGGAACCAGACGCCGGAAAAAGGCCCCGAGATCGAGCTGGACGTCCGGATCGGCGTTCTCCTGGATCAGCAGCGAGGCAGACGTATGGCGGCAGAAAACATGGGCCAAGCCGGTCAAAATGCCGGCGTCTTCGACGACCCGAACCACCGCTGCCGTGAATTCCACGAGGCCCGCGCCATCGGTTCTGATTTCCAGCGTTTCCTGGTGCTGTCGCATTCTGGTGCCTGCCTCCGAGAGAGCCTATATAAGGGGGATGAGCAGAGCATTCGTCAAAGAATCGGACGCAGTAGAGGAGCTTCCCGAGAAGCTCGTCTCTGAGCACCGCAATCTGGTAACGCCGGAAGGCTTGGCTCAAATCGAGGCCGAGGTGGGAAGGCTGCAGGCGGAGCTTGCGGAAGCGCAGCGCTCGGGCGACCGGGATGCGATCCAACGGGCTTCGCGCGATTTCCGCTATTGGAACCAACGTTTCGGCAGCGCCGAAGTTCAGAGCCCGCCGGCCGGCTCATCGGTCGTCTCGTTTGGATCGCTCGTGACCCTTGAACGGGACGACGGCCGTATCCAGAAATACCGCCTGGTCGGTGAAGATGAATCGAACCCGGCGAAAGGCAAGATTTCCTACACCTCTCCATTGGCGCAAGCGCTGATGGAGAAGAGCGTCGGTGACGTCGTACAAGCGGGCACCGGCGAAGCCGAGATCGTGAAGATCGAGTAGAGCTGCTCACCGACTCGGAGGCATCGCGGCCCATGCGCTGGTTCGTTATTTGCAATCGCCTGCGTCGGACGATCGCATAAACGTCTTCATCGCTTCCTGGATTTCGGCAGCACTCATGTCGCGCTGATGCGTTGCGATCGACCACTTGTGGCCAAACGGATCTTCGATGATGCCGTAGCGATCGCCCCAGAACATATCGGCGATCGGTATCAGAGGGATTGCCCCGGCTTTCACTGCTCGCTCGATGAACGCATCGACGTCGCCAACGTAAAGATGGATCGTAACGGGACTGCCGCCGAGCGCTAATGGCGAAAGCGAACCCCATTCCGGGTCCTCATCGACGAGCATCACCTGCGCATTGCCGATTTTGATGGCGCCGTGCATCAGCTTGCCGTTCTTACCAGGCAATCGCATGATCTCGACCGCGCCAAAAGCCTTCTTGTAAAAGTCGATGGCATCGCTGGCGCCAGAGCAGACCAAATGCGGAGTGATCGTTTGAAGGTCGTCACTTCGGATGCCGTCGTCGGTCTTCTCCTGTGTTTCCTGTGTTTGGGTCATTTCGCTCCTCCATTTTTTATTTGGCGGCCGCGTAGGTCTTTTTATTGGGGAGCGTGGGTGATCGAAGGCCGTGGCTACCAAGCTCCCTGCGGCAGCTTTCGCGAGAATGTAGTCTTCTTCAAGAAGCGCCAAGCGCCGAAAATGGCTCGAGAAACGGCTGAGCACCCCAAATACGGCGCTCAAGCGCGCCGCAACGGCCTGCAATGCGTGTACGTTATGGTTTACCGCGCACGCACTCAAAGGTTCACGCCGCCGCCGGAGCAGGCCCTGCAGGCAATGCGGGGCGTGCGCGCTGTTTCGTGGGGCTGGAAATAAAAAAGGGCCGCTTTCGCGGCCCTTTCAATCAGTTATCCAGGAAGCTGCGCAGCTTCCGCGAGCGGCTCGGATGCTTCAGCTTTCGCAAAGCCTTCGCCTCGATCTGACGGATACGTTCGCGCGTCACCGAGAACTGCTGGCCGACTTCTTCCAGCGTGTGATCGGTATTCATGCCGATGCCGAAGCGCATGCGGAGAACACGCTCCTCGCGCGGCGTCAGCGAAGCAAGAACGCGCGTCGTCGTATCCCTGAGGTTCGATTGGATCGCCGCTTCGATCGGCAGCACCGCGTTGCGGTCCTCGATGAAGTCCCCGAGATGCGAATCCTCCTCGTCCCCGATCGGCGTCTCGAGAGAGATCGGCTCCTTGGCGATCTTCAGAACCTTGCGCACCTTCTCGAGCGGCATCGCGAGCTTTTCAGCCAGCTCTTCCGGCGTCGGCTCGCGTCCGATCTCGTGCAGCATCTGCCGCGACGTGCGCACGATCTTGTTGATCGTCTCGATCATGTGCACGGGAATACGGATCGTTCGCGCTTGGTCCGCGATCGAGCGCGTGATCGCCTGCCGGATCCACCACGTCGCGTAGGTCGAGAACTTGTAACCGCGGCGGTACTCGAACTTGTCGACGGCCTTCATCAAGCCGATGTTGCCTTCCTGGATGAGATCCAGGAACTGCAGACCGCGGTTCGTGTATTTCTTCGCAATCGAGATGACGAGCCGAAGGTTGGCCTCGACCATTTCCTTCTTCGCCTGTCGTGCCTCGCGCTCGCCCTTCTGAACGGCTTTGACGATGCGGCGGTATTCCGGAATCTCGAGACCCGTCTCGGTCGCGAGCTGATGGATCTCGCCCCGGATCTGCTCGACCTGACCACGTTCGGTCTTGACGAACGAGCCCCACTTCTTGCCGTTGTTGGCAACGCGGTCGAGCCATGTCTGGTCGAGTTCGTTGCCGTAATATTCGTCGATGAAATGCTGACGCGGCACGCCGTAGCTGTCAGCCAAGCGCATCAGTCGTCCTTCAAGACCGATGAGGCGCTTGTTGATCGCGTAAAGCTGCTCGACGAGGCTTTCGATACGATTGTTGTTGAGCGACAGCGACTTCACGTCGACGATGATCTCGTCGCGGATTTTCTCGTAGGCCTTCTGCTGCTGGCGCGAGCCCTGATCGCCG
Source organism: Hyphomicrobium sp. ghe19 (assembly GCF_902712875.1). Classification (NCBI taxonomy): domain Bacteria; kingdom Pseudomonadati; phylum Pseudomonadota; class Alphaproteobacteria; order Hyphomicrobiales; family Hyphomicrobiaceae; genus Hyphomicrobium; species Hyphomicrobium sp. ghe19. The sequence continues at coordinate 1,868,523 of NZ_LR743509.1, read as the reverse complement.
ACGAGCTGCTGTTCAAGCTTCTTGTCCTGCTGCTTGCGCAGCTTTTTGTAGGTCTGGGCGATCTTGTCGAAGGTCTCGAGGACCTTCGGCTTCAGTTCCGCTTCCATCGCGGCAAGCGACATCGCGTTCTCGAACTCGTCCTCGTCGTCGCCTTCGCCGGACTGTGTCTCGGAATCGGCCTCAGCCGGACCTTCGCCCGGAAGTGCCGAAACTTCCTTGGCCTCGGGGCCTTCATACGTGGCTTCGAGATCGATGATGTCGCGGAGAAGAATCTTGCCGTCGTTGAGCTCATCCCGCCAAATGATGATCGCTTGGAAGGTGAGGGGGCTTTCGCAGAGACCCGCGATCATTGCCTCGCGACCGGCTTCGATGCGCTTTGCGATCGCGATCTCGCCTTCACGCGACAAAAGCTCGACCGATCCCATTTCGCGCAAGTACATGCGGACGGGATCGTCGGTGCGTTCGGCGGGCTCCGACTTGGTCTCGGATTTGACGAGCGAGCTGCTGTTCTGAGTGACGAGGGCGCGGCCCTCTTCATCCTCGGCCAGCTCTTCGGCTGCTTCTTCCTTTTCCTCGCCTTCTTCGGTCTCGACGACCGTGATGCCCATGTCGGACAACGTGGCGTAAAGGTCCTCGATCTGGTCGGACGAAACCTCCTCCGACGGCAGAACCGAATTCAGCTGGTCGAGCGTGACGTAACCCTTCGCCTTCGCTGTCTTCAGAAGACGCTTTACGGCCTGGTCCGACAGGTCGAGTAACGGGCTGTCGCGTTCTGGAGTATCGGCGGCCTGGTCTTTGTCTTCCGTCTTCTGGACTGCCTGCTGGGCGCGTGCCATCCTTGGTTCCTTGTCGTCTGCGCCGCTCCCGCACGAGAGGGGCTAAATCACAAAATCTTGGCTTCGAACCGCCGCGTGCTGCAGCTCGCCGAAGCGGGAATGCTAACCACACGCCTATCCGGCGCGCTTAAAGTCCGAATTGTCGTCGTCGGGTTGATCGAACTCGTCCATTTGATCTATCGCCGTCTCGCTGGCGATCTGGCGTTTGATGTCGAGAAGGCGATTTTCTGCGTCTTCTGTGCAATCCCGATACCAAGCCTCCTCGGCGTTCTTCAGGGCAAGGCCAAGCTCTGCCTGTCGCTGCTGGAGCGCAAGAATATGGTGCCAGGCGGCTTCGACATCGGCGGCGGAGGCATCTGGCTCGGCAAAACGGTCGCTTTTGTGCGTAATCGTTCGCGCGACGAGGTCCACCACCTTTGCAACCCCCGATTTGCTCAATTGGGTTCGTAAAGTTGCGCTGTCAAGGGAATTCTGGCGCGCATGCACCGCTAAAATTTCATCGCGAAGCGCTGAAATCGCAGGGGAGGCGAACTCGATGACCGCAACAGCCTCCGAATGCTCATCAATCAGCCATGGATGGTTAATAAGTGTTTTCAGAATAAGAGCCTCTCGCGGAAGGATGCTCTGAAAATGACTTACCAGCTCAGGACTGGCCGTCATTGCGCCAGGATAACCTGGCTTCTTCGGGAAGCGCTTCTCGGGTCCATTGAGACGGTGGCGCTCGCGTCCACGCCAGTCAGGCGCCGCCACCGGCCGGGCGTACGAGGACTGGACGGATGGCCCGCCGGCGCCCCGGCTCTGTGCGGAAAATCTTTCCCGCCCCAGTTGATACAACCTGTCGCGTAGCTCTCGGGAGTAGTAGCTACGAACTGTCGCGTCCTGAATTAATTCGGTCAGCGCTTTGAGACGCTCTTCCAGGGCCGCCCGCTGTTCCGGGGTGCCGATTGGCTGGGCTTTCACCTCCCGGTCCCAAAGAACGTCGATGAGCGGGCGCGTCTTCTCCAAAACTTCGGTCATAGCGCCAGCGCCCCGCTGCCGAATGAGATCGTCCGGGTCGAGGCCGTCTGGCAGAAAGGCGAAGGCGACACTGAAGCCAGGCTTGACCAATGGAAGCGCGATTTCGACGGCACGGTCAGCTGCCTTGCGGCCGGCGCCATCGCCGTCGAAGCACAACAGCGGTTCTGGTGCAAAACGCCACAAGAGCTTCAACTGGTCTTCGGTGAGCGCAGTTCCAAGAGGCGCAACTGTTTCGACAAATCCGGCCTCGGCGAGCGCCACGACGTCCATATAGCCCTCGACCGCGATGACCCTGTTTTTGTCGTGGGCTGCGGCCCGGGCACGCGCGGCGTTGAAGAGGATGTGGCCCTTATGGAAGAGCGGCGTTTCCGGAGAATTCAGGTATTTGGCGGGCGCGTCCTTGTCGAGCGCCCGGCCACCGAACGCGATGACACGTCCCTTCAGATCGAGGATCGGAAAGATCACCCGATTGCGGAAACGGTCGTAAGGCTCGGGGATGTCGTCCCCGGAAATGAGCATTCCGGCGGTCGCCATGTCGGCAGCCGAGAACCCCTTGCCCTTGAGGTGCGCACCGAGCGCTGAGCGCGAGTTCGGCGCGAACCCGAGCCGAAAGGTCTGGATCGTCTCACGCGCCAGTCCGCGCCTCTCGAGATACCCTCGGGCCTCGGAACCCCGATCCGTCCGCAAGCTGTCCTCGAAGAACGCCGCCGAAGCCTCAAGGAGCCGGTAAAGCCGCTCACGCTGGTCTTCCTGCTCGACATTGCGCTCAGTGGCCTTCGGCATCGCCACGCCGGCTTCAGCAGCGAGCCGCTCGACGGCCTCCGGGAACTCGAGACCCTCCGTCTTCATCAGGAAGGTGAAGATGTCGCCGTGCTCGCCGGACGCGAAGCAATGGTAGAAGCCCTTCTGATCGTTCACGAAAAACGAGGGCGATTTCTCCGTCTTGAAGGGTGAGAGGCCTCGGAACTCACGGCCGGATTTCTTCAGCGCAACCTTGCGGCCGACAACCTGGCTCACGAGCAGCCGGGAGCGAATTTCATCCAGAAGGTTCGGACTGAAGCGCATCGGCGTGGTGGGCCTCGATGAAGCGGAGTCTTATGCCGAGGCCCCTTTTGGGTTCGCCTCGGCACGCAACTGAATAGGTGATTCGCCTAGAAGCACGGCGCTTCAATGCCTTGTTGCCCCAAACCATACCCGCTTTCCACAGAGGGCGCGTTTCGAGCAGATCGCGCAGCCTCGATTGGTCGGCTCAGCCAAGCGCGGCTTTGACCGCAGCGCTCGCCTTCTGAAAATCCATTTGGCCCGCGTACTTGGCTTTGAGCACGCCCATGACCTTGCCCATGTCTTTGGCCGACGTGGCGCCTGCTTCCTTGATTGCGTCGGCGACCGCGGCGGCGACGGCGCCTTCGTCCATCTGCTTCGGCAGATAGGCCTCGATGATGTCGATTTCGGACTGCTCGGTGGCTGCAAGATCGGGGCGGCCGCCGCTTGTATACTGCGCGATCGAATCCCGGCGTTGTTTCACCATCTTCGTCATGACGGCGAGGACGCCCGCGTCATCGAGTTCCTTCCTCGTTTCAATCTCCGCGGTTTGGATAGCGGCGTTGATGAGCCTCAGTGTCGCGACCTTCGGCTTGTCACCGGCTTTCATTGCCGTCTTGAGATCGGCGCTGATCTTGGCGCGCATGGGTAACCTCTCCTTGAAACTGAGGGATTGGTTTACGAGGTGCATGTATCTCCCGGCAAGCGTTGCGGGACATAAGTTTTAGGAGGTGACCATAATTGACGTTGAATGGTCGTTCCCCTAGATGTTCGGCGCGATTTGAGCTGTTGCTCGAAGACCCATTCAATGGATGACAGATGACCGCACCTGAACCCTGGACAGAAGTGCCTCTGACGGCGCGCCTCGTGCTTGACGATGGCACAGTCATAGCGGGCCGTGGTCTCGGTGCGACCGGTACCGCCGTCGGCGAGGTTTGTTTCAATACCGCGATCACCGGCTATCAGGAAATCCTGACGGACCCGAGCTACGCCGGCCAGATCATTACGTTTACCTTCCCCCATATCGGCAACGTCGGCGCCAATAACGAAGACACCGAGACGTCCAATCTCGCGTCACGCTCGGGTGTCCGGGGCTGCATCTTGCGCGCCGACATCACCCAGCCTTCGAATTACCGCGCCGCCGAAGATCTCGATCAGTGGCTGAAAGCCCGCGGCATCATCGCCATCTCGGGCGTCGATACGCGCGCGCTGACGGCGCGCATCCGCGAGAAGGGTATGCCGAATGGCGTCATCGCCCACGATCCATCCGGCAAGTTCGACATCGATGCACTGAAGGCCGAGGCGAAAGCCTGGCACGGTCTCCTGGGTCTCGATCTCGTCCCTGAAGTCACCAGCGGTCAGAGCTACTCTTGGGATGAGCAGCGCTGGGTCTGGAACAAAGGCTTCGAGCGTAACGAGAACCCTGAATTCCACGTCGTCGCTATCGACTACGGCCTGAAGCGCAACATCCTTCGCTGCCTCGCGTCCGCGGGCTGCAAGGTGACCGTCGTTCCGGCAACGGAAAAAGCTGAGGACGTGCTCGCCCGCAATCCGGACGGCGTCTTCCTGTCCAACGGGCCGGGAGATCCCGCAGCGACCGGCGAATACGCGGTGCCGGAAATCAAGAAGCTCGTCGACAGCGGGAAGCCGGTGTTCGGCATTTGCCTCGGTCATCAGATGCTCGGCCTCGCGCTGGGCGCGACAACAAAGAAAATGCATCAAGGCCACCACGGCGCCAATCACCCGGTGAAGGATTTCACGACGAACAAGGTCGAGATCGTTTCGATGAACCACGGCTTCGCAGTCGATCGCGAGAGCCTGCCCGGCGGCGTCGTTGAAACGCACGTCTCGTTGTTTGACGGTTCGAATTGCGGCTTGGCGCTCGAAGGCAAGCCCGTGTTCTCCGTGCAGCATCACCCGGAAGCTTCTCCCGGCCCGCAGGACAGCCACTATCTGTTCACGCGCTTCGTCAACATGATGCGCAAGCAAAAGGGATTGCCGGCGAGCCGAGAGCGCTGACCGGTGAAAAAATCGGGGGGAGCGAGAGGCTTGGGAAGCCTGCTCGCAGCCGTTTTTTCGGTGCTGACCTTTGCAGCGGACGCGCAGGCTTGTGCGTTCGAGCAAGGCCCATTCCTGCAAGAGATCGCGCGACAGGCGAAAACCTGTTCGCACCCTCTTTGCGGACAAATTCTCGCAACCGCCGATGCCGAGCCCGTAGCCGCCAATGCGTCGTGTGCAGACCATCCATGGATGCGTCTCAAGACCGAGGCAGCCACCGCTATTTCTTCGGGCGGCGCGCTGATCCTCGGTGAGACCCACGACAACGCCGAGCATCATCTTCTGCAAGCCGCGGCTCTCGCCGAATTTGCAGACAGGTCGAATGCGAAGCGCCCCGCGGTTGTCTTCGAGCAACTTCGCGCCGACCAGGAGACGGGCGTCGCGAGCTTCAGGGCGCTGCCGGGAAACGCATCAGGAAGCGCAACCTCTAAAACGCGCACTGTCGACGATCTGAAGCGCCTCGTGGACTGGGATAAATCCTCGTGGCCGAAGAATGTCTACGAACCTCTGTTCAGCGCCGCGATTGCACTCGATCTGCCGATCTATGCGGGCGACGTCGCTCGCGCCGAAATCATGAAGGCTGCCAAAGGAGGGGAGGGCGCCGTCGCCTCTGACGACCGTTCGCGCCTCAGTCTCGATGTGCCCTTGGGCGAAAAGCTCGACGCCGCCTCGGTGAAGGAAATCGAGGCCTCCCATTGCGGGGCGCTTCCGAAAGAGGCATTCGGCGGCATGGCCTACGCGCAGCGCTATCGCGATGCGCATCTGGCCGATGCGGTTATCGCGGCCGGACGAACCAACGGCGCAGCCTTTCTGATCGCCGGCACGGGACACGCGCGGACGGATCGCGGCGTGCCCTGGTATGTTCGTCAGCAGGCGCCGGAGAAGCAGATCGTCTCGGTGATGTTCATCGAGGTCGAAGACGGCAACGCCGACGCTCAGTCCTACATACCACGCGATCCGGATGGCCAGCCGGCCGCCGATTTCGTCGTCTTCACGGCACGCACTGAACGCGGTGACCCTTGCGAGAAGATGCGCAAAAAGTAGTCCCGCTCAAAGCGCGCCCCGAATGGCCGATTCCACAAATCAACCTTGCTGAACTTTAAGATCGCTTCACGTGCCGATCTGGGTATAACGCAAGGAAAAAATCTGGAGGAAATCGATGCGCGCGCTCTGCCTGGCCGTCCTCTCGCTCACCCTAGCGACACCGGCCTTCGCTTCCGACTGCACGAACGACGTGCTGGCAGCCTTTGAGAAACAGCGCGCGTCGAAGGCATTCCGCGTCGAATTCAGCCAGCCGACGGCTGAGGGCGAGGCGCATATGCGAATAGACTACATGCCGCCCAATCGCATGCTGCAGACCGTGACGTCGCCGGCGATGCCGGGCGAGCAGCAGACGATGCTGGTCGGCGATCGCGCCTTCGCCGGAACCAGCGGAGCCATGGAAGAGCTGCTGCCCCAGTATACCCAGTCGATCGTCGCCGAGGTGAACCAGGCCGTGTACGCGCCGCCCAAGGGTCTTGGTGACTTCGAATGCCTGGGCCCCGCGAAGCTCGATGGCCAGGATTTCATCGCCTATCGCACCGCGGACAAATCTCCGCCGGAAGCTGATCATACCAAGATCATGGCGCGGACGATTTATGTCGATCCGACGAGCGGACTACCGGCCTTCAACGTCGTGGCGTCCCGCGCGGACGGCGCGAACCCCGTTTTGAAGGTCAAGTATTCCTACCCGACCGATATCGACATCGTTGCGCCCACGAACGCTCCCGTGCAAAAGCTCCGTTAAATCCAGCCGCAGCCCGGCATAATTTAGGATATTCGTATGCGCCGCATCGCGCTCGCCCTCGTCACCGTCGCCGCCTTCTCCAGCAATGTTCTGGCGCAAGCCCCGACCCCCGGGGCGGCTCCGGGAGCAAAGCCCAACGCCAATCCGTGCAGCGATGAAGTTTCCGCTGCGCTTCAAAAGTTGCGGAAGTCGTCGTGGTTTCGCATGGACACTCACATGCTGACCGAGAACGGCCCGTCGACGATGCAGGTCGATTACGTTCTTCCCGATCGCATGCACCAGACAGTCACCGCGAAACTGACCAATAAGACGACGGAATTGATCCTCGTCGGCAACGAAGCGTGGTCGAAGCAGGATGATACCGGCTGGAAGCCGGTGCCGCCCAAAGTCGCGAGCCAGATCAAGGAACAGATGCAGGACTCTGTCGTGACGCAGCAGACGGATGTCGGCAGCTACGCCTGCAAGGGCCGCACGACCATCGACGGCCGCGATGTCCTGTCCTACCGGCTCGACACGGAAGCCGAGAAGGGCTCCACGGCAGATCCCAACCAGGCGTTCCGAATGTTCTACGTCGATGCGCTCACGGGCCTGCCGGTCAGCAATACGCTGCTGGCGCCGGGGCACGAGGACAAGCCGATCTTCAAGACGAGCTATACGTTCCCGATCGACCTGAAGATCGAACCCCCGAAGGATGTGGCGGCGCCCTCGGCTGCCCAGCAGCCTGCCGAGACGCCTGCCGCCGACCCCGCTGCGGGCAAATAGCCTTCGAGCACGATCCGTCATCTCATGCGTGCCAGCCGCGATGCTGGCCATGCTCCCTGAGATGGCTGGTATGACCGGTTTGGCCGATGACCGGGGCCCCCTTCGGCGCTAGAAGCAGCGCCGGAGAATTCAATGACCACGATAGAATCGTCACGCTCGGCGCTGCGCGCGCCGATGGCAACGGCCTCCCTTACTGTCCTCGTCGCAGTCAGCTTCTGTCATCTGCTCAACGATGTGATGCAGTCGCTGCTGGCAGCCGTCTATCCGATGCTAAAGCACGATTATGCCCTGAACTTTTGGCAGATCGGGCTTCTCACGATGGCGTTCCAGGTAACGGCGTCGCTGCTGCAACCCTTCATCGGCTATTTCACCGACAGGCGCCCGGTTCCCCATTCGACCAGCATCGGTATGGGCTCGACGTTCATTGGACTCATGATGCTGGCGTACGCGACGAGCTATGCGGTGCTCCTCGTGGGCGCCGCCTGCGTCGGCATCGGCTCGGCTATCTTCCACCCGGAATCGTCCCGCATCGCGCGGCTCGCATCTGGCGGCCGTCATGGATTTGCGCAATCGCTGTTTCAACTCGGCGGGAATTTTGGCACCGCGCTCGGGCCGTTGCTCGCGGCTTTCATCGTGTTGCCGCGCGGGCAGCAGAGCATCGCCTGGTTCGGCGCAATCGCGCTCGTCGGCATGGTGATCCTCTGGAAAGTCGGCGAATGGGGAACGACAGCGCGGGGCAAGGTCAGCAAAGAGATGCTGCCCGCGGGGCTCATTCATTCGCGCCAGCGGACGGCCGTCGCCCTGACGGTTCTGGCCCTCTTGGTCTTCACGAAAAACATCTACATGGCGAGCCTATCGAGCTACTACACCTTCTACGCCATTCATCGCTTTGACGTCTCCGTGCAGCAGTCGCAGTTGATGCTGTTTGCGTTTCTCGGAGCGTGCGCCGCAGGCACCATTCTCGGCGGCCTGTTCGGCGATCGATTCGGTCCCAAGATGGTGATCTGGTTCTCGATCCTCGGCTGCCTGCCGTTCACGCTGGCGCTGCCGTATGCCGACCTCAACTGGACGATCGCCCTGTCTGTGGTGATTGGCCTCATCCTGTCGTCGGCCTTCCCGGCGATCGTCGTCTTCGCGCAAGAACTCGTGCCCGGCCGGGTCGGCATGATCGCCGGCATCTTTTTCGGCTTCGCGTTCGGCATGGCGGGCATCGGAGCGGCGGTCTTAGGCGTCGTGGCCGACGCGCGCGGCATAGATTATGTCTACCAGATCTGCTCTTACCTGCCGTTTCTGGGCCTGCTGACGGTCTTTCTTCCGCGATCCGATGCACAGGAACGTGACAAGGTGAAAAAGGGATAAACACGCTTATCCTCGAAGAACGGCCTCGCGAAAAATTTTCGGGGTTTCCCCCGCGGGGCGCATTGCCTATAAGGCCCACTTAGCCCGACCTCTGATCCAATCCTGAGCCGACCGCGATATCGCGAGCCTCGGCCAAATCCGTGCGCCGAATGCCAAAACGAACTGACATAAACTCAATTCTCATCATCGGCGCAGGCCCGATCGTCATCGGACAGGCGTGCGAGTTCGATTATTCCGGCACCCAGGCCTGTAAGGCGCTGAGGGCGGAGGGCTATCGGATCATCCTCGTCAATTCCAATCCGGCGACGATCATGACCGACCCGGATCTCGCGGATGCGACCTACGTCGAACCGATCACGCCGGAAGTGGTGACCAAGATCATCGCCAAGGAGCGCCCCGACGCGATCCTTCCGACGATGGGCGGACAGACGGCTCTCAACACCGCGCTCGCACTCCACAAGCAGGGCATCCTGCACAAATACGGCGTCGAGCTCATCGGCGCCAAAGCCGAAGCCATCGACAAGGCCGAGGATCGCCAGCTCTTCCGCGAAGCCATGCGCGAGATCGGCCTCGAAACGCCGCGCTCGGAACTCGTGAACTCGCGCGACGAGGCGACGGCGGCGCTCGAGATTGTCGGACTGCCGGCGATCATCAGGCCGTCGTTCACGCTCGGCGGCACGGGCGGTGGTATCGCTTACAATCGCGAAGAGTACTTCGAGATCATCGAACGCGGCCTCGATGCGTCGCCGACGTCCCAGGTCCTGGTCGAGGAGAGCGTCCTCGGCTGGAAAGAATTCGAGATGGAGGTCGTTCGCGACAAGGCGGACAACTGCATCATCATCTGCTCGATCGAGAACATCGATCCGATGGGCGTGCACACGGGCGACAGCATCACCGTCGCGCCGGCGCTGACGCTGACCGACAAAGAATACCAGATCATGCGCGACGCCTCGATCGCGGTGCTGCGCGAGATCGGCGTCGAAACCGGCGGCTCGAACGTTCAGTTCGCGGTCAATCCGGCCGATGGTCGTCTCGTCGTTATCGAGATGAATCCGCGCGTTTCGAGATCGTCGGCGCTAGCGTCGAAGGCGACGGGCTTCCCGATCGCCAAGGTCGCGGCCAAACTCGCCGTCGGCTACACGCTCGACGAAATCCAGAACGAAATTACGGGCGGCGCGACGCCGGCTTCGTTCGAGCCGACGATCGACTATGTCGTCACGAAAATCCCGCGCTTCGCCTTCGAGAAATTCCACGGCGCCGATACCACGCTGACGACGTCGATGAAATCGGTCGGCGAAGCCATGGCCATCGGCCGGACGTTCGCGGAAAGCATGCAGAAGGCGCTTCGCTCGATGGAAACCGGCCTGACCGGTTTCGACGACGTGCAGCTCGAGGGCCTCGGCCAAGGCGACGACAAAAACGTCGTTCGCGCTGCCGTCTCCCGCCCGACCTTCGATCGCATCTTGAAGGTGGCGCAGGCATTCCGCGAGGGCTTCTCGCTCGATGAAATTCATCAGTACTGCAAGATCGATCCCTGGTTCCTGACCGAGATCAAAGCCATCGTCGACACGGAAGCGCGGATCCTCGCGCACGGGTTGCCGAAGTCGGCTTCGCAACTTCGCGCGCTCAAAGCGCAAGGCTTCTCGGATGCTCGCCTCGCCAAGCTCGGTAAGACGACCGAAACGGCGTTTCGCGAGGCTCGTAAAGCGGCGGGCGTCGAACCCGTATTCAAGCGCATCGACACGTGTGCCGCCGAGTTCGCGTCGCCGACCGCGTACATGTATTCGACATACGAAACGGGCCTCAGCGGCGACCCTGTTTGCGAGGCCGATCCGACGGCCAAGAACAAAATCGTGATCTTGGGCGGCGGACCGAACCGCATCGGCCAAGGCATCGAATTCGACTACTGCTGCTGCCACGCCTGCTTTGCGCTGACGGCTGCCGGCTTCGAAACGATCATGATCAACTGCAACCCCGAGACGGTCTCGACGGATTACGACACATCCGACCGCCTGTTCTTCGAGCCGCTGACTGCCGAGGATGTCCTCGAAGTCATTCGCGTCGAAAGCAAAAAGGGCACGCTCAAGGGCGTGATCGTCCAGTTCGGCGGCCAGACGCCGCTGAAACTCGCGAGCGCTTTGGAAGAAGCCGGCGTGCCGATCCTCGGAACGTCGCCCGACGCCATCGATCTCGCCGAAGATCGCGATCGCTTCAAAGCGCTGATCGAAAAACTCCAACTCATGCAGCCCAAGAGCGGCATCGCCAAGTCTCCGGCCGAGGCACGCGGCGTCGCCGAGGAGGTCGGCTATCCCGTCGTCATTCGTCCATCCTACGTGCTCGGTGGCCGTGGTATGGAGATCGTGCACGACGGAGCAGAGGTTGACCGCTACGTCGCCCGTCTTTCCGCGACCCTCGACAAGCCCTCGGAGCTGGTCGTCTCGGCCAAGCGGCCGCTTTTGATCGACAGCTATCTGACCGACGCGGTCGAAGTCGATGTCGACTGCCTGTCGGACGGCAAGGACACCTTCGTCGCCGGCATCATGGAGCATATCGAGGAAGCCGGGATCCACTCCGGCGATAGCGCCTGCTCCCTGCCGCCGTACTCGCTTTCGCCCGCGATGATCGCCGAACTCGAGCGGCAGACCCGGGAGCTTGCGCTCGCGTTGCGCGTCGTCGGCCTGATGAACGTTCAGTTCGCCATCAAGGACAATCAGGTCTTCATTCTCGAAGTCAATCCGCGTGCATCGCGAACCGTGCCCTTTGTTGCGAAAGTCATCGGGCTGCCGATCGCGACGATTGCGGCCGAGGTGATGGCGGGTAAGCCGCTCGCGGCGTTCAACCTGAAGAAGCCATCCTACAAGCACGTCGCGGTGAAGGAAGCCGTATTCCCGTTCGCGCGCTTCCTCGGCGTCGATCCGATCCTCGGACCGGAGATGCGCTCGACTGGCGAGGTCATGGGTATCGACCAAGACTTCGCGATGGCCTTCGGCAAGAGCCAGCTCGGAGCCGGCCTGAAGCTTCCCTCGGGCGGCACGGTTTTCGTCTCGGTCAAGGAAAGTGACAAGGCTCGCGTCGTTGCTCCGGTGAAGGAGCTTGCGGCCATGGGCTTCAAGGTCGTCGCCACCCGCGGCACGAAGCGCTTGCTCGAGGCCAACGGCATTCAGTGTGACGCGATCAACAAGGTGCTGGAAGGTCGCCCGCACATCGTCGACGCGATGAAAAACGGGGATATTCACCTTGTTTTCAATACAACCGAAGGGTCAAAAGCCCTCAGCGACAGCAAGGACATTCGGCGCACGGCCTTGCTTCACCACATACCCTACTATACAACATTGGCGGGGGCAGTAGCGGTTACACGGGCCATTAAAGCGCTGGCATCGGACACGCTGGAAGTGGCGCCGTTGCAGGCCTTCGCCCATCGCTGAGCCTTTCGTCGAGAGTTCGGGACGCGCCGAAAGGCGCGGCCGGGCTTCGCTGCTTTCCTGTATGCCAACTCTACTGTTACCGTGTGTTGGGGGCCTATTCCCCGCAATGGATTAGCCGTTCGGAAGAATTTGGAGAAGATGATGGAACGGGTGCCGATGACGCTTGAGGGTTTCAAGAACCTCGAGGAAGAATTGCACCGCCTGAAGGCAGTTGAGCGTCCGCGCATCATCGCGGCGATTTCCGAGGCTCGCGCCCATGGCGACCTCTCCGAGAACGCAGAGTATCACGCCGCCAAAGAGCAGCAGGGCCTCAACGAAGCGCGCGTCGCCGAGATCGAAGACAAGATCAACCGCGCCGATGTCATCGATATTACGAAGCTTTCCGGCGACACGATCAAGTTCGGCGCGACGGTCACGCTGCAGGACGAAGATTCAGGCGAGAAGGTCACCTATACGATCGTCGGCGATACAGAGGCCGATATGCGCCAGCGCAGAATCTCCATCTCGTCGCCGATCGCGCGTGCGCTCATCGGGAAGGTCAAAGGCGAAAGCGTCGACGTCACGACGCCCAAGGGCACGCGTACGCTCGAAGTCTTGCAGGTGAACTGGGGCTGAGGCTCGGGCCGATCTGAGACAAAACAAACAAAGCTGAGCCTAAGCCGCAAGGCTCAGGCTCGCTACTCGTTGCCGCCATCGAAGAACGCAGAAGCGGAACGGCACTCTTCCTTCGATTGAGTAAGGTCGAAAGAGCGATCCTCTCCGGTTTTTCCGGAAAGTTCGATGTCGCCGGCCCCGCCTTGGATCGCGATGCCGGTCTCGCCGGTCTCGAGGCGAAGCGCACCGCCGCTTTGCGGTGTGAGGCGAAACACGCCGCCGTCGCCTTCGAGAAAGCACTCGAAATCGGTATCGTTGGTTTTGCAGCTCGCGGCCTGTCCATACCATTCCGGGCCGCTTGTCAGCATGAGCCCGAACCCGATTTCAAACCGATCGGCCGAGTTCGGCGTGCCGTCCGAATTCCGCTTCGAAAGGTCGATCTCGATTTTGCGAACGCGCTGGTCCGGATGATCTTTGAGATGGGCTTCGTCATACGTCCGGGCAAAGCAGGGCGCGCCGTCGAGCACATTCGCGAAATAGCTATTGTAGAGATCGTCCGACGTGGCGGCGGCCGAAGGCAATATGCTGACGGCCGAGACAACGAGCGCTCTTCCAATCCGAAGCGCCAGATCAGAAAAGGATGCCATCGGCCCTCCGCAATGCGCGTTCCACTCAGGTCCCTTCGGGGCCAGCCACGGTGATCGGCACCCCGGGCTCCCGTTTTGCCCGGCGGATCGTAAGGTAGGTCTTGACGCTCGCGACGTTGGGCGCCGCAGTCAATTCATCAAGCACGAAGCTCTGGAACCGTTGCAGATCGCGAGCGATACATTTCAGTATAAAGTCGCTTTCGCCGGACAGCATGTAGGCCTCACGGACGAGGGGCCAGCCGAAAATTCTGTTTTCGAATGAACGGAGATCGGACTCGGCCTGATTGTGGAGCCTCACCATCGCAAACGCCGTCAGCGCATAACCGAGCCTTACCTCATCGACGAGAGCAGTATAGCTTGCGATAAGTCCGGCTTCTTCCAACGCCCGAACGCGGCGAAGACAGGGCGGAGCCGATAACCCGATGCGGTTGGCGAGAGCGATATTGGTCATTCGTCCGTCGGCTTGCAGCTCTCGCAAGATCCGCCAGTCCGTTGCGTCGAGTTCAATAGCCATGGAGCCGCGCCACTTCAGGGAGATTCGAGTAATATCAGGAATGTAGAACGGCGCACGAAGTTTCGCTTATTTCTTTAACAAGATCGCCGGCAGCCTCGGCATAGCCGCGGTGAGGAGCCCAAAAGTTTGTCCGTCATGGCACGTAGCGACCCGCCTTCAGCTCCATATGCAGGGATGTTCCAGGGTCAAACGGCCTGGATCTTCTCGGACGGCAAGGCGGGCCACGAAGCTCAGGTCCTGGGCGTCGTCGAAGCGCTGGGTCTGCAGGCCGAGATCCAACGAGTCGAGATAGCGGGCATCTACAAGTTTATGGCCCCCTGGGGTCCGCTGCCGCCCGAGGCTCCCAATGGCGGCAGATTGAGTCTCGACCCGCCATGGCCAGCGTTTGCGTTCGCAACGGGCCGCACGACGATACCCTACATCCGGGCGCTACGGCGGCGAGCCGGCCTCGAGACCTATACTGTCATTCTGATGGACCCCCGAACGGGAGCGAATAGCGCCGACCTCATATGGGTCCCCGCGCACGATCGCCGGCGGGGACCGAACGTCATCTCGACGCTGACGGCCCCGCATCGCTTTTCGCCCGCGCGGCTGTGCGCGCTCAACACCAACGCGCCCCCGAGGATCGCCGGGCTGCCGAGGCCCCGCATTGCCTGCCTGATCGGCGGTCCGAACGGCTATTACCGCTATTCGCCGGCGGACGAGGAGCGCTTGGTCGACGCGTTGGCTGGGTTGGCGGCAAGCGGCGCAGGGCTCATGATCACAACCTCCCGGCGAACCCCCGAGCGGCTCGCGGCTCGGATCAAAAACTCGGTGGCGGCCGAGCGCGCCTATTTCTGGGATGGCGACGGGCAGAACCCGTACCCCGATTTTGTCGCCCACGCGGATATGTTCGTCATCACCGCCGACAGCGTTAGCATGACCTGCGAGGCGGCGGCGACCGGACGTCCGATCTTTATTTTCTCGCCCTCCGGCGGAAGCGCAAAGTTCGACCGTTTCCACTCTGGCCTCGCGTCTTATGGCGCGACCCGGCCTCTACCGCCGCCTGGTGAACCGCTGCCGTCGTGGACCTATGAACCGTTGCATTCGGCCGACGTCATCGCCGCAGAAATTGCCAAGCGCTGGCTCCGGCGTGCCGAAATGCTACCCGGGCTGGTCAAGGCAAAGTCGTAACGAGGGGAGGCGAGAGGTGCAGACGAGATGACGACAGTCTTCTCCCCGAAAGATGTGGTCTCTGGTTCTGCCGATCTCTGTGCCGGTGGAACGCTCGCGCAATCGCTCGACATTATTCATCCTTCGGAACGACGCAGGCTGCAGCTCTGGACGGAGTTCGGACTGATCTACGTCGGAACCCCGCTGCTCATGCGGATTGCCGTTTTCGATTACGGCGTGCCGCTGTTTTATGCGCTCCCCCCCGTGCTCATCGCGTTTGTCGCGTTCCTCTATTTCGATCGCACCTTCAGCCTGAAAACGGAGGCGAGCCGCGGCATCGCGAGATCGACCGTCCTCTCGATACTGGGCACATTCATCGTTGGCAGTGCGCTGATCGGCTCGCTTGTCGCGGTATTGATGCCCGAGCGCCTGTTCGCACTCGCAGCCGAGCGTCCCGGCCTCTGGCTGAAGATCATGGTGCTCTATCCGTTCACGTCGGTCCTGCCCCAGGAGTTCGCGTATCGCGTATTCTTCTTTCACCGCTACGGACCCTTGTTCCATTCGCGATGGAGCCTGATCTTCGTCAACGCCTTGGCATTTGGATTTGGCCACATCCTTTTCCGCAATTGGATCGCGGTCGGCGGAACCTTCGTCATCGGACTGCTCTTGGCTTGGCGGTACGAGCGCACCCGATCATTCTCGGCGGTCTATATGGAGCATGTCCTCTGGGGATGGCTCGTCTTCACCATCGGTCTCGGCGTCTATTTCTTTACCGGCGTCAAAAATCCCGCGTGGTGACGGTCAAGGTGAAGCTTGATTTTGCTCTGTGCCCGGGGCCGTTTGCGACAAGCTGATCCGCCTTCCGGCCCGCCCCCGAAAGTCGCCCCGCGGCACGTCGCACATGGGCGCAATGATGCAATTGAGGAAGTCGCGACAATCGGGTAGGAAGGCCCCAATCCCTAAACCTTACCCCCAACGAGGCGCCGCGCATGGCAGCACACCAGTACGTTTATCATATGCATAAGCTGTCCAAAGCCTATCCGGGCGGAAAGCAGGTGCTGAAGGACGTCTCCCTTTCGTTCCTGCCGGGCGCAAAGATCGGTGTCGTCGGCCTCAATGGCTCCGGTAAATCGACGCTGCTGAAAATCATGGCCGGCAGGATCGACGACTTCACGGGCGAAGCTCGCCCAGCGGACGGCATCAAGGTTGGCTATCTGCCGCAAGAGCCGGAGCTTGATCCGAACAAGGACGTTCTTGGCAACGCGATGGAGGGCGTGGCCGAGAAGAAGGCCATTCTCGATCGCTACAATGAAATCGCCGCGAACTACACCGAGGAAACCGCCGACGAGATGACGGCGCTCCAGGACCAGATCGATGCGCAGAACCTTTGGGATCTCGACGCTCAGGTCGAGCAGGCGCTCGACGCTCTGCGCTCGCCCCCCGGCGACTCCGATGTCACGAAGCTGTCGGGCGGCGAAAAGCGCCGCGTCGCGCTGACCAAGCTTTTGCTGTCGAAGCCCGACATTCTTCTCCTCGACGAGCCGACCAACCATCTCGACGCCGAGAGCGTCGCGTGGCTCGAACGCTATCTGAAAGAGTACACGGGCTGCGTCATCCTCGTGACCCACGACCGCTACTTCCTCGACAACATCACGGAATGGACCTTGGAACTCGACCGCGGGCATGGCGTGCCGTGGAAAGGCAACTACTCCGGTTGGCTCGAGCAGAAGGCCAAGCGCGAGGCTGTCGAGAAGGCACAGGAAGAAGGCAAGCAAAAGACTCTGTCCCGCGAACTCGAGTGGATCAGATCGTCGCCGAAAGCGCGTCAGGCCAAATCGAAGGCGCGTATCACGGCGTACGAGAAGTTGGCTGACGAAGCCGGCCGCGAGGAAGCGGGACGCGCATCCATCCAGATCGCGACCGGACCGCGCCTCGGTGGCGTCGTCATCGAAGCGGAAGGCCTGACGAAGGCCTTTGGCGACCGGCTGCTCATCGACGATCTCTCGTTCAAGCTGCCTCCAGGCGGCATCGTCGGCGTGATTGGCCCGAACGGCGCCGGCAAGACGACGTTGTTCAAAATGCTGACCGGTGCGGAAAAGCCCGACAAGGGTTCGATCCGTCTCGGCGATACCGTGAAGATCGGTTACGTCGATCAGTCCCGCGCGCACTTGGACGACAAGAAGACGGTCTGGGAAGAGATCTCAGGCGGCCTCGACCAGATGCTGCTTGGCGGCAAAAAAGAAGTCCCGAGCCGGGCGTATTGCGGCTGGTTCAACTTCAAGGGTGCCGACCAGCAGAAGAAGGTCGGCATGCTGTCCGGCGGCGAACGCAACCGCGTGCATCTCGCCAAACTCTTGAAGGAGGGCGGCAACTTGCTGCTGCTCGACGAGCCGACGAACGACCTCGATACGGAAACGCTCGGCGCGCTCGAAGCTGCGCTCGAAGATTTCCCCGGTTGCGCCGTGGTCATCTCGCATGACCGCTTCTTCCTCGATCGTCTCGCGACGCACATCCTCGCATTCGAAGGCGACAGCCACGTCGAATGGTTCGAAGGCAACTTCGCGGACTACGAAGAAGACAAGAAGCGCCGCCTCGGTGACCAGGCTGTCGAGCCCCACCGGATCAAGTTCAAGCGCTTCGAACGGTGACGTAATACGAGGCCAGCTGACAGACGGACACGCCCATCCACTCGGAGAGCGTGTCCGTACAGGCTGGCCTCAGTACATCTGAACCGGCAACACGCCGCCGGGTCCGATCATCAGGCCCCAGATTTCATCGGCGCCGACTTCGACTGGATCGTTAGGTCCAGCGCCGGCCGCGCCTTTGAGCTTGTATGGATATTTGCCGGGCGCGACTTCGAGCGTCGGCCCATCCGGACCGTTTTTGCCTGCACCGGCCGGGACCTTGATCGTCTTCCCGGCGATGGTGATGACGGCCTCGGTTTCGAGGAAGTTGCCGATCAGAAGTTTCGTCTGCCCGGGCTTAGCCATCATCCCGGATTTCTTCGCCTTATCGTCCTCGCGCACGCTAAGCGCGACCGTCGTCTCGCCATTGGCGCGACCGAGCTTCAGGACGGCGGGACCGTCAGCAGTCGCGTAGTGAATCTCCGCAGCGTCGTCCTTGATGACGGACTTCGATGTATCCTCTTTCCAATCACGCTTGCCGAGTTCGCGGCGATAAAAGGCAAGCACCGACGAAAACTTCGCCGGAACACTGGCATTAGCGCCGTGGCGAAACATCGACTGCTCGCTACCGCTAAGCGAATGCTCTTTCGGGACGGGGAGGCCTCCGGCATCTTCGGATTCGAGTTCCTTTTCAGGCTCGTTGGCCGCCGCGCTAGCAGCATCGCTGCTTGCGGAAGCCTCTTCGGTCGCCTCCGGCTTTTCGAGTGCCGAGCCCGAGGCGCTGACGTTGACCGCATCGCCCATCTTCATCAGCGTGAGCGAAAGGTCCTGCTCACCTTTTTGGAAGCTGAGCACCACCATGTTCGCCTGGTTGATCACGGACTTCTCTTCGCTCCAGCCGAGCGTCTTCATCTGGCTCCTGTAGAACGCCGCGATTTGCTTGATGCCGGATGACGAGTTGAATTCAAGTTTGCCGCTTGCGCCGTCGAAGTCGATGTCCGCTGCTGTCGACGGAACCGGAATGGGCGCTCTGTTACCGTCGAGAACGGTCAATGCTTCCGAGGGCTCATCGGAAGCCTTGTCGGCTTTGTCGGCGGCAGCGGGCTTTGCGCCCGGCATCGAGTCCGCGACCGACTGCTGCGCCTGTTTGATGATGCTTGCCGCCAGATCGTCGATGGCATCGCCGACCTTGTCCTGAGCTTTGGCTGCCGGAGCCGGAGCCGGTTCAGGCGCCTTCGCTGCTTCCGTCTTCGCAGCCGGGTGCAGGACTTCAGCGGGAACGGTCTCGATCTTCACCGTCGTCTTCCCGTCCTCCGCGCTCTGCAGCACAAGGATCAGAGGTTTGCCGGCGTCGCGAACGTAGTAGGCATAGAGGCCCTTCTCGGTCTTCTCGTCAGCGTAAGCCGACTTGGCGTTGTCCTTCACCGACCATGGCGACCAGCCGCGCGCGATCAGCTCCGTGCGGAGAAAATCCGATGTCGCCGCGAGGTTGCCGCTCGTCACGCACGATAGAAACGGCCGATCACCATCGAACTTGATGTCTGTCGCATCCTTGGGAAACGGCAAGTCGTTCGCGTTGATCACGCCGCTATAGGTGACGCTGGTCGCGTTATTCTGTGCGGGCGCGACGGTGATGAACACGGAGAGGCCAGTCGCGCCTTTCTTCAGGTTCGCGATTGCCATGGTGGGGCTCTTGATCTGCTCGCCGAAGGCCGGCGCATACGGCTGCCAACCCGCTGCCTTCAGCGCCGCGACGGTGCCGTCGGCCGTCTCGGCGACGGCTCCCGGCGCCGTGAAAATCGTGGACGACGGGCTCGCGAAGATGTTATTCGTGCCGGAGACGCGTGGGAGCTTGCTTGTATCGAGAGTTTCGTCCTCCGCCGCGACGCCGATGCTAACGAAGAGTGCAAATGCCGATAAGACAAACGAAATAGAAGTGAGGAAGCCACTGCTGCGCATGACGTTTCCATTCTCCGACGCTGGCGATGTCATTGCCGCCGGAGGTCCTGCATATGCGAGCGGCCCGCCGATTGCGAGAGAACCGGCCGGCAAATTCGGTTGAACACGGACAATTCACAGCAAAAAGCCGCGCTTCGGTTAAAAGCGCGGCTTCCGGAATGAGGTTCTGTGGACTGATCAGCCGTTGCTGTTGTCGATGATCGGAAGCTTCTTGGCTTCTTCCGAGCTGAGCGACAGCTTCACGCCGTCGGAAACGCTAGTGATCTTGTCGCCGGAAATGGCGAAGACCTTCGCGTTGATGCCGGCTGCAACGCCGTCCGTAACGAGAATTTCTTGAACCTTGCCGGCATCGTCGGATTTGACGCCGTTGACCTCACCGATCTTCGCGCCATCGGCGCCATAGACCGCGGCTCCGATTTTCAATTCGCTGGCCGAGACGGAGGACGCTCCTGATGCGGGAGCTTCAGCACCCTCAGCCGCAGCTGGAGCTTCCTGATGTTCCGCCGGGGCAGTAGCTTCTGCCGGAGCTTCCGGGGCCGCTGCCGCGCCATCCTGAGCGGGCTCTGCGCTGGGCGCAGCCTGTTCCGCCCCATCGCCCGCAGCCGGGAGTGTATCCGTGCCGCCTTCAGCGGCAGGCGCCGCTTGATCGGTCTCCGCGGCGGGCGGCTGTTGATCATCCGCCGATGCCGGTGACATCGACATCGCTGTGCCGAGGCCAACGGCAAGCGCCATGCCGCACACAAAACGCAACTTCAGAGAATTCATCACCCGTCTCCATCCCCGCTCACGACCGAACGCACACAGCACTTATGGAACGTGCGCGTCGTCATTTTCCGTCCCCGTTTGACAAGGACCATGAGTACGGCCCTTTGTCAAAATTCTCGGCACCGGCCTACGGAAGTGTGACCATCACCGGCAAATGCACACGTACATCCGGCGAAAAGCGCCCGATGGCAGATGCTACCGGCTCAGAGCCAATACAAGGGCGCGCGGATTATTTCCGTTCTCGGTGATGTAATTCTGGAAAAGATCGTCGAGGAACGACGTCATCCAGAAGCCGACCACCTGCGCGTCGCGAACCTTGTAGCCCGACCCTGATTTCATCACGAGCCAGCGGATGTCGTAGCTTTCGCCCGTCATCAGCGTGATGCGGCCGTCGACATTCGTGCCGCCCGCGTCACCAGGACCCTGACCTGTCACGACAGCGCTTTTGACCATGTACTTCGGGCCTTCTTTGGCCGCGTACTTGGCGATGAAATTGATCATGCCGTTGTAATACGCCGGACGTTCGTCCTTCGGCAGCGTCCGGGCATGAGGACCAAGCGCCGTCAAGCCGATGCCGGGCACATCCATGTGCTGGCGCAGCACCTGGGCAAACTGTGCGACCCCGCCGGACTTCTGCGCGACGATCAACTCGTTTTGAACGCGCTGCATGTAAACCGCCGGAGATTCAGCCCGCGCTCCACCGGCAGAAATGGCGGCAAAGCAAGCGACCAAAATGGCAAGGCAACCAGCGGAGCGGATCCGTGAAAATGCCCACAACATGTCTAACCCTCGCATAGTCGTCCCCTGAAAAACCGGAAGTGGCAGGCCGCCCAATCAGACTCTGCCGTCCTCACTGCTTCGAAACAAGCCTCTCATGGCGTTAGAGAGGCAACAATCACGTCAAAACGATGCCGGATGGCTACGCTGCCACAGCATTTTCTCGGCCCGAGACCTGCGCGCCGACGCCAAAACGGCGCTCGGCCGGAGCAGAAGGAAGGCTCAGTAAATCGCAAAGCTCCTCGACCTCTCGCGCCCCGATATGCTCGGCGGTCATCAAAACGATGCTGCGATTTTTATTGGGATGCACAAGGACCGCCTCCTGCCGCACGCCCGAAAGGGAAGAACGGACATGCACGGCCACACCCTCGTAGGTGGCAAGCGGCATCCGCCAGAACGTCTTCGAAAAGGCAGTCCGGTCAATCACCTTGACCTCGCCATCGCGGATATCGACCTCCCGGTGCGAAAGCAAAGCGAGGATAATGTTGCGCAATGGCCAAACGATGAGACCCACCCAGAACACGAGAGCAAGCGCGAGCTCTATCGCAACCATGGGGTGTGCAATCATCGCGCTCCGGACTTCCGGAGAAGCGATCGCGTAGGCCGCGAAGCCCACTTGCGGGCCGATGATCAGGGCGGCCAAAATGATCATCAGCACGAGTCCCGGAACCCGGGTAAGCTTCGAGTTGGTTTGGCGAAGCATGATCGGCAACCTATAGGGGCTGCTCGAAAGCTCAATGACTTCAAAATCCCGACGCCGCATTCCGACTCGATCCCCGCAGACCTGACGGCGGCACATTATGGCGCATATAGCTAAAAGGCCGTTAACCCACGTATCACCGTTCAATTGAAGGAATTGAATTCCGCCACTTGACACATAAACATATCTTTATATGTTGTGGCGCATGCATCGATCGCCCGAAATGCGTACCGCTGATCTCGTCGCCGCGCTCAAAGCAGCGGCCGAGCCGACGCGTCTGCGGATTTTGCTGTTGCTCGCGGGCGGCGAACTCAACGTCAAGGATCTGACCCTCATCCTTGGCCAAAGCCAGCCGCGGGTCAGCCGCCATCTGAAGCTTCTGTGCGAAGCAGGCCTGATCGAGCGCTTCCGCGACGGCAGCTGGGTCTATTTTCATATTTCCGATCGCCAGCCGGGCGGCCGCTTGGCGCTGCGCCTCGTCTCGGACGTCGATCCAGCGGAGACTTCGGTCCGGCGTGATCGCGAGCGCGCGGAGGCCTTAAAGCGTGAGCGCGAAGCCACCGCCCAGGCGTTTTTCGAACAGCACGCTGCCGATTGGGATCGGATCAGAACCTTGCACGTCGCGGAAAACGACGTCGAGGCGGCGATGCGCCGTGCGATAGGCGAGGGGCCCTTCGGCCTCTTCGTCGATCTCGGAACGGGGACCGGACGGACGCTCGAACTGTTCGCAGACCGGTTTGCGCGGGGGCTCGGCCTCGACGTCAATCAGGCGATGCTCAACTACGCGCAGGCCAATCTGAAATCCAAGGGTTGCCTCAACGCGCAAGTGCGGCACGGCGATATCTATTCTCTGTCTCTCGCTGACCGGCAGGCCGACGTCGTAGTCATGCATCAGGTTCTGCATTTTCTATCCGATCCGGCGCTTGCCATTCGCGAAGCCGCACGCGTGCTCGCTCCGGGCGGCAAGCTGCTGATCATCGATTTTGCGCCGCATGATCTCGAGTTCCTGAGATCCCGCGAAGCGCACGAGCGGCTTGGCTTCCCGCATGAGCAGGTCGCCGGCTGGCTCAAGGATGCAGGTCTCGTTCCGAAGTCGACCGAGGATCTGAGACCGAAGGACGGCGACAGCGAAGAAATCCTGACCGTTACGATCTGGCTCGCGGAACGTCCCGCGGCGCAGGCATCGGTCGCAAGAATAGGCGCACCCGCTGAGGAAGTGCGCGAGGGGGCAGGTTGATGGCACAAACCAACGAACGCAAAAGCAAGCTGCTGGGATCGGGCGATATCCTCGTCAGCTTCGAATTTTTCCCGCCGAAGACCGAAAAGATGGAAGAGACGCTGTGGTCTTCGATCACGCGGCTTGCGCCGCTCGGCCCTGAATTCGTCTCGGTGACATACGGCGCAGGCGGATCGACGCGCGAACGTACGCACGCGACGGTGACCCGTCTCATCAAAGAGACGCCCTTGAAGCCCGCCGCGCATCTGACCTGCGTCGATGCCACGAAGGAAGAGGTGAACGCCGTCGCCAAGACGTATTGGGACGAGGGCGTCCGCCACATCGTCGCCCTGCGCGGAGATCCCGCACAAGGAACCGGCACGAAGTACGAGCCCTATCCGGGTGGTTACAAAAACGCAGCCGACCTCGTCGCAGGATTGAAGGCCATTGCCGATTTTGAAATTTCGGTTGCGGGCTATCCCGAGAAGCATCCGGAAAGCCCCTCGATCGAGGCCGACATCGAAAATCTGAAAGCCAAGGTCGATGCCGGCGCCGATCGCATCATCACCCAGTTCGGTTTCGATAACGCTCACTTCCTGCGCTTCATCGAGCGGGCGCGTGCTGCGGGCATTTGGGTCCCGATCTCTCCGGGCATCGTGCCGATCCATAACTTCAAGCAGGTCGCAGGCTTCGCGAAACGCGCAGGCGCAACGGTGCCGTCGTGGCTCGCACGGCGTTTCGAAGGGCTGGAAGACGACAGCGCCACCTCCCATCTCGTCGGAGCGGCCGTCGCGACCGAGCAGGTGATGGACCTCGTCGACGAGGGCATCAAGAAATTCCACTTCTACACGTTGAACCGCGCCGATCTCGTTTACGCCATTTGCCATCTGCTGGGCTTGCGCTCAGTCAGGGCGGCGAACGCGGACGCTGCGTGAAATTTCAGGAAAGTCGAGGCGTGATATGAGACGCAAACCAAGTTGGGCCGCGCTTGAAAAGGCCGCAAGCGAACGCATCCTGATCATCGATGGTGCGATGGGCACGATGATCCAGCAATACAAGCTCGGCGAAGAACATTATCGCGGCGAGCGCTTTGTCGATCATTCGAAGGACATCAAGGGCAACAACGATCTGCTCGTGCTGACGCAGCCGGAGATCATCCAGGAGATCCACAGCAAGTACCTGCAGGCGGGTGCCGATCTCATCGAGACGAACACGTTCAATGCGCAGCGCATTTCGATGGCCGACTATCACATGGAAGAGCTGTCCTATGAAATGAACGTCGAGGCGGCGAAGCTTGCGCGCCGCGCGGCGGATGAATGGACTAAGAAGACGCCCGAGAAGCCACGCTTCGTCGCGGGCGCGGTCGGACCGACCAATCGCACGGCGTCGATTTCGCCGGACGTCAACAATCCGGGCTACCGCAACGTCAGCTTCGATGAGTTGCGCGAAGCCTATAAGGAGCAGGTGAGGGGACTGATCGACGGCGGTTCCGACATCATTCTGATCGAAACGATCTTCGACACTTTGAACGCCAAGGCCGCGGGCTTCGCGACTTTGGAGGTCTTCGAGGAAAAAGATCTCGAGCTGCCGATCATGATTTCCGGAACGATCACGGATCGTTCGGGCCGCACGCTGTCCGGGCAAACGGCCGAAGCCTTCTGGTACTCGATGCGGCATCTGAAGCCGTTTTCGATCGGGCTCAACTGCGCGCTCGGAGCCGAGCTGATGCGGCCGTACATTGCCGAGCTTTCGCACGTCGCTGACGTGCGCATCTCGGCGTACCCGAATGCCGGCCTGCCGAATGCGATGGGCGAGTATGACGAAGGCCCCGACGAGATGGCCTGCAAGGTCGAGCCCTGGCTGGCCGACGGCCTGGTCAACATCGTGGGCGGCTGCTGCGGTTCGACGCCTGACCATATCGCGCACATCGCAAGCCACGCAAAATCCTATAAGCCGCGCGCGCTCCCCGAGCATCAGCCGCGCCTGCGCCTTTCCGGCCTCGAACCGTTCGTCCATGGGTGATCGTATGGCTGAAACGAAGTTCGACGAACGGCATCTTCCCGACGCCAGCGACTACGCCGCGGTCGTTGAGCGGTTCATTCCGGGCCGGCAGGCGATCTTCGCTATTGTCGAAGCCTCGCTTCTTGAGATCCTCACCGAGGGTCCGGCAAAGATTCTCGTTGTCGGCGCGGGCGGGGGCGAAGAAATTCTCCGTCTCGGAGCGGAGAATCCACTCTGGTCGTTCGTCGGCGTCGATACCTCCGAGCCAATGGTGGAAATGGCGCGTCGCCGAATTGCGGGAACGCCGCTTGCGGCTCGTGCCACGGTGCATTCAACCGCAATCGATAAGCTCGAAGACAATGGCTTCGATGCCGCGACGTGCATCCTGACCGCGCACTTCGTTCCAGACGATGGATCGAAGCTGGGCTTCCTGAGCGCAATTCATGGGCGATTGAAGCCCGGTGCGCCACTGACAATCGTTGACGGCGTCGAGGGCAACGGAGAAGCGCAGACGGAGCTGTTGCGGCGGATTTGGACGAGGCATGCGATCCGTAACGGTGTCGCCAAGGATGCTGCCGAGACGAATGCGCGAAACTTCAAGAACGTCGCCGTGGTGTCCGTCGAGCGGGAAGAGGAATTATTGAGAGCCGCAGGATTCACTGACATCGTGCCGATCTTCCGCGGCCTTGCAATCAAAGGGTGGCTCGCATTTGCGTGATCGCCACCAGCTCTATCCTTCTCAATTCCTAGCCAATACCGAGCGAAAGTCGAGCAGATGACATCCACCAACGCCGCGCAGTCGTTCATCAATATCGGCGAGCGCACGAACGTCACGGGTTCAGCGAAGTTCCGCAAGCTGATCGAGCAGAATGACTATGCCGGTGCCCTGGCCGTTGCACGCCAGCAGGTGGAAGCCGGCGCGCAGATCATCGACGTCAACATGGACGAAGGCCTGCTCGATTCCGAACGGGCGATGTCGACGTTCCTCAATATGATCGCGTCCGAACCCGACATCAGCCGGGTGCCGATCATGATCGACAGCTCCAAATGGAGCGTCATCGAGGCGGGCCTGAAGTGCGTGCAGGGCAAGCCGATCGTCAACTCGATCTCGATGAAGGAAGGCGAGGGGCCATTTCTTGAGCATGCGCGCAAGGTTTTGCGCTATGGCGCAGCTGTCGTCGTCATGGCTTTCGACGAGCAAGGCCAGGCCGACACGATTGAGCGCAAGGTTTCGATCTGCGAGCGCGCCTATAAGCTGCTGACGGAGAAAGTCGGCTTTCCGCCGGAAGACATCATCTTCGATCCGAACATCTTCGCCGTCGCCACGGGCATCGAAGAGCATAACGGCTACGGCATCGCCTTCATCGAGGCCGCGCGTCAGATCAAGGAGAAGATGCCGCTCGTCCACATCTCGGGCGGCGTTTCCAACCTGTCGTTCGCCTTCCGCGGCAACGAGCCGGTGCGCGAGGCGATGCACTCCGTGTTCCTCTACCACGCCATTCGAGCCGGTATGGATATGGGCATCGTCAATGCCGGTCAGCTCGCGCTCTATGACGACATTCCGGCGGAGCTGCGCGAACTCTGCGAGGATGTGATCCTCAATCGCCGCGACGATGCAACCGACCGCCTCCTCGAGGCGGCGCCGAAATTCAAGGGCGACGGCAGCGGCCAAAAGGCGAAGGAAAAAGATCTCTCGTGGCGCGAAGCGCCGGTTCAGGCGCGCCTCACCCACGCACTCGTCCACGGCATCACCGACTTTATCGAAGCCGACACGGAAGAGGCGCGTGCTGAGGCCGAGAAGCCGCTGCACGTCATCGAAGGCCCGCTGATGGCCGGCATGAACGTCGTCGGCGACCTCTTCGGCGCCGGCAAGATGTTCCTGCCGCAGGTCGTGAAATCGGCGCGGGTCATGAAGCAGGCGGTTGCATATTTGCAGCCGTACCTCGAGGCCGAGAAGAAAGCCTCGGGCCTCGACCAGAAGCCCGCCGCCGGCAAAATTCTGATGGCGACCGTCAAGGGCGACGTCCACGACATCGGCAAGAACATCGTCGGCGTCGTGCTCCAGTGCAACAACTACGAAGTTATCGATCTCGGCGTCATGGTGCCAGCCGCGAAAATCCTCGAGACGGCAAAGCGGGAAAAAGTCGATATGATCGGCCTGTCCGGCCTCATCACGCCGTCGCTCGACGAGATGTGCTTCGTAGCAGGCGAGATGGAGCGCGAAGGCTTTTCGATGCCGCTGTTGATTGGCGGCGCGACGACCAGCAAAGTGCACACGGCCGTCAAGATCAATCCGAACTATAACCGTGGGCAGGCCGTCTACGTTCTCGACGCGAGCCGGGCCGTTGGCGTTGTCTCGAAACTGCTGTCGGACACCGATAAGGCGCCGTACGTCGAAAACATCCAAGCCGAGTATGCAAAGGTTCGCGAGTCGCACCTCGCGAACGAAGCGCGCAAGCAGCGCATCACCTTGAAGGCCGCGCGCGACAACAGGTTCAAGGTCGACTGGCAGGCGTTCAAGCCGGTCAAGCCGAGCTTCCTCGGCGCGCGCAGCTTCTCGAATTTCAGCCTCGCATCGCTCGTTCCCTATATCGACTGGACGCCATTCTTCCAGACGTGGGAGCTGATCGGCCGTTATCCTCAAATCCTGACCGACAACAAAGTCGGCTCGGAAGCGAAGAAGCTCTTTGACGACGCTCAAGCGTTGTTGAAACGCATGGTCGCCGAGAAATGGGTGACGGCATCCGGCGTCGTCGGCTTCTGGCCGGCGAACAGCATCGGCGACGATATTGCGCTCTACGCGGACGACACGCGGTCCGGTGAGATGGCGACGCTGCATACCCTACGCCAGCAGATCGCCCGCGATCCGACGCGCAACCGCGCTCACGTGGCTCTCGCGGATTTCGTTGCGCCGAAAGAAACCGGGATCGCCGATTACGTCGGGACGTTCGCCGTGACGGCGGGCCTTGGCGAAGAAGAAGCCATCGAGCGTCACATCAAAAAGACCGACGACTACAACCGCATCATGGCGAAGGCGCTGTGCGATCGTTTGGCGGAAGCTTTTGCCGAAGCCATGCATGAGAAGGTCCGCAAGGAGCTTTGGGGCTATGCGAAATCCGAAAAACTCTCGGCCGAGGATTTGATCCTCGAGAAGTACCAGGGCATCCGCCCGGCGCCTGGCTATCCGGCCCAGCCCGATCACACCGAAAAGGCGACCATCTGGAAGCTGCTGGATGTCGAAAAGACCACCGGCATCACGTTGACGGAGAGCTACGCGATGTGGCCCGGTTCATCCGTGTCGGGACTTTATTTCGCGAATCCCGAAAGCCACTATTTCGGTGTCGGCAAGGTGGAGCGGGATCAGGTCGAGGACTACGCGGCTCGCAAGGGATGGACGGTTCAAGAAACGGAGCGTTGGCTCGCCCCCGTTTTGAATTATGAGCGGGCGAGCACAGCCGCGGCGGCCTGAGGCTCAACTCCCGAGTAAAAAAAATCGGCGCGGTCCGCATTCGGTACCGCGCCGTATGGTCGTTTGGCTCGCGCCAGACATCCCAGAAATAGTCCCCCGTCTCGTTGGCTCCTTGGAGCATCGCGCGTGGGATTACTGTTTCAGGCATTTCCTCCAGACGGTCGCTCTCAATTTGTCCCGAGCACGACCAGACCACGAAATCCAAACGACAATCTTACCGCAAGAGAGTTAAATTCACCCTGCAGAGCCTTGCCACCGGCCTCCGTTGAAGGCCTTGGAATTCGTCTCGCTTTCTTCGAAGCGTCGGCCGGAAGCTATGCAACAGCCGACATCGCTGACAAGCAAAAAGCATTTTGCGTCGCAGAAGCAGCGCTGCCTCAAAACGATTAATCTCGACGTCGAGATCGCGGCCTAGTCCATAAGCGAAGGCCACGGCTTCCGCGGCGATGGGGCGGCCTCTTCGAAAAGCCTCGCAAATACGCGGTTATCGTGATGAGCACGAAGATGGATCGCGGCCCGTCATAACGGCCGACTTGTTGAGATGCGCCGCACAATAACGATCCAAAATTAATTTCTTGCATTCACCACGAGTTTCGTGGCGTTCGCCGGTTACGAGCCCCGTAGGCATCAGCGCCTCATTGGCGGCCCAGGCAACTCAGCCGTGCAACGTAAGCCGCCTCAACCTATCGTTAGCCGTTTTCGAAAAAGTATTTCCGCGGCGCTGTCGGCGACGAGCCCGTCGATGATCCCGACGCGAGCGAAGCCGTGCCGTTCGTAGAAGGCCTGCGCGCCTGTGTTGAAATCGGATGCGACGACCCAAAGATTGCGGGCGTCACCCGCTTCCGATCCGCGCTCGAACCACAAGAGCGCTGAACGCCCCACGCCCTGGCGATGAAAGGCCGGCAGAATGCCGAGAAACTGCAGATAGGGTCCCCGGAGCCAATTGCTCCGGATGACGATTGCACCCGCGAGCACGCGATCGACGATGATCTGGAAACGCTGCGCGCCTGGTTCTTCGCCGGCAAGGAACGCGGCGAGCGTCTCGCCCGTGTAATCATAGCGTGCCCACGGATCGATCTGTGCGAGCGTCGCTCCGAGACTTTCCGCCGCCTCAGCCGTCATCGGTTCGAACGTCACCGCGCGATGGGAGACCGGCTGTGTGTCGGCTCCCGTCATCTCAATGATCGGTCGCTTGGGGTTTCTGCGGGGCGCTTTTGGCCGTCTTCGATTTGGACGGTGGCGAAACGGCGGCGGTCGCCCCGTTCTTGTCGGAGGAGATCTTGGCCGTCGAATTCTGAGCGTTCGAATTCAGCGGATGCTGCAGGGCGCTCAAGAAGTCGTAGCGATTGGTGTCGCCGGGCTTGCGATCGTAGCATTCGGACGTGATCACCGGCTTGCCCATTGTCATCAGTTCGCTGACCGTTACGAATTTATAGCCCTTGGCCTTCAACTTCGGAATAGCGATCGCGAGTGCCTCGGCGGTGTGCCAGCCGCGCCCGTTCGCGTGGTTGACGATAATCGAGCCGGGCTTTGCTTCGTTCACCATGGCTTGCGCAATCCTGGCAGCCGATACGTGCGGATCGGGATCGCCCGTGGCGACATCCCATTGGATTGCTAACATGCCCGCATCGTTGACGGCTTTCATCGACGCGTCGTTGCAGGCCCCGTAGGGAAAGCGGAAAAGCGTCGGTTGCACTGGAATGCGGCTCATCGAGTCCGGCGCTGACGACGCAACACATTGCTGCGCACCGAAGCGGCCTCGCGCGTCCTCATATGCCTTTTGCGGAGCGAGCACCTGCTGGTTCACGGCAGCAGGTTGCAACAGGCGCAGGTTGGCGTGCGTTTCGGTGTGATTGCCGATTTCGAACAAGGGATCGGCCAACAGCTGTGCGGTGCGCTGTTGATGTGAAACCATCCACTTTCCGCCCGCAAAGAACGTTGCCTTGACGCCCTGCTGCCGTAGATAATCGAATATGCGCCCGTCGTAACCGGCGACTTCTCCACGTTGCTCGCAAAGGTCGAACGTCAGCGCGATTGCCTTCTCGCCGGGCGGAAGGTTGACGCGGCGGATCGCGCCGCGAAGCGCATCGGGAACGGGAGACGCAGGCGTAAACCCTGTGATTTTGATCTGAGCATCGAAAGAGCGATTGCCCTTTGTGATCGTCTCTTCACCCGGAACGGCCGCAAGCGCAGCCGGCGAAAAACACGCTTCGAGCAATGTCTTGTCGCCTGCCCATGCAGCCGTCGCCGTCAAGGAGACGAGAGCCACGGAGCCAAGGATGCGAAACCAGGTCATGCGCACGGTCAATTCATTTGCCCTTGAATACTGGCTTGCGCTTTTCAAGAAATGCCCGGCGGCCTTCGCCATAGTCTTCGCTTTCGAAACAGGCCGCGACGGCGGCATCGAGGCGAGTCATATCGGGATTCTCGGGATGGCCGGAGATTTCGTCGATCACCTGTTTGGCTGCCGCGACGGACAACGGTGCGTTCGCGGCAATCTCCAGCGCCAGCGCCCGGACGGTCGCCTCGAGTTCGGCCGTCGTCACGAGTTGCGAAACGAGGCCCATCGCTTCTGCATCGGCGGAGCGGAAACGGCGTCCAGTGAATAAGAGTTCCTTGGCGCGCGCTGCCGGAACGGCGGCAAGGATCGGCCGCACCCAGCGTGCATTGTAGCCAATCCCGAGCTTGGCCGCAGGAATGGCGAACTGGCTCGCATCGTCCGCAATCCGCATATCGCAGCAGAGAGCAAGTCCAAGTCCGCCGCCGAGACAAAAACCATGGATCATGGCAATCGTCGGCTTGGGGCAGCCGATGAGCGCATTGAATGCGTTGTCGTTCAACGCATCGTATGTCTTGGCGGCATCCCCGGTTCTGGAACTCTCGAATTCGGAAATATCGGCGCCGGCCGAAAAGGCCTTGTCGCCCGCGCCGCGCAAAACGACGACCCGGACGTCTGGATCGGCAACCGCTTGCGCGACCGCGCCCGGTATGGCCTCCCACATGGCGGCCGTGAGTGCATTCATCCGCGCCGGATTGTCGGCCGTGATCCAGCCGATGGCCCCGTCCTTGACGTATCGCAGCGTCGGGTTGGCGACTTCCGCGGCTTGAGCCATGCATCTTGATCCTTCTGTTCGGGCGGCCATCTAAGGCGCAATAAAACGGCCGGCAAACCGGGGCCAGGGCGGCAGATGCACGCGGCGACGAGAAAGTGTATACGTTAACGACGCGATCGATTGACCGTGGTTTACGCCGGCGTTAATCGGCAGTTGCTAATTTGGATCGGTTCGCGTGCGTGCGCGGGCCTTCAGGCCCTCATTCCGCGTTAGAGGCAAGACGTGTCGAACACAAAGACAGCCACATCCAAGGTCCAAATCGTCGACCCGATCTGGGCGCAGATCCGCGCCGAGGCCGAAGCCGCGATGAAGACCGAGCCCGCGCTCGGCAGCTTCATCTTCGCGACCGTTCTCAGCCATCAGATGTTGGAAGATGCGGTCTGCCATCGGCTCGCCCAGCGGTTGAACCACACCGACGTGGATGCCGGGCTCATCTCGCAAACATTCCAAAGCGTGATGGCCGAGCACCCGGGCATCGGCGCAATTTTCCGTGCCGATCTCCAGGCGGTTTACGACCGCGATCCGGCATGCACGCGCTATCTCGACCCGCTGTTGTACTTCAAGGGTTTCCACGCTCTCGTCACGTATCGCTTCGCGCACGCGCTGTGGAAGAGCCGCCGCTATGATTTTGCGCTCTATCTGCAAAGCCAGTCGTCGCGAATGTTTGCGGTCGACATTCATCCGGCCGCGCAGTTCGGCAAAGGCATCATGCTCGATCACGCAACGGGTTTCGTCGTCGGCGAGACAGCCGTCGTCGGCGACAACTGCTCGTTCCTGCATGCGGTGACACTTGGCGGCAGCGGCAAAGAGATGGGTGACCGCCACCCGAAGATCGGCGATAATGTGCTCGTCGGAGCGGGGGCCAAGATCCTTGGTAATATCAAAGTCGGGCGTTGCTCGCGCGTGGCTGCCGGATCGGTGGTTCTCGCCGAAGTGCCGCCCAACGTAACCGTCGCCGGAGTACCCGCGAAAATCGTCGGCAGCGCAGGTTGCGCCGAACCCGCCCGCTCAATGGAGCAGGGTTGGGTTGATGATTTCGGCGGCCTCTGAAATTCGTTCAGGAGAAAGACATTGAAGAAAGAAGAACTCGCACGCCTGCAGTCGTACCTGCGTAAAACGTTCGGCGCCACCAACCTTGAAATCAAACCGCAGCCGAAGAAAGACGACATGGCCGAAGTCTTCATCAATGGCGAGTTCGTCGCGACGCTTTATCGTGAAGTCGAAGAGGGCGAGACGTCCTATCAATTTCAGATGGCGATCCTCGATATGGACCTCGAAGGCGTCTAGAGCCCGATCAGAATGCCCCTTTATAAATTCGATGGCATAGGCGTGAGCACGCCGGCAAACGGCGTGTTCTGGGTCGCCCCCAATGCCGTTCTCCTCGGCAAAGTGAAGCTCGAGGAGGACGCGAGCGTTTGGTTCGGCGCCGTGCTCCGCGGCGACAACGAATTGATCACTGTCGGGGCCCGGTCGAACGTGCAGGACGGCTGCGTTCTGCACACCGATCCGGGTTTTCCACTCACTATCGGCGAAGACTGCACCGTCGGTCACATGGTGATGCTGCATGGCTGCACCATTGGCCGCGGCAGCCTCATCGGCATCGGCAGCATCATTTTGAATGGTGCTCAGATCGGCGAGGAATGTGTTATCGGCGCGAATACGCTGATACCGGAAGGAAAGATCATTCCGCCCCGGTCGATGGTTATGGGTTCACCCGGCAAAGTCGTTCGTCAACTGAGCGACGAAGAAGCCCATCGCTTCGGCGGCGGCGCACGGCGCTACGTTGAAAAGTGGAAGCACTACGCCGCGGGCCTTACGCCGCAAACTTGAAATCCTGACGTTAAATCCTCGTTGACCGCGTTTGCATGAACCGGCCAAAAAAAAGCGGGCCGGCGTCTCGGGGGAAGACGCACGGCCCGCGAACAGGTCGGACTCGATCGGGGGATCGGCCGGGGGAACGGCCAAAGATCGGTTTTCAGTCCGGCCTGCAAAGTTTTTTCGTCGACTACTGCCCAATTACCGGTAACCCGGCGTCGTCTCGATGATCCCCGGATTGACCGACTGAACACCCGACAGCGCAGCAGGCGTCGCGGCATCGTTCGGGTCGAGTGATACCCAAACCTTCGGATCCATATACGACTGCCGCATCACATAGTGATAAGGCGTCTGGTTCCACAGCCGCACGACATCGACCTTGTTGTCGAGGATGAAATCGCCTTGCGTCGTACGCGCCGTAAGTACGGCGTGTCCTTCGTTCTTTTCGTCACGAACGACCGTCATCAAAAGCGATGAGGACGGCCAGCCTCGAGCGATGAGACGATGACGCTTAAGAAGTTGGTAATCTTCGCAATCGCCGCGCGTTTTCGGCAGCGTCCAGTATTCGACGACGCCGTAAACTTCGAGATCGGTCGCGGGTTCAATCTCGTGATTGACCGAGCGATTGACCTCGTCGAGCTCGCTCAAAGCCTGTGGTGTCGCCTGGTAACGCGCGTCATCCTGTGAGGTGACGATACATTCCTGAGGCATGCGCTCACAGAAAGCCACAAAGCCATATGGCGGCTGGGAACTTCCGTATACCCGCATAAATTCGGGAGCTCGCGTCGCGGGGCTGACCACCGCTACCTGCTGCGCTGCCGCCGGCATCACTGCCGCAAATAGTCCAACTGCCAAGTAAATGGCTACGCTACCGTACTTCATGATACGCCCTCGAACACGGTACGATACAGTACGCGAGACAGCTGCTTTTAGCATGAATGCCCGCCGTGGCATTCGCACTAAAGTTACATCCAAATTGAACTTTAGGATTTTGGCAACTCGGCGGGCGATTTGAGGCATCACACAACCAACGCGTAATGTTCAAGGAAATCTGTCGCGCAACGCCTCGGGCGAAAGCAGCGACAGGAATTGTAAACCTATGCCGTGTCCGTGGTGACGCCGAACGATCGCCCGCGTTTTTCCAGCGATCACGAGGCTTCCGATCGGCGGCCGTGCCGGAGTGCCGATTGAAGCGCCGGATGCTGAAACATCGAGCAATTCGACGTCAATTATGACGCCTTCTTCGACCCTCAACGTCGTCCGCCGCCCGCGAGTTCCTGTGCGCTCATGCAACCGGCCGACCTCGTCAGGGAAGTCATCCTTGTTCACCAGCCACATGATTTGCGCCGCGAGCTTCTCGCGTTTGTGCTCAGTGACTTTAAAAGCAAATGCGAAGCCGTCGGACGTAATTCGCGCGACCACGCCTTCAAGGCCGCCGAGATGCTCGAGATAGACGACGACGCGCTCACCGATTTCGGGCACGTTCGTCGTTATGATCGCGGCACCGCCGACTGAGATGTTCTTGAGCTGGCATGTGTATTCGGTGCGGTCAGGGCGCATGAAGCGGCCCGAAAGCGAAAGCGGCATCCTGCGATGCCTGCGCAAGTCTCCCGCCGTCAGCGCATCAGTCTGCTGGAGGACTTCCCGGATGATGCTCGAATGCACGGACATAGCCGACCCTTGGGACTGAACGGGGTGGGTTCATTGGGCGCTATCCGCGGTGTCAACACATGAACGCTACCCGGAATGACTATGCCGAAGACCTCCTTAATGAAGTTCTAATCAGCGCATCAAAATCGATTGGCTCCGGGTAAGGTTATGTCCGTCCTAAAGATTATCTGTCTTCGCCGTTCCGCTGAGGCCGCCCTCATAGACGCGGAATTGCCGGCGCGCCGATCGCACAATTCTGGCCTCTCGAATGGTCGGGCAAAACGGTGTCTGGCGATTGACGGTTTCGACTTCGCGGCGTGTCGAGCCATCGGGCCGGATGAGCTTGTGGCGGACAAGCGAACGATGCGGAAGAGGCACCCTGCCGAGCCATTCCGGCCTGTCGATCGGCACGACCGAACCGAGATAGCGTTCCACGACATCGCGCGTGTGGACCAAAGGCAAAATCATGATTTCGAAAGAGGCCGAGTGACTGCGCCCATCGTGGGCGGACATCTCGAATACGCCGACCGCGGCCTCAGAGGTGATGAGTGAGATTTGCCCTTCCAATGTGGCTGCGTCTTCCTCGTTGAAGAGCCTGAGCAGACTTTGCCCGCGCAATTCCATGCCGAAGGCTTCGGCGATCCGTGTTCCGGCGAGGCGGAACCTCAGCGTCGCATAATCGACGCGCTCGAGAATGAATGTATCGGGGAGATAATTGGCAATGCTCGACGGGTCGATTTCGAAGCGCTTCGGCGCCAGCCGATCTCCTCGGAGGTCGTTCCAATAGGTAAACAGCGATTGGCTGACAGCTTCTTTCATGCGAACGGGCACCTGGCAACGATTGCAACTTGGCCGGACGCGGTTAAAGCCGGTCCGTACCATTTCGGCGCACGACGCTGGTGCATCTGCCCGACGGACCTGTGGGGAGCATGCTTCGTGCCATCCGGGAGGTCTTCCGCTCGAGGTGCGGGTTCTCGGTGTTGCCCGGCTCGAACCGAACGGCTAACAACGGCCGTCCGGCAGACAGATGCCGCATCGCATCAAAGTGGGACGCCCAGTGAACCGAGAACCAATCTTCAACGTCCCCGGCACGGTGCTCGCGATCCTTGCCGTTTTGATCGCCGTCCATGCCGTGATGTCGTTTCTGACGCCGGACCAGTTCATGTGGTGGCTGCTCGCGCTCGCTTTTATTCCCGCGCGCTATTCAGGATTGGCGGGCGAGCTGCCGGGCGGCGACGTGTCGGCAATCACGTCGTGGATTTCGCACATGCTGGTTCACGCCGACATCACGCACCTCGTGTTCAATTCGGCGTGGATGCTCGCGTTCGGATCTGTCTTGTGCGCTCGCCTCGGGGGAGGTCGCTTTTTGGCGTTCTCGATTGCGGGCGGAATGTGCGGTGCACTTCTGTTTCTCGTTATCAATCCTGAACTGCTGGCACCCGTCATCGGAGCAAGCGGCGCCATCTCCGCGATGATGGGCGGCGTCATGCGATTTCTCTTTCCGGCGCTCGATAGGGGCGAAGGCTATTTGCTTCGCGAACGGCCGTCCGCAATCCCGGCCCTAACGTTAAGAGGCGCTTTGAGCGACAAAC
Organism: Hyphomicrobium sp. ghe19; assembly: GCF_902712875.1. Lineage (NCBI taxonomy): Bacteria > Pseudomonadati > Pseudomonadota > Alphaproteobacteria > Hyphomicrobiales > Hyphomicrobiaceae > Hyphomicrobium > Hyphomicrobium sp. ghe19. The sequence continues at coordinate 1,831,651 of NZ_LR743509.1, read as the reverse complement.
GCATTATCGCTGTGTCCGCCGCTTTTCTTGCGATCAATTTGCTGGCGATCATCGGCTTCGGTAAATTCGGCGAAGAGGGTGATATCGCGTGGGAGGCGCACGTCGGCGGATATCTATTTGGTTTGTTCGCACTTGGTGCTTTCGATCGTGCAGCGCAAAATGATCCGCCGCCTTCACTGGATTCAGATTGAAGCCTTGCATTCATTCCGGATTTGCCCCAGCCTTTAGGTAGTTCGCCGTAAGAGCGGATATCAATTAGGGTGAAAACGCAACGTTGTGCCGGCTGAAGACGGGCAAGCTTGCGAATCCTCCGGAGCGCGCAAGCGCAAAGCTCTGCATTCCGTCACGCACGACGTTCGGAACGGAGGCTGAACCAGTGATCATTGGACAAATACTCAAGTCGAAAGACCGCGGTGTCATGACTGCGCGTCCAGATGACTCGATCCAGGAAATTGCTTTGCGGCTAGCCAGCCGCAAGATCGGCGCCATCCTCATTCTCGGCGCCACCGAAAACGTCGTTGGTATTATTTCGGAGCGAGACATCATACGATTGATCGCGGAGCATGGAGCCGCGGCGCTCACGATGCTTGCTAAAGAAGGAATGACTCGCGATGTCGTTTGCTGCACGCGAGAGTGCACGCTCGACGAGATCATGGAGACGATGACGAAGGGACGCTTCCGCCATATTCCCGTCGTCGAAAACGGCGCGCTCGTCGGCATCATTTCGATCGGAGACGTCGTCAAGCACCACACGGCCGAGGTGGAACTTGAAGTGAGCGCAATGCGCGGTTACTTGGCGACCGGTTGATCGCTCGCGATCGAACCACCGGTTTGCAGGCGCGCGCGATTAGGTGCGCGCCTCGGATCGCATATTTCAATTTCGCGGACCATGTCGTCGAGCTGACGCTCGACGGCTTGGCTGCCGCGCTCGATGGCTTCTTCCGCACGGTGAAAATCGAAGAGGCCGACGTCCTGAAGCCGCGGTGAAATCATGGCGTCAGGGGGATCACCGGCAAGCCGCGAACGCGCGATGCGGTCCTGTACGATATTGAGAGCATCGACCATCACCGTCGAGATGCCGGGAGCGCCATCGCGCTTTCCGAGAATCTGACGTTGCAGAAGAGCGCGCACGCCGCGCTTGTCCTGCGGCTCCACTTCCTGAGCCATGTGCAATGCTTCTTCGCCTTCCGCAAAAAGCGCCTCGGGTGTGGAGATGACGCTTCCGCGACCTAGAATATCGAAGTTCAAATTGACGGCGATAACGTAGCGAGCGCCGAGGGCGCGGCAAACCGAGACCGGAATGGGGTTCACCAGCGCGCCGTCGAACAGCCAGCGGCCATGAACTTTCACCGGCTTGAAAACACCCGGCAGCGCATAGGATGCGCGGACGGCGTCGACCAACCGGCCGCGCGACAGCCAATGTTCGTGCCCAGTGCCGATTTCCGTCGCAACCGCCGTGAAACGGGTTCCAAGATCTTCGATGTTGCGGTCGCCGAGATGTTGCTCGAGGCGTTCGCACAAACGCTGGCCGCTGATCAGGCCGGTGCCGGCGAAGTTCAAGTCGAGGTAGCCGAATATGCGCTTCGGAGTAAGTTCGCGCGCCCAGCGCTCCAGGTTGTCGAGATGGCCGGCCGCATGACATCCGCCGACGACCGCGCCGATTGACGTGCCCGCGATGATATCCGGCTTGATGCCGGCGCGTTCCAAAGCTCTGAGAACGCCGATGTGCGCCCATCCGCGGGCGGCACCTCCGCCCAGCGCCAATCCAATCCTAACACCCGCCGCGCGGTCCATGTTGGCACTCCCTGCCGGCGGGCGACGGCTCTAACATTCGAGCAGCGTCCGCAAACCTTATGCTAGCGCTGCGGCATTAAGGCCCCGCTACCAATAGGTAATCAAGGTGTGAACAGGGCGAGCCAAAGCAACTGGCGGAAGCGCCGGGATGGCAGCAGACATATCCGTAGTCAGGCGAGCGTCTTCGGCTCCGGAAGGTCTGCAAACTCGAGGACGGGCGTTCCGTTGCCGGTAGCTGGCACAACTCGGCGATAGAAGCAGGAACGAGCGCCGGTATGGCAGGCGACCCCATCGCCTTGAACCTCGGCTGCTATCCAGATGACGTCCTGGTCGCAGTCGGTGCGCAGTTCGATGACCTTGAGCAGGTTCCCGCTCTCGTCGCCCTTTTTCCAAAGCTTCGCGCGCGACCGGCTCCAGAAATGCGCAAATCCGCTGGCGATGGTTTGCGCCAGGGCTTCCTCGTTCATGTAGGCGAACATGAGAACATTTCCCGACGCCGGATCGGTCACGATCGCGGGTATCAGGCCGTCCGGTCCGAATACGGGCCGAAAGGAAAGGGTGGTCTCGTCGGTTTCGCCGTCCGCCATCTGCAACTCTGTCTAGGTTGGGGCCATCATCGGGCCCGCCACAATATCGGGTCCACCGCCGCATAGGCCAATTATGGCGGTTGGAAAGGCCCGATCGTCGTGGGATCGTTGGGGTATCGTTCCGTGCCGGAATGCCGGCAGATCTCGTATTCACGGCCGGCAGGCCTTATATACGGCTCTTGATATGTTTAGACGAGAGGCGGGACACCGCCCGCGATCCAAAAGACCATAAGACGCAAAAGAGACCTATGGCCAACCTCGATGAGATCTACAACACGCGCATTCTCGAGCTGGCGGGAGCGATCTCGCGAACAGGAAGATTAGCCCACCCCCATGGCACCGCGACGGGTCATTCCAAGCTCTGCGGATCGACCGTGACCGTCGATCTCGAATTGGAGGATGGCCGGGTCAGCGATTTTGGCCAGTCGGTCAAGGCCTGCCTTCTCGGTCAGGCGTCGGCGTCGGTCATGGCCCGCGAGATCGTCGGCTCGACGCCGGAGGAACTCCGCACCGTCGGCAACACGATGCGCGCCATGCTGAAGGAAGGGGGACCGCCCCCCGCCGGGCGTTGGGCGGACCTTGCTGTCCTCGAGCCTGTCCGCAACTACAAAGCGCGCCAGGCTTCGACGCTGCTTGTGTTCGACGCCGTCGAGAGAGCACTTGACGATGCAGTCCTTCGGACGGACGCGCTGCAAGTAGCGCGCTAACCTTTACTGCAACTTTTTGCGACTAAGCCTGCCGCGAAATCATTCAGCCAATCGACGAGAACGATGCGGCGTGCTGTATGTCCCAAAGATGCGACCAGCAGGACTCATCGGCGCAGACAGCCTCAGCAATGCCATCTTTTTCAAGCGGTTACATCCGTCAAACTGAGTGTGGAAGTCGAACCGTCTGCCGGGTATGCAAGTCACGAGTCGAACACGAGTCGAAGAGAATTTTCGGGCAGGCCGAAGCGGCGGCGTGTAAACGCCCGCAAACCGTAGCCTAGAGCAGAAACGGAGTTTCAGATGGCAGCGCAGGACAACGATAGCGGCGCGCGCGCGGATGTTGCGGCCTCGTCGACCAGCGCGCTCAAATGGGCGGTGATCGCAATTCTCACTCTCCTCGCGCTCTATGGCTGGCATGGCAAGACGTCGGCCGAGGGCGAACTTACGGCGATGCAGGGTGAAGTGACCTCGCTCCGCAAGGCTGTCGACGATGCCGCGCAGGTCAGAAAATCATCGCAGGACGAGATCGATCGCCTGAAGGCCGCTGAGACCGATGCGCTGCGTCAGGTCGACGAGGGCAAGGCCGACGTCTCGACGGCGATGGCCAAGGTGTCGGAGCTCGACAACAAGGCGAATGCGTTGGCCAAGGAAGCCGACGATCTGAAAGCCAAGCTCGCAGCCGCCGAAGAGGACGCGAAGGCGAAGCTCGCGGCAGCGGGCGACGAAACCAATAAGGTCAAGGCTCTGCTCGATATCGCGAACAAGGCGAAGGCCGATGCCGAAGCAGCTCTGGACACAATTCGCGCTGAAAACGACAGCTTGAAATCGCAGCTGAGCGCTGTCCAGAAGGAGCTGGACGCGGCGAAAGTGGCGCCGCCAGCGGGACAGACCCCCGCACCTGCGACTCCCGCCCCGCCGGCAACTCCGACGCCCTGATAACGGCGCCCTGATGACTGCCGCCTGATATCTGCGACGGGTTTGCGCTTGCGTCCGCCCACGGACTTGGCGTCTGCTCGCACAATGAGTTCTACGTTCGCAAAAGCGCTGCTCAAGGCCCCGGTTCACGTCTACCGCTACACCTTCAAAGGCATGGCGGGCGGCCAGTGCCGCCATTGGCCGACGTGTTCTGAATATGCGCTTCAAGCCATCGAACTGAATGGCGCTTGGCGGGGCTTCTGGCTGACCCTCTCTCGCTTCGTGAGATGCGGACCGGGCGGCACGCACGGCGTCGATATGGTGCCCGATATTCGCGCCGTTAAACACACCTTCCAGCCCTGGCGATACGGCCGCTGGCGCTGAGCCGGTGCTGCGATTGGGCTGACTTGACTCGAGCGCCGCCACACCCCATTAGCGCATTCGAAAATCGTCTTACGCCGCGTTCGTTTGCGGCGAGTGAGCAAAGGAGGCCGCGATGACTGATGTTACGATTACGTTCCCCGATGGCAAACAGCGCCAGGTCGCTTCGGGAACCACCGGCCTCGAAATCGCAAAGTCGATCTCGCCCTCACTTGCGAAGCGCACCGTTGCCATGCAGCTCGACGGCGCCTTGGCCGACCTCGCCGATCCGATCACCAAGGACGCGTCGATCAACTTCGTCTCGCGCACCGATCCGGCGGCTCTCGAGCTGATCCGGCACGATGCCGCGCACGTGTTGGCGGAAGCCGTGCAATCGCTTTGGCCCGGCACCCAGGTCACCATTGGCCCCGTAATCGAGAACGGCTTCTACTACGACTTTGCAAAGCAGCAGCCGTTCGAGCCCGACGACATTCCCAAAATCGAAAAGAGGATGGGAGAGATCATCGCCAAGAACGCGCCATTCACCAAGGAAGTGTGGTCGCGCAACCAGGCGAAGAAGTTCTTCAAGGACAAGGGCGAGTACTTCAAGGTCGAACTTGTGGATGCGATCCCTGAGGATCAGGACCTCAAGATCTACAAGCAGGGCGAATGGCTCGACCTCTGCCGCGGCCCGCACATGACCTCGACCGGCCAAGTCGGCAAGGCTTTCAAGCTGATGAAATTCGCGGGCGCCTATTGGCGGGGCGACTCAACGAAGCCGCAGCTCCAGCGCATCTACGGCACTGCCTATGCGACTGAAGACGAGCTCAAAGCCTACCTGCACCAGCTGGAAGAAGCCGAGAAGCGCGACCATCGCAAGCTCGGCCGCGAAATGGATCTTTTCCATTTCCAGGAAGAAGCGCCGGGCTCCGTTTTCTGGCACGCGAAAGGCTGGACGTTGTTCCAGACCCTGATCGCATACATGCGCCGTCAGCAGCAACGCGCCGGCTACCAGGAAGTCAACTCTCCGGACATGATGGAGAAGCACTTCTGGGAGCTTTCTGGCCACTGGGAGAACTACGGCGAGAACATGTTTACGACCGTCCTGCCGGACGAGCGTGTGTTCTGTTGCAAGCCGATGAACTGCCCGGGCCACGTGCAGATCTACAAGCACGGCCTGAAGAGCTACCGCGATCTTCCGTACCGCATCGCTGAGTTCGGCAAGGTTCACCGCTATGAACCGTCGGGCGCCTTGCACGGAATGCTCCGCGTGCGTCATTTCACGCAGGACGACGCGCACATCTTCCTGACCGAAGATCAGATCATGGAGGAATGCCTCAAGATCAACGATCTGATGCTCGCGATCTATAAGGACTTCGGCTTCGAGGACATTTACATCAAGCTCTCGACCCGGCCGGAGAAGCGTGTCGGCGCCGATGCGCTTTGGGACAAAGCCGAGAAGGCGTTGTCGGACGTGCTCGACGAAGTGAAACGCCGCTCGAACGGTCAGGTGAAGACAGCGATCAATCCGGGCGAGGGCGCCTTCTATGGCCCGAAACTCGAGTACGTCTTGAAGGACGCCATCGGCCGCGACTGGCAATGCGGAACGACCCAGGTCGACTTCAATCTCGCAGGCCGCCTTAGCGCCTTCTACATCGACGATCATTCGGAAAAGAAAACTCCCGTGATGATCCACCGGGCGATGTTCGGCTCGCTCGAGCGCTTCACCGGCATTCTGATCGAGAACTTTGCGGGCCACTTCCCGTTGTGGCTCGCGCCGCTCCAGATCGTCGTCGCGCCGATCGTCTCGGACGCGAATGACTACGCGATAGAAGTTGCGCAAAAGGCCGAGGCAGCGGGCCTGCGCGTCGAGACGGACCTGCGCAACGAGAAGATCAACCTGAAAATTCGCGAACATTCGCTCGCGAAAATTCCGGTCATCATCGTTGTCGGAAAACGCGAGGCCGAGGAAAAGAAGGTCTCGATCCGCCGCCTCGGTTCGCAGGACCAAACTGTGCTTGGTCTCGATGAAGCGTTAACCGCGCTCGTCGCCGAGGCCGTGCCGCCGGACCTCCGATAACCACCCGGTAGCGGCGCCGCCATTGGGTGCGCCGTTCCAACACTCGGATGTGATCTGCACCCTGAATATCGGCATATCGGCGGCTTCACGCCGCCGATATTCTTTTGGGGCGGCCACGTGCAACCAACGCCGCGCGCTCCGCGTTTGCACCCATGAAACTGCAACGAACGGAGTTTTGACTATGGCCGCATCTACTTCCCAGTATGGGACATCGACATCACTCGACGACATCAAAGGCAAAGCCAAACAGACCTTTGACGAGGCTTCCGACCGTGCGCAGGAGATAGCTGGCCAAGCTCGGCAGCAAGTCGGCGACATGGCCGGCAACGTGAAGGGCGCAATCGACAAATCGGTGAAAGATCAGCCGATCGCAACATTGGCAATGGCAGCCGCCATCGGCTTCGTCATCGGCGCACTTTGGAAGTCGTAATCACTCGCTTGCGGACAATGCATCGTTAGCCAACGTTCCGCTCGTGAGAACCTTTTAGGCCGTCGAAGGCTCGATTGGGCAACCGCCCTCTGGAGCCTCGGCGGCCTTCGTGCGTGGAAGCGCGGCCCAGGTGAGGTCTCAGCTGAAAACTATGGTTTCGGAATTGGCGCCGGCAGATGTGCGGTCTTACGATTCGACGCGGCTTTCTTGAGCTCGCCGCTATAAAGATCGATCGACGCCGCCCCGACCTCCTGAATAAATGCCCGAACCAAGCGGCCCGAAATCGTCCCCTTGAGCCACTGGATGAGGGAATTCGATAGCTTCTCGCGCAATTCGTAAGTGGCGGCGGTCGCAGGATTGAACATACGCGCAATACGCCATACCGACCAGGCCCGTCCGGCGACGTCGTAGATTCCGCGCCACCGATAGACCTGCGCGAATTGCGCGACCGTCAGGCGGTTGCCAAGCGGAATGGTCCCTTCGAATACCGGCCTGAGACGCGCGCTCACCTGTTCGAGAAGCGTCAAGGCTTCTGGAACGGTGAAGCGCAGCATCGGGTCCTTGCGGTCCGGATGATAGGTCTTGGCGACGATCTCAACCGTCTCGAGACCGGTATTCAGCAAATCGTTCCACGATCCGATGGTTCGCGTGTTTGCATCTCCCGCAAATGTGTCGACGGCCTTCTGCGCGGCGGAACGCAGGGAATCGGCCCCGGAGGAGCCGGGCGGAGGGATCACCTCGGCGGCCGGCTCGTCTTGGTCGGCCTTGGGTGGCGGCCCAAGAGTTCGTCGCTGGAAGAAGAACGCGATGAGCGTGCAGCAGAGCGTCGCTGCAGCCCAATAGATCAGATAGCCATGTTGCCAGAGCCACAGGCTACCCAGCGGGATGAGAGCCAGCGTCGGGAACAGTAGTCCAAGGGATACGATCAACAGGCGTAGTGGTGATAGGGCGTCGCTCATTCGGCGCTCCGTCGCGGTTCAACCTCAGGAAACGCAACCTGTCGATCCGCGGTTCCTATTCAGTCCCGACTTCCGGACACGGCGGAGCGTCCGAAGCTCATTTCCAGCGACGGTTCGACCACATCCACTGTTCTGGGAATTCCCTCACCCAGGCTTCGAACTGACGGGTCATCTCGGCCGTCGCCCACTTCACGTCCTCGCCCTGGTTGGCAGTTCGCGGTACGCGAAGTTCTTTGAGCTCGATCTCGAAACGGCTGTCCCGCCCGATGCGCAGGCACCGCGCCATCCAGATCCGAGCGCCCACCCGGCGAGCAATCATTGCCGGGATGCTCACGGTGCGTGCGTCCTTTCCGAAGAACGGAACGGGAAGTCCTGTGTGGTCATAGAGATCGCAGACGACGCCGAGACGGCCGCCGTTGCGAACGTAATCCATAATGACCCGCGCGGTTTTCTGGCTCTCGCCGTGATCACCCTCGACTTTGCCCCGGCCGAAAAGACCGCCGGGATAAAGGTCGCGGCGCTGATAACGGACATATTGGTCGATGTAGGGATTGTTGACCGTGCGATAGACGCAGGCCGGATTGGCGCCCGAGATCGTCAACGGCCAGATGGCGAGTTCCCAGTTTCCCATGTGAAGCGATGCGCCGACAATCGGGCCGAGTTTGCTCGAATAGCGGTTGAAGACCTCAGGGTTCTTTATGGTGAGCCGGGACGGCTCGGCGATGATCTGGTCGATGCGCATCGTCTCGGCCATGACGCGCCCAAGGTTTTCCCAATGGGCGAGCGCAATGGCTTCACGTTCCTTTTCGGACTTCTCCGGAAAAGCGATCCTGAGATTGTCGAGCGCTCGATTGTGGCGCTTCGGGTTGATTCGGGGCGCCAGACGGCGCCAGCACCAAGCCGAGAAATGCGTCGCGGCGTCGAGAGGCACGGACCGCACCACCCCCGCTATGCCCCGAAGCAGCCAATATTCGAGCCGGAACTGCAAATCGCGCAGCCGTGAAATTTCTGGCGTAGACAGTGCCCGACCCTCGTATTGCCGTTGACCGAGGGTCATGCTCCCCCAACGAGCGGCCCGTCAAGCTTCCATCGCCCCATTTCCCCCGGTCACAGCCGCGGAGGAGGCCATCAAGGCGGGAGTTGAAGCGGATGGCCTGAACCCTTCCCGCATGATCCGGACCCGCAAGGCGGAGCTGGAAGCAAGGGCAAAGAGGCCAAACCCGCGGGCGAGGCCGACGCCCGGAAGGGTACTCAGCAGGGACCGGTTCAGAACGTCGACCGCGAAAACCCGCGTCGCAATGTCTCTGCGTCGCGCGCTTTCATATCGGGCGAGGGTCGCGTCGCCGCCGACATCCGATCCATTGCGTTTCGCGTCACTGGCTATCTCGGCGATCGTGGCCGCATCCCGGAAGCTGAGATTGAGACCCTGCGCGCCGATTGGCGGAATGACGTGTGCAGCTTCACCCGCGAGCACAACCCTGTTTTTGCCGAGCACGCGCGCGGTTTGTCCCGTCAGCCGAAAGGCCTGCCGTGGAGAGAACTCCGAAAGCGCGCCCAGATGTCCTTTGAGCTCCGCGTTAAGCGCGCCAGCAAAACCCAAATCATCAAGCGCGAGCAATCTCGCTGCCTCCTCAGGAGTATCAACCCACACGAGGTGAGACAGCCCGGATTGGCCGGGAACGACGGTCAATGGCCCGGCGCGCCGATGCAACTCGGTCGATACGCCCCGATGCGGACGCTGGTGCCGGAAGGTCGCAACGATCGCCGACTGTGGATACGACCAGGTCGAAACCTCGATGCCGGCGAACTGCCGCGCCGATGATGCCCTTCCGTCGGCCGCCACGACGAGCCGTGCGCGAATCTGGTTCCCGTCACTGTCCGATATCAAAATATAATCGGCCTCCGAGGCGAACCCCGTCACGCCTTCACAGACAATACGGCTGAGACGCCCAGCGCTTGCGGCTTCGAGAGCCCGGGTGAGGGGGACATTCGGAACATTGTAGCCAAAGGCGTCGAGTTCGATTTCCTTCGCCTGGAAATGCACCTCCGGCGCGCTCAGCAACCCACCGCTCGCATCCGCTATGCTGATACCCGAAATCGGAGCGGAGACATCGGCGAGCGCCGGCCAGACGCCGACAGCTTTTAAAAGATCGATGGACCCGCCAAAGAGCGCCGATGTGCGCCCGTCCGTTATGCTGGACCGCGGCCCGAGGACGGCGGTGCTGAGTCCCGAGAAAGCACAGGACAATCCCGTGATGAGCCCGGCAGGGCCAGCGCCCACGACAGCAATGTCAAAAATGTCTGCTCGGCTCATGCCTTAGCCCCTGAAAGTGTGATCATTGAAACACAGAAATGCTCCAAAGGGCAGCCGTTGCAGGCGTGCAACGCCGTTTGAGGCCGGACTGTCACGCATCTGTTAAATTGGCGTGGTTAGCACACACGTAAGTTGCTCACGGAGAAAAACTTCTCAGGGGCTACGGCGAAAAATCGCCCGGCGCGAAGGGGATTGCGCGTCGTGAGTTTTGGGGTCTGTAAACAGAGGGGCACCGATGAAGTCGGTATTCAAATTATCTAGTAGCCGTATGGCGTTAGTGGCAGCCTTCGGGTTGGCCATTGGATTCACACCCGCACAAGCGGCCGATCTGGGCGGCAACTGCTGCGCCGATCTTGAAGAGCGCGTAGCTGAACTCGAAGCCACGACCGCACGTAAGGGCAACCGCAAGGTTTCGCTCACGGTTTCGGGCTGGGTCAACGAAGCTGTGTTCATGTGGGATGACGGCACCGAGCGCAACGCCTACATCGGCACCAACTCGCTCGAGCAGTCGCGCGTGAGGTTCACTGGCGAAGCTCAGATCGCTCCCGGCTACTCGGCCGGTTACACCCTCGAAATCGGTCTCGTGGGCCACGCGTCCAACAAGTGGGATCAAAACTCTCCCTCGAGCAGCAGCGACAACACTCTGACGGTCCGCAAGAGCAACTGGTGGCTGAAGAGCAAAGACTACGGCAAGGTCACTGTCGGTCTCGAAGGCACGGCGATGTATCACATCCTCGACGACGCTGACGGCGCCAACACGCGTAACTTCTCCGACGCTGAGGCACCGGCAGTTGCTCAGGGCTCGTTCCTCCTCCGCAGCGGCGGCGCCGGCGTTAACGGCCTGAAGTGGTCCGACGTCCTTCGCGGCGTGAACAACGGCACGGACGGCCAGGACGGTCGCCGCAACATCGTCCGCTACGACTCGCCGACGATTGCCGGCTTCACGGCGACGGCATCGTGGGGTGAAGACGACATCTGGGCGATGGCGTTGACCTACAAGAACACCATCGGAGACTTCAACCTGCTCGGCAAGGTTGGCTACGGCCAAAACTCCGACGAAACCATTTCGAACTGCTCGAAGCTTAACGGTCAGGATTGCGAACTGTTCGGCGCCGCCGGTACGATCATGCACGTCCCCACGGGTCTGTATGTTTACGGCGGCTACGCGCAGAACCACGACAAGACCGAAGCTAAGATTTCCGGCACTGAAGCCACGGACAGCATGTGGTTCATTCAGGGCGGTATCGAGCAGAAGTGGATCCCGCTCGGCAAAACGACCGTCTTCGGCGAGTATCGTCACGATGACGGCGGCTCGAACCTCGACAAGTCGTTCACGGCCAACAACCTCAGCGGTTACGTCCACAACAGCAGCCTGAACTTCGTAGGTGCTGGCGTCGTTCAGAACATCGAACCTGCTGCCTTGGATCTCTACGTGATCTATCGCCATGCAGACGGCGACGTTACGAACGCTGCCGCCGAGTCGGTCAAGCTCGACGCCTTCGACATGGTCATCATGGGCGCTTTGATGAGATTCTGATCGCTTTCTCCCGTCTGCGTCAGAGTACTGGGGCTGCCTTCGGGCAGCCCCTTTTTGTTGGCGGTCTGCCGCCCAAATGCCGCAATCGGGCAATGGTCCGCCCGGGTAAAAACATGTGTCGTTCTAGCAACATGGCCATGGTACAACAGCGACGATAAGAAACGTCCTCCGTCCAGTTAACGATGGGCTAATGCCATTGAACTTCTGCTATCTACCGCGCAACACTACGACATGTGCGTGCTTTCGAGGCATTGCGGGGTAGACGTGAGACGATTGATTATGGTGACCGGCATGCTGGCGGCGTTGGCCGCTGCGGCGAGCACCAATGTGTTCTCAATGGAAGAGCAGCGCGGGGCAATCCCGGGCGGCGTTTCCGCGCCCGACGCCCCGAAAGCTCAAGAGGAAGACCAGGCAAGTCCTGCGAAGCCCGAGGGCACCGAAATCCGAATTCCCGGCCTCGGCAAAATCGGTACGCTGCCGAAAATGGACTTCGGCCTCGATCTTTTGTACGGCGCGGCCGAGGACAATAACAAAGCTCCCAATCTTCCTGACTCGCAGAATTCCGATGATCAGAAAGACCTGATGATCCACGGATCGGTGAAACACCGCTTCTAGAAGCCAATCGCGGTTCTTGAGCGGCGGTCTTGGCTGGTTCTCCGCGAAATATCGTCCATCGACCTGTCTGCCAGTCGGCTGTCCGTTAGTGGACACCGGGTTTACCCGCTCTTAATGGCCCCTCTCATATACCCGTCGGTCTCACCCTCTCTTCTCGGGGACCGCTCCTTGCGTTACTTGAGCCTCTCAACGAACAGGCCGAACGGAGCCGGGCGGCTCATGGAGCAGCTTGCGATTACGTTGGCCTGTGTCGCGCTGACGAGCTATTTCGCTTACCACATTCGATATGGACGGCACGGCCTCGAGGTGCGGGCTGGGCTGGTCGAGCGTTCGGCGCTTGTCGATTTCGAGATCAAAGGTCTCGAGAGCGTGCGCACGAAACTCCGCCACGACGTGGCCCTGCTGTCTCCCGAAATCCCGAACGCCGATATCGTGGAAGAGACCGCGCGCGACATGCTCGGCTATGTGCGCGCCGACGACAAAATCATCACCGCCCAATAAGCACCGTAGTTGATTATTACGCCTTAACAGCCCGCAGCTCTGAGCGCGTGGTCCCGAAAGGATAATCGCCGCTTGAGCCCCGGGCCGAGACTGGCTACGTCAGAGATGCGTTTGGTGCATCGAGGGGAGTCCATGAAATGTCAGACCTGCAGGATTCCGACGTCCTCCTCGAACTCGATATCCCGGAAGAAGTGCCGGAGGCCGAGCAGGCCGTCGAGCTTATCAGAGCTTGGGTGGCGGACGGCGCACTCGTCGTAACTCTCAATGGCGAAGCGTTCGGCCCGCGATTGGAAGAATGGGGCAGATTGCTCGCGCAGATCGGGCACCACGTCGCGCGTTCGGCTTCCGCTAACGGCGAATCGGGCGAACAGCGCTTGATCGCGGCCGTTCGTAAAGGCTTCGACGAGGCTTTCCCGAAAAGCGAATTGGCGGCCTTCGGGAGAAGCCGTAAGCGCGTGACCCACTAACACCGTACGCGCTCGCTTCATCACGTAGGGAGGACAAGCCGCGCCCTGCGCAGCGGGCCGTGCTGCCCGCTCTGTTGCCCATTTGCGCCAGATAGTTGATCTCCACACTTTCGAGCCATTCCGCCGCTTTGGCGGGGGATGACGCGGGTTCCCCTCCTTGCGCCGCGTCCTCTCGGATCGCTAACAATCGGTGCGTGCGCGTCGAGTTGTGGGTGGCAACTCTCTGGGGGTTTCGATGAGAAAAGTTCATATTGGCAAAATCGGTTTCGTCGTCGTTGCGGCGGCTCTCACGTGCGGTTGCGCGAACTCGGGTTTTGATCTTTCGACCGCTTCGGTAACGCCTTCGGAGAAGACCGCGGCAAAAACAGATCCTGTCTGCACCTCGCTCGCAAGTCAGATCACGACGTTGAAGGGTGACGGCACGATCGAGAGACTCGAGAAGGCGGCCGACGGCAAAGGCGACAAGGTTTCCGTAAAGCGCACGGCTCTGCAGAAACAGGCCGAGCTCAACAAGGCCTACGGCGAGTATCAGACACGCTGTGGCACGGGCATTCCGAACCAGGTCGCATCGCAACAGCCGGCAAAAGCTGCCGCGGCTGCAACGACTCCTGCCGCGAACTGACCTGATCCCGAGCATTGCCGCGATGATGGCACGCACGCTTTTTCAGCGTGTGGAAAACAGTTATTTTGAAATTTCTGTTGCTGCATCAGTGCCACAGGAAGGCCACGGGGGATTGCGAAGGCTCCCTGGCTGTGATCTCTGCGACGTTAGAAGAGCCGTCCTCGGGAGCCTCTTCGTAAATTCAAGCTGAGTGAGACGGATAATGCGGGGTTGTTTAGCGGTTGGTCTTGTGATCGCTCTTGGCTGCGCGCTGCAGGGATGCGGCGGGGCTTCGGGAACGACCGGTGGCGATCCGGGAGCGAAGCCTCTTCCTGCGGGCGAATCGTGCGGTTCGATTCGCGGCGAACTCAATCGACTGGATTCCAAAGGCGTTCCGGCTCAAGTCGAACGCGCCAGCGGCGGCGGCAAGCTGACGCCGGCCCAACGCGCCGACGTCGACAAGTACAATGACCTGCTCAACCAGTATCTGGGTGCTCGCTGTCACGTTTGAGCCTCCAGTTTTGACTCCACGGTGACGATCCGGCGATGACGGTTCAGTTGCCGCCGTTTCGGTGAGGAAGCCTTCGGAGCTGACATGGACAGTCAAACGCGCGATTTGGTCGTCTTCGCTATCATCGGGATCATCGCCGGCTTTCTGGCCTCTCTCGTGGTCGGTGGCGACGGCCTGATCCGATACCTGATCACCGGCATCATCGGCGCCTTCGTCGGCGGTTATCTGTTCCGAGCGCTGGGCATCAATCTCGGCATCAGAAACGCCTTCGTGTCGGAAATCGTCACCGCCGCGATCGGTGCAATCGTGATCGTGCTGGTCGCCCGCCTTATCGCCTAGTCTCATCGCCTGATAGAGCGAGCCGCCAGCAACGCTGCAAAGCGGTGCGGCTGCTTGAAGCATATACTTTCCGCTAAGCAGCGACCCGTGCCATAAGACGGGCGCCATGCCATCTTTCTCCACCCAGCGCCACGTCCGCTTTTCGGCCGAGCAAATGTTTGCTCTCGTCGCCGACATCGAAAAATATCCCGACTTCCTTCCGCTCTGCACCGGCCTGACCGTCCTGTCACGCCAGCAAACCGCTGCGGGCGAGGAACTGACGGCCCGCATGAGCATCGGCTACAAATCGATCGCCGAAAGCTTCACGACACGTGTCGTGATCGACAGATCTGACCGGCGTATCGATGTCAGCTACCTCGACGGACCCTTCAAGCACCTCGAAAATCGTTGGAAATTTTTGGACGATCCATCGGGCTCGATGATCGATTTTTTCATCGACTACGAATTTCGCTCGAAACTGCTCGGCGCGCTGATGGGCGCGATGTTCGATCAGGCATTCCGGCGTTTTACCCATGCATTCGAGGAGCGCGCCGCTCAGGTCTATGGAGCCGCGCCCAAGACGGCGGAAACCTGACGGCGAAACTAGCGGACGCTCTTGTCCGAGTTTTTGGCGAGCGCCAAGCCTCTGAGCCGATCCAATCCTTTGGCATTGCGAAGTTTGGTGCCTGAGAGATTGGCACCCCGAACATCCGCATCGGTCAGGTCGGCGTCCGTCAAATCAGCGCCGGACAAATCGGCATTCGTCAGATCGGCGCCCGAAAGGTCAGCGCCGCGCAGGATCACGTCGCGCATGGTGGCGCCTTGGAGCCGCGCAAAACTCAGTTGCGCTCGGCCCATGTCGGCGCGCGTGAAAATGGCCCCCTCCAAGTTCGCGCTCGTAAAGTCGGTCCGCCAAATGTGTTCGATGAAGCCCGTGGTGTACGTGGGCGCACAATGGGAATCGGTGAGGTCGGCGCCGGCAAGATTCGAGCCCGCGAAGGTTCCAAAAAACCGCGCGCCGCGCATCGAAGCGCCCTTGAGGCTCGGCGCTTCAGCTGCAAGAGGCGCGAGCGTTGAGAATGACGATGGGCGCATCAGGCTCGCATTGTCGAGCCGAGCGCCGTCGAGCTTCGCGCCGACGAGAGTGACGCGGTCCAGTATCGCGCCGGAGAGATCCGTCCCCGAAAGGTTTGCGCCGGAAAGATCGGCTCCGAAGAGATTGGATTGACGGAGGTCGGCCTGCTTGAAGTCGAGGCCCGAAAGATCAAGCCGCGTCAGATCCCGATGATTGAGGGAAGGGTGACTTCCGGGAGCGGCGCGAAACACCAGGAGGGAGACGTCCCGCGCCGACATATCGGCGGCGACCGACGGCCCGAATGCCAGCCCTAATTCCAGCGCGCTTGCAGCCACCAGAATGAACGCGTGGACGGCGCCGCCAATGGATGCCCAGAAAATTCCCTGCTTCATGCAGCTGCCTCTAGAAGCATCCTGAGGGCCGCCCGGAGGCTCGCGAGGCGAACCTCGTCCCTCCCAACCTCGCCAAACATATGGCGTTCGACGAGCGGAGCGTCGAACACGGAAGCGATCCCGATGTAGACCAGCCCGACGGGCTTGTGCGGGCTGCCCCCGCCGGGCCCGGCGATGCCAGTGATGGAAACGGCCAGATCCACACCCGTCGTCCGGACGACGCCGTCCGCCATGGCATGGGCGACCGCCTCGCTAACGGCCCCATGGCGCTGGATGAGTCCGCTGTCGACCCCGATCATGCTGGACTTCGCATCGTCGGCGTACGTCACGAACCCACCGAAAAACACGTCCGACGAACCGGCTATGGCTGTAATCGCACTTGCAACGAGGCCGCCCGTGCAGCTCTCGGCCGTCGCCAGCAGCCGGCGCTTGGCTCTGAGAGCGGCAATGAGCCGGCCGGCGTCATCGAGTACGTCAGGTGGAAACACGCGGGAAGCCTCGCCATTGCTCCCAAAAGAAGGAGGGGAGCGCTTCAGATGAAGCACTCCCCGACAAAGCTATCTAGAGAGAGAAGAATGTGCAAACGGCTTGGCTGATCAAGCCGCGGCTAGGACCTCAGCATGTGAAAGCAGGCTATCGAGGACGGACCGGCTATCGGAGCCCATGGCCCCGACAGTACGCTTCTGGGCGTCTTGCCAAATCGGGTAGGCATCCTTCAGGACTGCCTGACCTTTGGGCGTAAGGTGCAGGCCGCGTCCCCGCCGTCCGGCGGGAGGATCCATGATGATATGACCAAGTGCCAAAAGGCGCTTCAAGTTGCGAGAGAGGGTCGACTTTTCAATGTCGAGTTCGTGACCGATCTCGACGGCCGTGATGGCGTCACGAGAAGCCAGCTGCGCCAGCAACGTGTATTGGCTCGCGGTGATGCCGAGTGGGCGCAAGGCATCGTCGTAAACCCTCGTGACGATCCGCGAAAGCTGACGCACACGGGTCGCTAAGCACATCTCCGACTGTGCCTCAGCGATTGTGCTGATAGCGTCGTCGTCAGGCTTGCGTTCGAGATTTTGGGGCATGATGTTCATATCGGCTCCCGTATGAGCACTTTCGTGGGTCGTGGCAATACAACCACTTAACCATTTGATGCCGCGATTCTGCCTTGAGGGTCAACGAAGAAAGCCGTTGCAAGGCAGCATCAATTTCGTCGGCGAGGCGAATTGATGGGAGCTCGCAACCCAGTAATCACGGTTTCGCTGAAACGTGTTCATCGCGGGCGGCTTGATAGATTTCGATGGCAGCTCCGGCGTTCAAAGCTGCGATACCGAGTCCAACGATGAGATCCGGCCAGCGGGACGCCGTTCCCGCAGTCAACAGTCCGGCGAACACGATCGCGATGTTCGCGGCCACATCGTTACGCGCCGACAAAAACGCCGCTTTGGTCAAGCTGCCGCCTCTCGCTCGAAATGGCGCGAGGAGCCACGCGCAGACGGCATTGACGGCGAGCGCTCCCAATCCGGTGAGACTGAGCGGAAGAGCGTCCGGAACGCGAACGTCCGCAAAGTTCTGCCAAGCCGTCCAGAGCGTCGCGAGAGCCGGAACAAGAATAATCACTGCGAGGAGCATTCCGAGCTTGGCTCGGCGAGCAGCGCTGAAACCCAACCCCGCGAGAATGAGCAGATTGATCGCGCCGTCCTCGAGGAAGTCGACGCTGTCGGCAAAGAGCGAGACGGAGCCGATCGCGACAGCCACGGCAAACTCGATCCCGAAATATCCGAGATTGAGTGCCGCTACGTTCCGGACCGTCACCCGCAGCCGGACATTCGTCGCGATGTCGTCGGCAGCGGGACGAGGAGCCTCGCTCATCTGGCGTCTTCGGCCGGAACAAAGACCATCGCCGATGCCATTGCGGCCATGCCTTCGCCGCGGCCGACGAAACCCATGCTCTCCATCGTCGTGGCTTTGATGCCGACGCGGTTCGGCGGAAGGCCTAAGACTTCGCCGATCAAGTTCTGCATCGCCGGGCGATGCGGTCCGATGCGCGGGGCTTCGGCAAGCACGGTGATGTCGACGTTGCCGATCCGGCCGCCGATGTCGCGCACGCGGCGAACGGCATCCTCGAGAAACAGTCGCGACGCAGCGCCCTTCCATTTCGGATCGGACGGCGGGAAGTGCTGACCGATATCGCCATCTCCGATCGCGCCAAGCAGAGCATCCGTCAGCGCGTGCAGCACGACGTCGGCGTCGGAATGTCCCTCGAGTTTGTGCGTATGCGGAATTTTCACGCCGCCGAGCCAAACGTGGTCGCCTTCTGAGAAGCGGTGAACGTCGAAGCCCGTGCCGGTGCGCGGTTCGAGTGCGCTAGTCATTTGCCGGTCTGCCAATTCGAGATCCTCTGCCGTTGTGATTTTGATGTTGCCGGTTGAATCTTCGACGACGGCCACCGCGAGACCGGCCCATTCGGCGATCGCGGCATCGTCGGTGAACGTGTCCAAGTTCTTACTTGCTGCCTCACGGTGCGCGGCGATGATCGGCCCGAATTGAAAACCTTGCGGGGTCTGCGCGCGCCATAGCCCGGCGCGTGCGACAGTCTCCGTTACGACGCCGTCGCCGGACGTCCGCTTCAGGGTGTCGGTGACGGGCAGCGCTGCGAGCGCCGCGGGCCGCTCGCGAAGCGCCGCAATGACGTTCGAGATCGTTTTCGACGATACGAACGGCCTCGCAGCGTCGTGGATCAAGACGACGTCGGGAGCAGTGCCAGCCAAGGCCTCGAGACCGCGCAGGACGGAGGCTTGCCGGCTTGGACCGCCAATGGCGACGCCGGAAAGCTTGCCGAAGCCAAATCCCGCCGTGGCACGCTTGTACAACTCGCCATCGTCGGCATGGATGACGACCTTGATCTCGTTGATCTCGGGATGCCGCGCGAAGGCGTCGATCGCGCGGGTGAGGACCGTTCTACCTCCGATCGCCGCATACTGCTTCGGCCCGGCGCCCTGACCGCCAGAGCCCCGACCGCTGGAGCTTTGGCCCGAAGCCGCGCGCGTTCCCCGACCGGCCGCGACGATCAAAGCGGCAATGCGCAACATACGATCTCCCTGGAAATGCACTATCGTTGAAAGCCCAGGCCTTCCGTGCCCGCTCGCGCAAGCTTTCGCAACACCCTCTCGCCCGCCGGAATCGCCGCCGTGAAACCGGAACTGCCAATTTCATAGTCGCCAGATGCTCAGCCGCGTCAAATCGGCAATTCCGAAACGTCTTGTTCACCCTTGCGAAATCGCTGAACGGCGCATAGGCTGCCCAAACTCGCGGCACATCTGCAGTCTGCTCACAGATTAGGCAGAACGGTGGGAGCTGGTTTCGACCAAATGCTAGAAGACATCGTAAACGGCACGCCACCCGCAGTCTTGGCGCCCATGTCGGGGGTGAGTGATCTTCCCTTCCGGCGTCTTGCGCATCGCCTTGGAGCGAGCCTCGTCGTTTCCGAGATGGTCGCGAGCGAGGAATTGGTCAAATCGCGATTTGACGTCCTGCGCCGGGTCGAGGGGCGGGATCTGACACCGTTTGTCGTACAACTCGCCGGCCGCGAAGAGCGGTGGATGGCTGAGGGCGCCCGTATCGCCGAAGCGAAGGGCGCGAACATCATCGACATCAATATGGGCTGCCCCGCAAAAGAGGTGACGGGCAAACTCTCGGGCTCCGCGCTCATGCGCAATCTCGACCACGCCCAGGCTTTGATCAAAGCGGTCATCAATGCCGTGAAGGTTCCCGTGACGCTGAAGATGCGGCTCGGCTGGGACGACAAGACCCGCAACGCTCCTGAACTCGCCAAGCGCGCGGAGGCGGAAGGCATCAAGCTGATCACAGTCCACGGCCGCACGAGGTGTCAGTTCTTCACGGGCGCCGCCGATTGGTCGGCTGTGCGTCCCGTCGTTGAAGCGACCTCGCTTCCCGTCCTCGTCAACGGAGACATCCTATCGCCCGTCCATGCAGCAGAGGCGCTGCAAGCTTCCGGGGCAAGGGGCGTCATGGTCGGACGCGGAGCCTACGGCGCACCGTGGATGCCGGGGCGCATCGCAAACTTCTTGGCGACGGGCCGCGATGCAGGCGATCCGGCGCTCGACGATCAGCGCGACATTGCCCTCGAGCATGTCGAAGCGATGCTCGGCCACTACGGCAGGGACCTCGGTCTGCGCAACGCCCGCAAGCACGTCGGCTGGTATTTGGCGACGAGCGGCGCCAGCGAAGCGGTCGTCAAGTCGTGGCGCGCCAAGCTCTGCACGATGCTTGAACCCGAGCGTGTGCTCGACGGCCTTAAGACTTTTTATTCTTGTACGGAGTCGCGCGCGGCATGAGTAGCAAGTCGGCATCGGTACGCAAATCTGATCGTCACTCGGCGCCGCCTCCGGCCAGAGCGGTCGATTGCGAGGATTTATTGAGTGCGCTGCCGCACCCGATACTCGTGATTGCCAGCGATCAAACCATCGTTTTTGCAAATGCGGCGGCTGAATCCTTTTTCTCGATGAGTGCGTCCGCGCTGACGAGAAGCCGGATTTCCGACATCGTCGCATTCGGCTGCCCGCTGCTTGGATTGATCGAGCAGGTGCAGTCCACAAGCTCGACAGTCAATGAATACAGCATCGAAGTCGCGACGCCCCGGTTCTCCGGCGCGAAGCTTGTCGATGTTTATGGCGGCCCGCTTCTCGAAGAGCCGCGCAACATGTTCCTGATGCTGCAGCAGCGCTCGATGGCGCAAATGATCGAGCGGCAGCTGACGCATCGCGCGGCGGCGCGCTCCGTGTCGGGAATGGCCGGCGTCTTGGCGCACGAGATCAAAAATCCCTTGTCCGGCATTCGCGGCGCAGCCCAGCTGCTGGAGCCCGCTCTTTCCGACGAAGACCGCGCGCTGACCCAGCTCATCTGTTCCGAAACCGACCGTATCCGTAATCTCGTCGATCGCATGGAGGTGTTCGGTGACGAGCGCCCGATCACGAAAGATGCGGTCAACATTCACGACGTTCTCAATCATGTACGCCGCATCGCGGAGCACGGGTTCGGTCGCAACGTCCGTTACGTCGAGGATTACGATCCGTCGCTGCCGCCCGTTCTCGGCAATCGCGATAAGCTCGTGCAGGTCTTCCTCAACCTTCTGAAGAACGCGGCGGAAGCCATCGGCGATAGAACCGACTCTGGCCGCATCATCATGCAGACGGCGTTCAGGCCCGGAGTGCGGTTATCGCTTCCCGGCTCTGATACGCGCGTCAGCCTCCCGTTGATGATCCAGATCGAAGACAACGGTTGCGGCATCCCCGATCATTTGAAGCCGCATCTCTTCGATCCGTTCGTTACCACCAAGACGTCCGGCAGCGGCCTCGGACTCGCGCTGGTCGCCAAGATCATCGCCGATCACGGCGGCATCATCGAATGTGAAAGTGAGCCCAAGCGCACGATCTTCCGCGTGCTGCTTCCCATGCAACGCGCGCGGCCAGCTCCCGTGCCGACGACGAGAGAGACTTGATGGCCAGAGGCACCATACTTATCGCCGACGACGACACCGCCATTCGCACGGTGTTGAACCAGGCATTGGCGCGGGCAGGTTTCGCGCCCCGGGCGACCGGCAACGCGGCGACGCTGTGGCGCTGGGTGAGCCAGGGCGAGGGCGATGTCGTTATCACGGACGTCGTCATGCCGGACGAGAACGCGTTCGATCTCATTCCGCGCATGAAGAAACTACGGCCCGATCTGCCGATCATCGTCATGAGCGCCCAGAACACGCTGATGACGGCGCTGACGGCGGCCGAGAAGGGCGCCTTCGAATATCTCCCGAAGCCCTTCGATCTCAATGAAGTCGTGGCGGTTGTTTCGCGCGCGCTGTCGGAGCCGGGGCGAAAGCGCCAGACGGTGAACACCGAACGCGAAACGGACGAACTACCGCTCATCGGCCGTTCGCTGCCGATGCAAGACATCTATCGCGTGCTCGCGCGCCTGACGCAGAGCGATCTCACGGTCATGATCAACGGCGAGAGCGGCACGGGCAAGGAACTCGTCGCGCGCGTTCTGCACGATTACGGCAAGCGCCGGCACGGCCCGTTCGTCGCGATAAACATGGCGGCGATCCCGCGGGAATTGATCGAGAGCGAGCTCTTTGGGCACGAAAAGGGAGCCTTCACCGGCGCCCAGACGCGCACGCCCGGCCGCTTCGAGCAGGCCGAGGGCGGCACGCTCTTCCTCGACGAAATCGGCGATATGCCGCTTGAAGCGCAGACGCGGCTTTTGCGCGTTCTCCAGCAAGGCGAATACACGACTGTCGGCGGGCGCACGCCCATCAAGACCAACGTGCGCATCATCGCGGCGACGCACCGCGATCTCAAAACGCAGATCCAACAGGGTCTATTCCGCGAAGATCTCTTCTATCGGCTGAATGTCGTGCCGATACGCCTGCCACCGCTGCGCGAGCGGCTCGAAGATATCGGCGATCTCGTTCGCCACTTCCTGAGACAGGCAGCGCGGGAAGGCCTCGGACAGAAGTCGATCGAGACCGCCGCGATCGAACGCCTCAAGTCGCATCCATGGCCCGGCAACGTCCGTGAGCTGGAGAACGTCGTCCGCCGCCTTGTCGCCCTCTACACGCAGGACGCGCTGACGGCTCAAATCGTCGAGCAGGAGCTTGCGGGCTCCGCGATCTCGGCCCCGGTCGGAGGCGGCGCCGAAGGCGGCGATCTCGGAGAAGCCGTCGAGCGATACCTCTCGCGGTATTTTTCTTCGTTCGGCAATGAACTTCCGCCGCCAGGCCTTTACGACCGGGTCATCCGCGACGTGGAGAAGCCGCTCCTCAGCGCGGCGCTGGCAGCGACGCGCGGCAATCAAATTCGCGCCGCCGAGCTTCTCGGCCTCAATCGCAACACGCTGCGCGCGCGCATTCGGGATCTCAATATCCGGGTATTTCGCACCGTCGAAGGCTGATCATACCGTTCGTATCCCAAAAAGTTATCCACAGGCCTTGACCGAACACGCGTTTGGCGCTTGATCTGCGCCACACCCGTCGCGAAAATGTCACAGTTAGGCTGTTGGGTCTGGGCAGCTGTAGCGTGATCGTCGCTGCATGCTCGCCCGGTGTGGAAATACCGCGCCGGGAAATGCCGTCCACGGTAATGGGCGGACGATCAATTGAGAACGAATTCAGAGCAATAGTTGGATCGGTCGACAACTGATGAGCGCCAGCAACAGCGATGGCAAAGCCGACACGATCGCCCTGCGCGATAGAGTGCCCGCTGCTGCTTTGGTCGAGGAAGGGGCAACACCGCTGAACCCGTCCGACCGCGCATTCTGGTTCGGCCTCGGCGTCGTGCTGCTCTCTTTGATGTCTGCGCTCGTCAGCTATCTCATCCTGACGGGTCTAACCGCGATAACGCCGCGCAATGAATATGTCTGGACGGCGCTGGCGGTGAATGCCGTCCTCCTCGTCGCGATGTTCGGCACCATCGTCTGGCAAGCGCTCGGACTTCGCCGTGCCTGGAAGCAGAAGGTTCCAGGAGCGCGGCTGCACACGCGCATCGTCGCTCTCTTCACCCTCACGGCCGCGCTGCCGGCCGTGCTGCTCGCCGTCGCCGCGACGACGACATTCTCCCGCTCGCTCGACGGCTGGTTCTCAGGGCGCACGCGCGCCATCGTCGAAAACTCCTATGACGTCGCGAAGGCTTACGTTGACGAGCACAGCCAGATCATCCGGACCGATATCGTCAACATGGTCCGCGATATCAACGGCGAGGCCGCGACTCTCAAGGACGATCCTGACGCATTTCAGAAGTTCCTCATCGGCCAGGCAGGTCTCAGAGATCTGACGTCGGCCTACATCATTGACGGCGAAGGCGTGCCCATCGTCCTTGCGCTCGATGATCCGAAGCTGCCGTATGTCGTGCCGCCGCCCGCTGCTATACAGCAGGCGGAATCCGGCCAAGTCGCATTATCGAAACCGTCGAGCGATTATCGGATTTCTGCGATCACCAAGATCGACAGCATGCCGGGGCGGTATCTCTACGTCGCGCGCGGCGTCAGTCCGAAGGTGATCAGCCATCTCCAGAGCACCGAGCAGAACGTCTATGAATATACGCGCCTGAGGCAAGCCAAAGGCGGCCTGAAAGTCGCGCACGGCCTCATCTACTTCATGATCTCGATGACGTCTCTGCTTGCCGCGATATGGGTAGGCATGTGGTTTGCGGGCAGGTTCGTCGCGCCGATCCGAAGGTTGATCGCAGGCGCGCAGGAAGTGTCGAAAGGCAATCTCGAATTCTCGCTGCCCGAGAAGCGGGGAGAAGGCGATCTGCGGCGTCTCTCGCATACGTTCAACGTGATGACGCGCGATTTGAAGCAGCAGCAGAACGCGCTGGTCACCACCAATGCGCAATTGACCGAGCGGCGGAATTTCATCGAAGCCGTTCTGTCGGGCGTCTCCGCCGGCGTCATCGGCCTCGACAGTGCCGACTGCATCACCCTCATCAGCCGCTCCGCCGAACGCCTGCTCGGCTTCACGAGTGCGGAAGTCGTCGGCAAGCCGCTGAAGGATGTCGTCCCGGAATTCGCGTGCATTCTTTCCGCCGGCGACGAGCCCGGTCTGAAGAGCAAGCAGTACGAAATTCAAAAGCAGATCGGTGATGAAGAGCGAACGTTCGCCGTCCGGATCACGCACGAGAGAGAGGGTGAGGGCGACGTCGGTTCCGTCGTCACGTTCGATGACATATCCGAACTCGTCCAGGCCCAGCGAACGAGCGCCTGGGCGGACGTCGCGCGACGTATCGCGCACGAAATCAAAAACCCTCTCACGCCGATACAACTTTCGGCAGAGCGCCTGCGCCGGAAGTTCGGGTCGCAGATTGGCGAAAACCGCGAGCTGTTCGAAACGCTGACGCAGACGATCGAACGCCAAACCGGTCAGATCAAAAGCATGGTCGACGAGTTTGCATCGTTCGCACGTATGCCGCAGCCCGCCATGGCCGATCAGGATCTGAAACTCGCCGTCCAAGAGCCGGCCGTCCTTTTCCGCGAAGGCCACAAGGACATAAACTTCAAGCTCGTTCTTCCGGATCGCCCGGTCACCGCCCATTTCGATCTGCGGCTGATATCGCAGGCGGTCACCAACCTCATCAAGAACGCTGCCGAGGCGATCGAATCCTACGGCGAAGCACAGGGCCGTCCGCCCGGCTATAAGGGCGAGATCGAGGTGCGGCTGGTACCACTGCCGGACCGCGTCGCGATCGAAGTCATCGACAACGGTATTGGTCTGCCGAAACAAAATCGTGCGAAGCTTTTGGAACCCTATGTTACGACAAGAACCAAGGGCACTGGCCTCGGTCTCGCCATCGTGCAGAAAGTCGTCGAGCAGCACGGCGGCACGCTGGCCCTTGAGGATGCTCCGGTAAGCAATACGAGAACGCGCGGCGCTCTGGTTCGGCTGACATTGCCGATAAAGGTCGGACCATCCCGCGATATGACGACAGATCAAATTCGCGCCGCAGCGCAAATTGCCGGCGGAGCATGAGATGAAACGCTTAACCCCCCCAGGAGCGCAGCAATGTCAGCTGATATATTGATCGTCGATGACGAGGCGGATATCCGGGACCTGGTCGCCGGCATCTTACAGGACGAGGGCCACCGGACCCGGCTTGCACGCGACAGCGATGAAGCTCTGCGCGCCATCGAAGACCGAAGGCCTCACCTCGTCGTCCTCGATATCTGGCTGCAGGGAAGCCGCCTCGACGGACTCGAAGTCCTGACGGTGATGAAGCGGACGTATCCCGATCTGCCCGTCGTTATCATTTCAGGCCACGGTAACATCGAAACCGCCGTGACCGCGATCAAGCGCGGCGCTTACGATTACATCGAGAAGCCGTTCAAATCCGATCGCCTCATCCTCGTGGCCTTGCGCGCGCTCGAAGCGTCTCAGCTGAAGCGCGAAGTGCGCGAGCTCAAGGAACGCTCAGTCGTTTCCGCCGACATGATCGGCAAATCGCCGGCGATCAACCAGCTGAAGAACAACATCGACAAGGCCGGCCCAACGAACAGCCGGATCATGCTGCGCGGCGCGTCTGGTACGGGCAAAGAACTCGCGGCCCGCGTTCTCCATCAAAAATCGCTGCGCGCCGACGGACCGTTCGTCGTGCTCAACGCGGCTGCCATGGTGCCTGATCGCGTCGAAGACGAGTTGTTCGGGACAGAGGACCGCACGGGCGGCCCGCGGAAAGTCGGCGCTTTGGAAGAAGCGCACACCGGCACGCTCTACATCGACGAAGTCGCCGACATGCCGATGGAAACGCAGGGCAAGATCCTGCGCGTGCTCGTCGAACAGAAGTTTCTCCGTCTCGGCGGCTCGCAAAAAGTTTCCGTCGATGTCAGGATCATCTCATCGACCTCACGTGACCTCGAGCAGGACATCCGCGAGGGACGCTTCCGGGAAGATCTCTACCATCGCCTGAACGTCGTGACGCTGCGGGTGCCAAGCCTCGCCGAGCGGCGCGAGGATATTCCCGAACTCATCCAGTATTTCATCAGCCAGGTCGCCCAGACATCGGGCCTCGCACCGCGCAGGATCGGCGAAGACGCCATCGCGGTGCTGCAGGCGCACGATTGGCCGGGCAACGTTCGCGAACTCCGCAACAACGTCGAACGTCTTTTGATCCTCGCGGGCGGCGAGCCCAATGCCGCTATCACGGCCGACATGCTTCCCGATGAAATCGGCTCCAACGTGCCGTTGCCCGTCAACGGCGGCGCCGAACACCTGATGTCGCTTCCGCTCCGCGAGGCGCGGGAAATTTTCGAGCGTGAATACCTCCTGGCTCAGATCAACCGGTTCGGCGGCAACATTTCGAGAACCGCTGAATTCGTCGGCATGGAGCGATCGGCGTTGCATCGAAAGCTCCGCGCGCTCGGCGTTTCTTCCGAGCAGCGCAGCGGCGACCTCCGATCGGCGTCCTAGGAGCGAGGTCGCTTGACACGCATCGTTTATGTCAATGGCGGCTACCGGCCCTATGCGCAGGCCGCCGTTCATGTCGAAGACCGCGGCTTCCAATTCGCCGATGCGATTTACGAGGTCATCGAAGTCCGCGACGGCGGACTGGTCGATGCACCCCGGCATCTCGAGCGTCTCGCCCGGTCGTTGAAGCAACTTGCGATCCCCGCGCCCATGACGGAGCGCGCGCTGCGCCACGTCATTTACCAGGTGATCCGGCGCAATCGCGTCCGCGACGGCATCGTTTATATGCAAGTCTCGCGCGGCGCTGGGCCGAGGGACTTCGCGTTGCCGCCGCCCGAAACGCCGCCGACGCTTGTCGTAATCGCTCGCGCCCAACGGCGGGGATGGGCGGCCGAACTCGCCGAAACGGGGATCAGTGTGAAGACCACACCGGACAATCGGTGGGCGCGCTGCGATATCAAAACGGTGATGCTGCTGCCCGCCGTCCTGGCGAAGGACGAAGCACGCCGGGCCGGAGCCCGCGAGGCATGGTTCGTGGACGCCGCCGGCAACGTCACCGAGGGTGCCTCGAGCAATGCCTGGATCGTCGCCTCAAACGGTTCGCTCGTCACCCATCCGCTCGACCATCACATCCTGCCCGGAGTAACCCGGGCAACCGTGATGGATGTTGCGAAAGGGGAGGGAATAAAAATTGAACAGCGGACCTTTACCCGGGAAGAAGTCCTGAACGCCCGCGAGGCGTTTGTGACATCCGCCACCAATATCGTCATGCCGGTTGTTAAAATAGACGGAGCTGCAATTGGGGATGGGCGGCCGGGGCCGCTTGCCCGCCAGCTGCGGTTGAGATTTCATCAGGTTGCTGAATTTTCAGCGTGAGGCAGGTGCGAACGTTGCCGCATTGTGCGAGGCAACAATGGATGTAGAGTGCGGCTCGCTTCGATCATTACCGTATTTCCTGGTGACCGCTGCATTGGTGCTTCGTTACTTCTTAACTGCGACGGCACCACTCGTTACGAGAAGACGCTAGAACAAGACGTCGAGATAAAAAACGGACAAAAAAAATGGCGGCTGAAAAACCTCAGAATCTCCAAGACACATTTTTAAATTATGTTCGCAAAAACAAAACGCCACTCACGATCTTCCTCATCAATGGCGTGAAACTCCAAGGCATCGTCAGCTGGTTCGATAATTTCTGCGTTCTCCTGCGCCGCGATGGTCATTCCCAGCTTGTCTACAAACACGCCATCTCCACGATAATGCCGGGCGGCCCCGTCAATCTGAACGACCAGGACGAAAGCCCCGCCGGTTGACCTCACGTTCGAAGGACGGCGAGGGCGAAAAGAGCGAAGGCGGACGAAATCGCGAACGTCGGCGTGTCTCGAAGGAGACGAGAGCGCCGAGAACGCGAACGCTCGTTGTCGTGCCCGCATGGAAGCGGCAGCCGAAGCCCAAGACCGCGCAGCCGGCGAAATCGTCCACGCACATTCACACGCCGGAAAATCGTCTGGCTGAAGCCGTCGGCCTGGCAAGAGCCATCGAACTCGACATCATCGACTCGACGATCGTGCCGGTCTCCGAACCCCGGCCCGCGACACTGCTCGGATCGGGCAAGGTCGAAGAGATCAAGGGCCTCGTCGAAGAGCTCGAAATCGGCCTCGTCGTCATCGATTACAACATCACGCCTGTGCAGCAGCGCAATCTCGAGAAGGCGTGGAACGCCAAGGTTCTCGATCGCACCGGGCTGATCCTCGAAATATTCGGCGCACGCGCCAGAACACGCGAAGGCGTGCTGCAGGTCGAACTCGCGCATTTGACGTATCAAAAGGGCCGTCTCGTTCGCGCCTGGACCCATTTGGAACGCCAGCGCGGCGGCGGCGGCTTCCTCGGCGGCCCCGGCGAAGCCCAGATCGAACTCGATCGCCGAATGCTCCAGGACCGCATCGATGCGATCAAAAACGACCTGAAAGACGTTGCAAAAACGCGTGATCTCCATCGCAAGGGGCGCCGCAAAGTCCCGTATCCGATTGTCGCGATCGTCGGCTATACGAACGCGGGAAAGTCGACACTCTTCAATAAAATCACCGGCGCTGGCGTCGTCGCGATGGATCAGGTTTTCGCGACGCTCGATCCCACCATGCGCGAAGTAAAGCTCCCCAGCGCCCGGCGGATCATCCTGTCCGACACGGTCGGTTTCATCTCTGATCTCCCGACCATGCTCGTCGCCGCCTTCCGCGCGACGCTCGAAGAAGTCGTCGAAGCCGATCTCATTCTGCACGTGCGCGACATCGCCCACGAAGAAACCGAAGCGCAGGCGCAGGACGTCGAGAAAGTGCTGACGGATCTCGGTATCGATACCTTGCCCGTCGAAAGCCACCTTCTCGAAGTCTGGAACAAGATCGATCTTCTGCCTGCGGAGCGTCGGGCGGAGCTGCAACACGAAGTGCACCGCAATGCCCGCCCGCCCGTGCTCGTCTCGGCGTCGACCGGCGAGGGCATGGCGCCGTTGCTGCATTCGATCGATGAGCGCCTCGGCGCGTCCGACGAAATTCTCGACGTGATCCTGCCGGGAAGCGATGGCGCGCTCCTCCATTGGCTGCACGAGACGTGCGATGTGCTTGCACGAGAAGCCCGCAAGGACGGCAGCATCGAATTGCGTCTCCGCGTGCCGAGCGAAAAGAAGGCGCGCGTCATCGGGCATCTTCGCAAGGCGGGAATATCGGTCTAAGCTCGTCCCCGTGGATGAGCGCGTCACATGCTGCATAGCGGGCGGCGGACCCGCGGGGATGATGCTGGGTGTGCTTCTGGCGCGCGCCGGCGTCGCCGTGACCGTACTCGAGAAACACAAAGATTTCCTTCGCGATTTTCGCGGCGATACAATTCATCCCTCAACGCTGCAGTTGATGGAAGAACTCGGCTGGCTCGACGATTTTCTGAAACTTCCACATCAGGAAGCAACGAGCATCTACGGGCAGTTCGGTGACACGCGTCTCGAGATGGCGAACTTCTCGCATCTCCCGATCCGGACGAAATTCATCGCCCTGATGCCCCAATGGGACTTTTTGAATTTTCTCGCGGATAAGGGCAGAACCTATCCCAAATTCAGCCTCAGGATGAACGCCGAAGCGACAGGCCTCGTTTTCGATGGCGATCGTGTAACGGGAGTAAAGGTCAAGACGCCGGAAGGCGACATGACCATCAATGCCGATCTCGTGGTCGCCGCCGACGGACGCTCATCGGTACTGCGCGGCGCCGCCGGCCTCGTCAGCGAGAACTTCGGCGCGCCGATGGACGTGATGTGGTTCCGCCTGCCGAGGCTCCCGACCGACACTGAGGAAACGCAAGGCCGCTTCGATGCCGGCCATATCTTCGTCATGCTACAGCGCGGAGATTATTGGCAGTGCGCCTACGTCATCCCGAAAGGTGGCGATGCGAGAGTGCGAGCGGCGGGCCTCGACGCTTTCCGCAAATCGGTCGGCGCGCTCTTGCCGTTTGACGCCAAGCGCGCCGACGCCATTACCGACTGGGATCACGTCAAGCTTCTGACGGTCGTGGTCGACCGCCTCAAGACCTGGGCGCGACCCGGGCTCCTCTGCATCGGAGATGCCGCTCACGCGATGAGCCCCGTCGGCGGCGTCGGTATCAACCTCGCGGTTCAGGACGCCGTCGCCGCCGCGAATCTCTTGTGGCAGCCGCTCAAGACGGGCCGCTTGACGTTCGACGATCTGGAAGCCGTGCAGACGCGCCGGGAGTTCCCGACCCGCGCGACACAACGCCTGCAACTCGCCGTCCAGAACGCGGTGATCGCAAAGACCCTCGCGGCCAGCGGCCCCATAGCGCCGCCGCTGATCATCCGGCTGTTGACCCGGCTGCCGTTTGTCTCCCGCATCCCGGCGCGCCTCATCGGTCTCGGATTTCGGCCCGAGCACGTGGCCGAAGCAATAAGGAACGGTAAGGGCGCCTAACGCTTCTCGAGCGCTTTCGCCTCATCCCAAAGCGCATCCATTTCGTCGAGCGAAGACTGCGACGGGGATTTGCCGCGCTCGGCAAGCGCCTTTTCGATATGAGCGAACCGCCGGACGAACTTGTCGTTGGCGCCCCGCAGCGCATCCTCCGGATCAAGCTTCAGATGCCGCGCGATGTTCGCCATCACAAAAAGCAAATCGCCGAACTCTTCTTTAATTGCGTCTTCCGCGTCCGGCGGCCGGCTCCCCGCAGGGGAGTCGCTGGACGCAGCCAAAGCCTCTTCAAGCTCGGTGACTTCTTCTTTTAGCTTTTCAAACACAGGCTGAAGGTTCGGCCAATCGAAACCGACCCTCGCGGCTTTGTCCTGCAACTTGATCGCGCGCGTCAGAGCCGGAAGCCCAACGGGAACGTCGGCCAGCGTTGCGGACGAATGCCCGCGCGAAGAACTTGGCGCCAAGACGCGTAAACGTTCCGCAGCCTTCTCGGCGCGTTCTTCCGCCTTGATCTCTTCCCACGTCGCTTTGACTTGAGAAGGATCCCGCGCCGCGCCATCACCGAAGACGTGAGGATGCCGCCGGATCATCTTCTTCGTGGAGGATTCGACGACGTCGCCGAATGCGAACGAGCCTTGCTCCTCTGCGATGCGCGAATGATAGACGACTTGCAAAAGGAGGTCGCCAAGCTCGTCCTTGAGATCAACCAGATCCCTGCGCGCGATGGCATCGGCAACTTCGTAGGCTTCCTCGATCGTGTAGGGCGCAATCGTCTCGAACGTCTGTTCGAGATCCCACGGGCAGCCCGTTTTGGGCGTCCTGAGCGCCGCCATGATTTCGATCAGCCGGGTGATGTCGCGCGATGGTTTGAGCGTAGCCGTCATGTCCGTCCTCTTTGGATCGGGCGGACAGTAGACGACCCCGAAAGGATCGACGAGGGCCAGTTCCGTGGAGTCCTGCGGCTATGTCGCCCGGCTATCGTGCCAAGCTCGCCGAAATGAACCGCGGATTGCTCAAGACAATGCCCAAGGGAACCATCCAGCCGATCCATGCCGCGAGCGCGTAGACGGGGTCGAACGGCAGGTGGAGCACAATCGCTGTGCCCGTAATCACGCGGAACCAGACGGCGCCCGTCGTCACCGCAACCATCGCCATCATCAGGTGCGCGTGGCGGCGAATGTTCCGCTGGCGGATCGCGGCGAAGGCCGAGCCGAACAGGTAAAGCCAGACGAGACCCTGCACGAAAAATCCGGCCCGCGCCAACGCCGGGGAATGGCTCATGATGGCGACAGGTAACGACGTAAGCCCCCCAATCACCACAAATATGCCCAACAGCCGGCCAAGCGGTCTGTGAAGCTCAAGCCGATGTCGACACGCGATGACGATCGGTGCGATCAACAACGCCATTGCCGACGACAGCATGTGCGCCGGAAAAAGAAACGGCGCACGACCGGCGAGTACGAACATTTCATAGGGCAGCACGATGAGGCCGGTACCTGAACCGATCGCGACCGCTCCAACCGGAATTATGAGGAAGCCGATGATCGAAAAAATCGCGACGCGAAGACAGAGCCTCGACAATTCGCCGGGGGGTAAAGTGGTGGGCGCCGTTGCGCTCGCAGCCGCAGGAGTTGTCGTCGCCGTATCGGTCATCGCGGTCATCTTCGTCTTCGGTTTTGGCGGCTCTGCGGCGGCCGGCGACGAAGCCGCCGCAAAAGTCGAAGAAATCGCGCCGGTATCCCTCGCCGGCAGATGGACCGGTCACTATTACGGCTACGGCCGCAACGGCGACGCGCAAGACTGCGGCGACGATGGCTGCGCCCTGACGTACGATATCGTTGCGTGCAAGGACGGCTGGTGCGGGATCGCGATCAAGGACGACAACTCATGTGGAGAGGTCGCCGTCCATCTCGCGACCGACACCAGCCAAGGCGACGGCGCCTTCAGGGGTAAGCTCGAACTCTCGAAAGGCGCGGCGCCTTATGCGATCGAAGCCTGGTACAGAACCGACGAGGAAAGCAAAATCGGCCAGCTGCATCTCCTGGGCGATACGGGTCCTGAGCTTCTGCTGTTCCGCCGGTCCTATCCGTTCGAGGCGAACTTTGCGCGGGCAGGCGATGCAACTTGCAAAGCCGATAAGGCGACGAGCTGACGGCGCCGAAGCCTGCCCACAAAGCAGGTGTGTCCAAACCAGACGCCCCCCGATTTGCAACGCCCGTTGCCGAGCCGCCTGGCTCTGCTAGTCTCGGCGGCAGAGCGGGGGATCGATGCACATTATCTTCAATGGCCTGATGATGGCGCTCGAGCTTGCGGCAATTTTCGCCGTCGCTTGGGTCGGCTATACGGCGCCGTTGGTCTTCGCAGCCGGCACGGCGCTGTTGGCGCTCGGCGTCGGCGCGGCACTTGAGATCGCCCGCCTCAGATACGAATTCCCGTTTTATTTCGACCGCCCCCCGGGACGTTCGATGATCGTTATCGTGACGGTCGGGGCGCTGGAGGCGATAACGAAGGCCATCCTCGCCGGCGTCGTCGGGCTTCTGACATTCCTCGGCACGGATCAGGAGCGGCTGAAGTTCGTCGCCGTGATTTTCGCCATTTCGCTCTTTCTCGGCGTGCAGGCCGTCCGGTTCCTGATGGACCGGCTGAAGGCCCGCCCGATGCGTTGGGGCTATTTTCGGCTCGCGGCGCCGCTCGGATTGTTGTTTTCCGCTGGCCTGACATTCCTGCCGGCGCCCGGCATCACTGAGCTTGCAAAGCGGGCCGCGTTCGATCTTCCCACGAAGCCGACGATGGAGCAGGCGAGCGAGTTTCTCTTCCTGCTGAAACAGAGCTTCGATGAGATCGTCGTCCGCATGCTGTCCTGGGTGTTCGATCCGGCGCTGGCGCAGGCGATCGGCGCGGTGGTCTCGGTCAACATGCTGTCGGGCTTCGTCATAGCGCTCTACGCCGTGTTGATCGCGGAAGGCATCCGGAAGCTCGAACGCCGCGAGCCGTGATTTGACCTTGAGGCCACGAGATGCCGCTTGTGATCGCCCACACCAGCTTGATGCTTCCAGAGATCCTCGTCATCGAAAGCTTGCTCGAGGCACACGGCATTCGCTTCGTCACGGCCGGTAAGGATATCGTCACCCAATGCCCGCACTTCGCGGTGCTCTTTGGCGGAATTTCGATCCTCGTCGAGGAAGAGGATTTTGAAAATGTGCGGACGTTGATTGGGGATACCCACGACGTCCCGGGCTACAAATCCATAGAAAGTGACGGCTTCGAGAAACACCCCATCCGCAATGCGGTGCTTGCGTTCCTGATCGTGATCATGGGTGCCCCATTTCCGTTTTGGTACCGAAGAGCACGCTCGCGTAGCGCCGCAAATTAATTGCAGGGCGAGACGGGATGCCCTTCATTCCGTTCCCAAGAATGAAATTGATAACTCGCTCGCTCCCCGTTTTCCCGTCCCGCGAAAATTACTCCGTTAGGAGATAGCCGCGCGGCGGGCCCACTGTCGGCTTTTCGAGTCGACGCCCCGTTTCTCAAAGCCATTCATTTCCAAAACATCCCGCTCCGACATCGGAGCCCGTCCATTCCAATCGCGTAGATCACAACGAGTAATCGGATGCTCTTCGATTGCTTCAGCTTTTTTAATGAACTCGATTTGCTCGAGGTGCGGCTGCACGAGCTCGACGCGCTCGTGGATTATTTTGTGCTCGTCGAAGCGCGCCGGACATTTCAGGGAGAACCGAAACCTCTCTATTTCGCCGACAATGCCGATCGCTTCCGAAGGTATTCCGGCAAGATCATCCCCATCGTCGTCGACTTCCCCGAGACAAGCGACGCCTATGGATTGGATACGAAGCCTCTCGATGCGAATTGGGCTCGCGAGCACTATCAGCGCAATCAGATTGCCAAGGGATTAGCTCAAGCCACGGCAAACGATTTGATCATCGTGTCGGACGTCGATGAAATCCTGAGCGCCACGGCGTTGAGACGCGCGCTGAGCGAGCGCAAACCGGGAGAGCTGACGATCTTCGAGATGCCGGTCTATCGCGGCTCTGCCAACCGGCGGGTGAGGAGCCCACCTTGGGACAAGGGACCACGTCTTATCGAGTATCGACAATTTCCGGGTGCCCAACGTCTTCGCATGACCAAGATATGTGCGTCGGGGCGGCTCAGAGGTACGGTGCTGGGGCACCTCCATGCCAGAGCTTGGAATTGGATCAACACCGGCATCTGGGCACCGGTTCGCGTCATCCCGGATGCGGGTTGGCATATGACGAGCTTGGGCGGTTGGGAAGCTTGGCGCCGTAAGATCGCGTCGTACTCGCACGCGGAACACAGATTGAAACCCAGCTTCCAGTGTTCCGACGAGTACGCGAAGATGGTGGCCGACGAGACCGATATTGTGAGCGTCGCCGAGCTGCCGGCTTTCATCCGCCTACACCCGGAAAGATTTGTCCTTGCGTAAAAACGATCTCGACTTCGCTTATCGACTGGCGACTGGCGACTGGGGCGAATTCCAATGGCCGCTGCAGTAATCCCTGTACTTATCGTCAGCACAACGCATAATGTTGCACGGGGAGGCTCTTGCCGTGCCAATACCAATATTTCTGATTAATCTGGACCGTTCGAAAGACCGCTTGGCATATATGCGGCGCCAAGCGGCGGAGCTTGGCTTGCAGATGGAGCGACTTCCGGCAGTCGAAGGGCGCAACGTCCCTGAGTGGCTGCGCAGCGAGTTCACCCCGAGCACCCGGATGAGCGACGGCGAAGTCGGTTGCTACGCCAGCCATTTGGTCGCCGCGCGCACGATCGTCGCCAGAGATCTGCCATACGCGATCGTGCTCGAAGACGACGCCGAACTATCAGCCGGTTTCAACGCGATCGCGGCTCGGGCAGTAGCGAGCGTACCAGCAGATTGGGATTACCTGCATTTGTGTACACGCTTCAAAAAGACGGTAGTTAGGGTAGTGGCTATCGACGGAGAGCACAGTCTGGTCCGCTATCCGTTACCGCCCTCGAGAACGGCTGCTTATATTCTGTCGAATGCAGGCGCACGGAAATGGCTTGCACCCATGCAACGAGTCCGCGCCATTGATTTGGATAATCGCTTTGCCTGGCAACAGGACTTGAAAGTCTATGGCGTCTTTCCCGCAATCGCGGAGGGATGCAGCGGTTCGGCGTCTACCGTGCGTGCTAAAGCCCCAAAGCGGCAAAAGCCGTCATTCCCTTCTATGGTCTACGGCATGTTCTGGTCGATGCGCGAGATTGGTATCACCATCTACCTGAAGGCAATGGCACTCGATGCCGTCAACTCACTGCGCAAGCATGCAACAGGCGTGGCGCGTGTATCCGTCATCGATAACAATCTCATGCATTGACCAGCACAGTCCCCCCGATCTCAATTTCGCATAATATATATTATGGAAACTATTGAGTGGACCACCATATGTATCAATACGATACGGCGGATCCACTCGGCGGTAATTTCTGCCGATCCGAGTTGGATCGGCAGACCGAAGCCTACTTCTCGGCTTTCTCGTGGTGCTCCGCGACGAAGGCGTTGAGCAGCCTCACGCCCCAGCCGGCACCCCAGCTCTGGTTCGTGTCGTTGCGGCTGCCGTCCATCGCGGTGCCGGCGAGATCGATATGGCTCCAAGCCGTGTCCTTCTGCACGAACCGTTGCAGGAAGGCTGCGGCGGTTGCAGCACCTGCCCAGCGCCCGCCGGCGTTCTTCATGTCGGCGTTCTTGGAATCCATCATCTTGTCGAATGCCTTGTCGAGCGGCATGCGCCAGACTTTTTCGCCGGTCGCCCGTGATGCCGACAGCAACTCGTCCGCAAGCTTGTCGTCGTTCGAGAAGAGACCAGCATACTCTTTGCCGAGAGCGACCATGATGGCGCCGGTCAGCGTCGCGAGATCGATGATGACCTTCGGCTTGAACTGTTCCTGCGCGTACCAGAGCACGTCGGCTAGCACGAGGCGGCCTTCGGCATCGGTGTTGATCACTTCGATCGTCTGGCCCGACATCGACTTCACGATGTCGCCCGGACGAACAGCGTTGCCGGACGGCATGTTCTCGACGCAGCCGATCAGTCCGACGGCGTTGACGTTCGCCTTGCGCTCCGCGAGAGCGTGCATCGTCCCGATCACGGCGGCCGCGCCGCCCATGTCGCCCTTCATGTCCTCCATGCCGGCGGCAGGCTTGATAGATATGCCGCCGGTATCGAAGACGACGCCCTTGCCGACAAAGCAAACCGGCTTCTGCTTCTTGTTGCCCTTGGCGCCGTTCCAAACCATGACGGCAAGGCGAGACGGCCTGACGCTTCCCTGACCGACGCAAAGAAGCGAGCCCATGCCGAGCTTTTCCATGTCCTTGACGTCGAGGATTTCGACGCTGACACCGAGCTTTTCGAGGGATTTTGTCTTCTCGGCGAGTTCGACCGGCCCGAGAATATTTGCGGGCTCATTGACGAGATCGCGAGCCACGTTGACGCCGTTGGCAACGGCCTTCAGCGGCTGGAATGCGGCCTTCGCCTTGTCGGGATGCGGCACGTGAATGACGAGCTTCTTCAAGCCGTCCTTGTCCGCTCCGTCTTCCCCGGATTTCTTCGTCAGGTACTTTTTGAAGTTGTAGTGGCGTAGCAGAGCGCCCTGCGCCATCAGCGCGCCAGCTTCATCGGCGGAGATATTGCCCGAGGCTTCCGCGTCGACGATCACGCTTGCCGCCGACGTCTTGCGATTTTGAATGGCGCCCAATATCGCGCCGCCGAGATCGACGAGCTGCAGATCGGTGAGCGTCGCGGACTTTCCGAGACCGCCGAGGATCAGCCTGTCGATGCCAAGTTTCGCCGGAGCCAGAATCTCGATCGTCGACTTGTATTTGCCTTTGAAGTCGGCGGCAGCTGCAGCCTTGCTCAGCGCGCTTGCGGATTTCGTCTCGAGCTCACGAGCCCGGGAGCCAAGAACCAAGCCATCGCCCGCCAATGCGACAGTTACAGATTCAGTCTCGGCGTTGAGCGGCGCGAACGTGACTTCGAGGCGGTCGGACATTTTCAAAGCGACTCCAGGTTGAGAGGTGATCGGGGCCAGAGATTCGAGGCCAGGAATTTTAGACAAGGAATTTAAGGCGTGGGATTCGAGACCAGAGATTCGGGGCCAGGAATTGAAGGCCGGGGATGGAGACAGGGTGCCGGGATGCGGACGCCGATCCGCAGGTTTTCCCACACTGTCACGGCAGCGACAGAAGGGGCAAGCACCGGTGGCTAGGCGGCACAACTTAGTCGTTCACGAAGGCGTGGCAAGCGAGCCTTTGCAAACGCCCTTCCCTCCAAGCCGCTTTCGCGATCTAAGCAATTGTGCCGAAAGAACGATTTTTGCGATCGGCCGAACGGCCAGGAAACGGCGAACAGCCGAAATTCCGCCACTGTGCTATGGGAGCCGGACGTATCCCCACAGGAGCCGGTGATGGGGAGATTGCTTCGGCGGGGTGGCCGGAGGGGGGAGAGCGGCTAACGCATGCGAATTTTTTCGAGATACGTCTTCCGGCAGGCAACGAGCGCGTTTCTGCTCATACTGGCGTCGTTGACGGGCATCGTCTGGATTGCGCTGGCGCTGCGCCAGTTCAACGTCGTGACGAGCCAGGGTCAGGACACCTGGATGCTCATCAAGATGACGTCCCTCGCCGTGCCCAATCTCATGGCGATCATCGCCCCGTTTTCGTTTTTGATCGCAGCCCTTCAAACGCTCAATCGCCTGAATACCGATAGCGAACTCATCGTCCTGTCGGCTGCTGGTTCCAAAGTCTGGACAGTGGCGCGACCGTTGATCCTGCTGGCTTTGCTCGTCAGCATCTTTCTCGCATTCGTCGGCCACCTCGCGCAGCCGTGGAGCATGCGCCTCTTGAGCGATTATCTGGTGCAGGTCAGAAGCGATCTCCTGACCCAGGTCATCCAGCCCGGGCGCTTTTCCAGTCCCGAACCCGACCTGATGTTTCATATCCGCGACCGCTCGGCAGACGGCGAGCTTCTCGGACTTGTCATGCATGATACCCGCGACAAGTCCCAGTCCCAGAGCTACCTCGCCGAGCACGGATCGATCGTGAAGCAGGACGGAACGGCCTATCTCGTCATGTCGACCGGCCACATCATCCGGCGGACGGATGCCGACGCTCCGCCGCAGATCGTTGCTTTCGATAAATACGTCGTTGACCTCGACCGGTTCGAATCCCAGGACGACGGCTCGGGCGAAAAGAAGCCCCGTGAGCGCTATTGGGACGAACTCGTGCACCCGAGCGCGGACTCGAAAATATTCAAGAATTCCCCCGGCCAGTTCCGCGCCGAAATTCACGAACGCCTCGTCGGCCCACTTTATCCGATCGCGTTTGTGTTCCTCATCGTCGCCTTTGTGGGCCAAGCGAGATCCACCCGATCCAGCCGAATGCAAACCCTTGTCCTGACATTCCTTTTCGCCGCCACCTGCCGAATGGCTGGATTGGCGTTGAACAGTGCCGTGACGCGGGACGCCTCGATGCTCATCGCCCTCTACGGGGTCCCGATCGGAGCCATCGTTCTGTCGTTGATCGTCATCAAGAACTCTGACCGGCAGAAGTCGGGGATCTCGATCTTTGGACGCGCGGCCGATGCGATGTCGGGAACAATCGAAAGGGTTCTTCGTCTCGTCTTGCCGCGCCGGAAGGTGGCGCCATGATTCGCTCGTTCACCCTCTCGCGCTACATCGCCAGGTTGTTCTTCGTCGCGATTGCATCCACCCTCGCCGTTTGCGCGCTCCTGATCTTCATGATCGACTTCGTCGAGTTGCTTCGCCAATCGAGCAAGTACGGCAACGTTCCAGTTGGAACGCTCGTCGGAATTGCCCTGCTCCGCCTCAGCGCCTACGTGGAATTTCTGATCGGGTTCGCGGTCCTCGTCGGCACGATCAGCGCCCTCCTGTATCTCAATCGCAAAAGCGAACTCGCCGTCATGCGTGCCGGCGGCATGTCTGTCTGGCAATTTCTGGCTCCTGGGTTGACGGTCGGACTTATGGTCGGCGTCTTCGCCGTGACCGTCTACAACCCACTCGCCGCCCGCGGCCGGGCCAAATCCGAACAGGTGTTCGCCAAGGCTTTCGGCAACGATACCAATCTCTTGCGCGCCCAAGGCGGCGGCTCCTGGATCACGCAGAACGGCGTCGACGGGGAATCGGTTTTGGGGGCTGCGGCCGCGACGAACCGGGGTCTGACGCTGAACGGCGTTATGATCTTCGCTTATGATCGCGATGGGCATTTTTCCGAGCGTGTAGACGCCGCTCAGGCCGAACTCAAAGATGGCTATTGGCAGCTGACGGACGCCTGGGTTTCACGCCTCGGCCAGCAGCCCGAGAAATTCACGTCCTACCTCGTCTCGACCTACCTCACACCCGACCGGGTCCAGGAGGCTCTCGGCACAGTTTTCTCGGTATCCTTTTGGGATCTCCCGGAGCTTATAGAAGCTGCTGATAAGGCGAAACTTTCAACCGAGCGCCTCAGGGTGCAGTACGAGTCCCTGCTGGTTCGCCCTTTGCTCTGTGTGGCAATGGTCCTTTTGGCAGCAACTGTGTCATTGCGGTCATTCCGCTCAGGTGGCATCCAGACTATGGTTACGACTGGAATGGTCGGTGGGGTCGGGTTCTTCTTGCTCTCGGAAATCGCGAGACAAATTGGCATCGCAGGTTTGGCGCCGGCGTGGGCCGCGGCATGGTTGCCCGTTGCCCTGGTTTTAATCATCGCAACCACGGTGCTGTTGCACCAGGAGGACGGTTGAGTGATGCGTGAAGGGCGGATACCGCAAGAGGGTTGCGGGCCGTTGAGCGAGGGTTCCAGCCGCCGCCAGGCGCGCCGGGCCGCTCGTGCGCTTCTGCGCCTCGTTCTCGTCAGCTTCATTGCCTCCTTCTCGACCTTTGCGCAGGCGCAGGGCATCGATTCCAGCGGCGCAACGCTGCCCAATGCGAAAAAGAACAAGTCGTCGTTCGGAGCTGCAAATTCGCCGGGCACGATCTTCGGCAAGGTCAACACGAATATCGATCGCGCGCAGCCCATGCGCTTGCAGGGCGACCAGCTGATCTACGATAAGTCCGGCGATCGCGTAATTTCGCGCGGCAATGTCGAAATCTTTTACAACAACTACATCCTGACCGCCGATGAAGTCGTCTACGACCAGAGCGGCGGAACGCTGACGGCCGTCGGCAACGTCACGCTGAAAGAGCCCCAGGGCAACATCGTCCACGCCGACCGCTACACGCTGACCGATGACTTCCGCGACGGTTTCGTGTCGGCATTGTCGATCGTCTCGGCCGACAAGTCCCACATCTCAGCCGACCGCGCGACTCGCCGCGAAGGCAACATCACCGAATTCGAGAACGGCAAATTCACGCCGTGCCAAAGCGATGGCAACACGCCTCCCCTTTGGTGCATCAGCGCCGCGCGCATCATTCACGATCAGGAAGCGGCGACCCTCACCTACCAGGACGCGTATTTCCAGATCTACGGACAGCCGATCTTCTATCTGCCCTACTTCCAGAGCCCCGATCCGTCAGTGAAGCGGAAGTCCGGCTTCTTGACGCCTGACTACGGCCACTCGTCGACGCTCGGTTACATCACCGGCATTCCCTATTTCTGGAACCTCGCGCCGAACTACGACGTCACGTTCGAGCCGCTCTACATGAGCGATCAGGGCCTCTTCCTGAAGGGCGAGTGGCGCCATCGTCTCGCCAACGGCGAATACACCGTTAAGCTCGCCGGTATCGACCAGAACTTCAAAGATCTACCGGGCGATCCAGTAGCGAATGAGAAACTCGACGGCTTCCGGGGCAGCGTCGAGACGCACGGCCTGTTCTCGTTGTCGAGCTGGTGGAAATTCGGCTGGGATGCGATCGTCGAAAGCGACGATCAGTTCCGCCGCTTCTATAAGCTCGACAGCGTTCTGGTTACCGATCGCGTCAATCAGGTCTACCTGACCGGACAATCCGATCGGAACTACTTCAACGCGACGCTTTATCAGTTCGGCGGCCTGTTGACGGACGACACGCCGAGAACCGAAAGCTACACGCACCCGATCATCAACTACAATTATGTGTTCGCCGACCCGGTCGCCGGCGGCGAACTCAAATGGAATACCAATGTCCTGAGCTTCACCCGCGCGGACGGTTCGACCACCGGCACTCCCTCTGATCCCCGTCAGACCGACCAGAACATCAACCGGGTCATCACCGAGCTCAAATGGCGCCGCCGCCTCACCGATCGGTTAGGCATCAGCTACACGCCGTTCGCCGACGTGCGCGGCGATATCTACGGCTACGATAACGTTACGAATCCTCAGTCGGTCGTCCTCAACGCTGCGGGCACCGAGGTTGTATCGTCCGAACAATTCTCCTCGACCGTCACGCGCGGCGTCGTCGACGGCGGTGTCCTGGTGTCCTATCCCTGGGTCGCAAACAGCTCGGTCGGATCGCACATCATCGAACCCATCGGGCAAGTCGTCGTGCACCAGGAAAGCCTTCCGCAACGCCGGCTGCCGAACGAAGACGCCCAGAGCCTCGTTTTCGACGACACCAACCTGTTCGCGACTTC
Organism: Hyphomicrobium sp. ghe19; assembly: GCF_902712875.1. Lineage (NCBI taxonomy): Bacteria > Pseudomonadati > Pseudomonadota > Alphaproteobacteria > Hyphomicrobiales > Hyphomicrobiaceae > Hyphomicrobium > Hyphomicrobium sp. ghe19. The sequence goes on along the minus strand of NZ_LR743509.1, from coordinate 1,788,979 downwards.
GAAGTTTTCGGGCTACGACCGCATTGAAACGGGTACGCGCGTCAACGCCGGTCTGCAGTACACTTTCCAGTCCAACGACGGCGGCTATGCGCGGTTCCTGGCGGGCCAGAGCTATCAGCTGTCCGGCGAGAACGCCTATTTGTTCCCCGGCCGGACCGACGACGGCAACTTCACCTTTAACCCCGCTAACGGTCTTGAGACGCGGAATTCCGACTACGTTCTCGGCGCCTATTTCGCCCCCATCGCCGATTTCCGGATTATTTCGCAGAGCCGGTTTGACCAATCCACGTTCGCTTTGAGACGCCAGGATCTTGCCGCCGTCGCCAAATACGGGCCGCTGTCGGTTCAGACCGGCTATTCATATGACGCCGCGGCCTTGTTTACCAACCCTGACGATCTAGTGCCGGGCACGACTCCTCCCATCGCTACTCCGACGCGCCTCGAGGAAATCCTGGGCTCGGCGACCTTGCAGCTGACCAACCGTTGGAGCCTCGGTGGCTCGACGCGTTACGACCTTGAGACTGGCAATTTCCGCTACGATAGCGTGAGCGTTAAGTACGCCGACGAATGCTTCGTGCTGACTGCCTCCTACATACAGTCGAACTACTCCGATCTCTCGATCGAGCCCGACCAGACGGTCATGCTGCGGTTCGAATTTAAGCATCTCGGAGATTTTGCGGCGACGACCGGCAACCTCGACTTCAACATGGGCGGCGACCAGCGTACGAACTGATCCCGGCTGCCCGCGTCCCGGCCCCTGTACCCAACGGAGACCGGATTTTGGCCACTCTTGATGTGGATAAGGCCGGGGTATCGGGCGTGGCTGCGGTATCCTGACGTCCGCGCCGATTCGGACCTATGGAAGTCGTAAAAAGCATGCCCTCGCCACGGACCATTACCGCTCAATTTCCCTCGCTAGCTGCGCGATGCGGTCTCGCAGGTCTCGCGAGCGTCGCCTTTTCGTTCGCCGTCGCGGCTCAGGGCGGCACGGTTGCGGTAACCGGCGACGGCACGTCGTCACTTCCGAAACCGGCGGTCGGAGACACGGCCACCGGAGAATCTACCGATACGCAGGGCAAAGGCAAAAATCAGAAGAAGAAATCACCACCGGCAGGTGCCAGAGAATCGGCCGGCCGGGATTCGGCACCCCCCTCGAGCGACCAGCGCGCGATAGCCGCTCTCGTGAACGACGAGCCGATCACCGGCTACGAACTCGAGCAACGCGGGATGATGCTGAGCGGCTCGACGATTCAGAATCAGGCCAAAGCCAACTTCGAAGCCATCATCAAGAATCCGAAGACGTCCGATCGGCTCAAGGCGCTGCTTCAGGAAACGGTCAAGGCAAACGAGGGAAAATCGCGGGACGAGATCATTGCAATTTTCGAGCGCCGCAAAAAAGAATTCGGGATGAGCCTGCAGAAGCAGGCGTTCGAAAGCGCCAGGAATTCAGCTATGCCCGCCATGAAGAAGCAGGCCCTGGAAGAACTCATCGATGACCGGCTGAAGATGCAGGAAGCGAAAAAGCAGAGCGTCACGATCGAAGATGCCGAGATCGACCGGATCGTTTCCGGCATTGCAGAACGAAATAAATTGACGGTCGACCAATTCGCGAAGCAGATGGGCGGCAGCCTCGACCCGATCAAGACCCGCATCCGGGCCACCCTCTCGTGGAATGAAGTCGTCCGCCGCCGCTTTGGGCCGTTGATCAATATCACCAACAGAGATGTTGATAAGCTCGTCGCGGCCACCTCCGTCGCCGGCAACGACGACGTCGAACTGCAGGTGCAGCGCGTCCGCATATCGATGCCGGTCAAGATCGACGAAAAGGGCGTCGCCGAGCGCATTCAAGAAGCTGATAAACTGCGCTCGAAGTTCACCGGCTGCCAGACGACGGCGGCCGCGGCAACCGGCGTCCCCGGTGCGACCTTCGAGGATCTTGGAAAACGCCGGCCATCGGCCATTTCAGAACCGACCCGCACACTTCTCGTCAACGCCGCCGACGGCGAGATGCTGCCGCCGAACGTAAACGACGGGGCGATCGAGCTTTGGGTCGTTTGCGGACGGACCGTGGTGAAGGCGGTGGATGAAAAGCGCAACCAGGCCGAGGGCGAACTCAAGCAGAAAGAGTTCGAGCTGATGGCCAAGCGCTACCTCAAAGACCTTCGCGAGGACGCCCACATCGAGTACCGGATAAATGTCGGCTCCCGCTAAGGGGACGCGCGCGAACCTGGTACACGCCACATGACACTGACGCCCACAACGCCGGCGCCCCGGAAACAGGCGCCCCAGAAACTGCCGCCTATGGCGCTGACGATGGGCGACGCCGCCGGCATCGGCCCCGAGCTCGCCCTCCAGGCCTGGAAAGACCGTTTCGTCGATAAATTACCGAAGTTCGTATTCTACGCCGACGTCGATATGATGCGCGCAGTTGCTCGCTCGGCTGGCGTCGATCCCGCCATCATCGTACCCGTTACGAATGCGTTGGCCGCCGCGGAGCTCTTCGACGAGGCGCTGCCGGTCATTCCCATTCCGCTCGCAGAACCTGCAAAGCCCGGCGCGCCCACTGTCACCAATGGCCCCGCAACGATCCTCGCTATCCGCCGCGCCGTCGCCGATGTCGCCGCGGGACGCGCCTCCGCGGTCGTGACAAACCCGATCGCGAAGTCGGTGCTGTACGGCGCAGGCTTCGAATTTCCCGGACATACCGAGTATCTGGGCGCGCTCGCTGCGGAATTCTGGCCGGGAGAGCCCTCCACTCCCGTGATGATGCTCGCCTCGTCGCAGTTGCGCGTTGTCCCGCTGACGATTCACGTCCCGCTGAAGGACGTGCCTTCCCTTCTGACTTTCGATAAAATCGTAGAAACCGCACGCATCATGGCGGCATCGCTCAAACGCGACTTCGGCATTTCAAATCCCCGCATCGCCGTTGCAGGACTGAACCCGCACGCGGGCGAAGACGGCGCGCTCGGCTCGGAAGATGCCGAGATCATACGGCCGGCCGTCGAAGTCCTGAGAGCTGAGGGGCTTGACGTGACGGGGCCCCACGCCGCCGATACGATGTTTCACGACGCGGCGCGAAAGACCTATGATGCGGCGCTCGCCATGTATCACGATCAAGGATTGATCCCGATCAAGACGCTCTCATTCGACGAAGGGGTCAACGCAACGATCGGCCTACCGTTCGTCCGCACCTCACCCGATCACGGCACGGCATTCGCGATCGCCGGCAAGGGTCTCGCGTCCGCGGCAAGCCTTAAAGCCGCTTTGAAACTCGCTGGCGAGATGAGCGCACGCAGATCTCTCGCGTCCGCACCATGAAAGCCCCCGAGCCCCTTCACCGTGAAGGCCCCGATGGACTGCCGCCACTCCGCGAGGTCATCGAACGCTACGGCCTGAGCGCCAAGAAATCTCTTGGCCAGAATTTTCTGCTCGACCTCAATCTGACGCGCAAGATCGCACGCCTCGCCGGTGATTTGAGCGAGCGCACCGTTGTGGAAGTCGGCCCCGGACCCGGCGGACTGACCCGCGCACTTCTGATCGAAGGCGCGAAACGCGTCATCGCGATCGAACGCGACGATCGCTGTCTCCCAGCGCTCGCCGATATCTCGGAGCGCTTCCCCGGACGGTTGGACGTCCACGCGGACGATGCACTCAATGCCGATTGGCCGAAACTGCTGGAAGGCGCTGGCCCGGTGACGGTCGCGGCGAACCTGCCCTACGGCATCGCCTCGCTGCTCCTCGTGAACTGGCTCGAAGCCGAACCCTGGCCACCATGGTACGACCGCATGGTTCTGATGTTCCAGCGCGAGGTTGCCGAACGCATCGTCGCCGCGCCGAAGTCCAAGGCGTACGGCCGGCTTTCCGTTCTCGCGCAGTGGCGAACGGAGGCGAAGATCGTCCTCAATCTGCCGCCGGAGGCTTTCACGCCGCCACCGAAAGTTGCATCAGCTATTGTCGAGTTTCGCCCGCGGGCAAAGCCCGAACCCGCCTGCCGCGTTGCGACGCTGGCCCGCGTGACGGGCGCAGCCTTCGGTCAACGCCGCAAGATGCTCCGTTCGAGCTTGAAGCAATTGACGCCGTTTCCGGAGCTTCTTCTCCAACGCGCGGAGCTCTCGCCCGAAAAGCGCGCGGAAGAATTGTCCGTTTCGGACTTCGCCCGCCTCGCAGCAATTCTCGACCAGGCCGCCACGGCGAACGATTAAAGCGCGGACTGCAATTTGCGAACGAAGTCGGAAAGCCCCAAGAGCCGCGCCCGTTTCAATCGTTCGGCCGAGAGGATCGCCAGCGCCGCAGCGGTGCTCTGCTCGATCTCGGAGTTGACGATCACGTAATCGTATTCCGGCCAGTGGCTGATCTCAGAAGATGCCGCCGCCATGCGTTTCGCAACGACGTCCGCCGGATCCTGTGCACGCGATTTCAGCCGGCCCTCGAGCACGTCGCCCGACGGCGGCAGAACGAACACCCGCACGACATCGTCTCGCATTTTGCCAGACAACTGCTGGGCGCCCTGCCAGTCGATGTCGAAGAGAACGTCTTTACCCGCTCCGATGGCATTTTCGACGGGAGCGCGCGGCGTGCCGTAATAGTTGTCGAAGACGCGCGCCCATTCGAGAAGCTCGCCGCGATCCTTCATGATTTCGAACGCTGCATGGTCGACGAAATGATAGTCGACGCCATCCGTTTCGCCCGGACGCGGCTGCCGCGTCGTAACCGAAACCGACATCTCGATGTTGTCGTCGGCAGCGAGCACGCGTCGGGCAAGCGTCGTTTTTCCCGCGCCCGACGGCGACGAGACGATGTAGAGCAATCCCCGTCGCGCGATGCTAGGCCCCGCAACGTTCTTGTTGTTTGGATTGCCGTTCGGATTGTCCGCGGTGTTCTTGGTCATTCTATTCGACATTTTGCACTTGTTCGCGAAGCTGGTCGATGACCGTCTTCAACTGCAGGCCCAGCCGGGTGACGTCGACCGCGTTCGCTTTCGAGCAAAGCGTATTGGCTTCGCGGTTGAATTCCTGCGCCAGAAAATCGAGCTTCCGCCCGACTGCCCCAGGTTCGCTGATGATATCGCGGGCGCCCGACACGTGGGCGGCAAGCCGCTGCAGTTCTTCCTCGACGTCGGCGCGCGTCGCCATGAGCATGGCTTCCTGATGGAGCCGGTCTTGATCGAGTGCCGCTGTCGTCTCGAAGAGGCGAGCCATCGCATCCTTCAACCGCGCGACGATGGCTTCCGGCGACCGGGAAGGCGATGCACGCACCTCTCCCGCCAGGCGTTCGATCTGAGCGAGCTGATCGCGAACGATATCGGCGAGACGCGTGCCCTCGGCGCGCCGCGCTTCGGCAAGCTTGTCGAGCGTGGCTTCGAGGCTGCGCAAGACAGCGCTTTCACGCGCCGCACGTGCTTCGCTGTCCTCGACCGCTTGATCCGCAGTCTCGAGTACGCCTTTGATCATGAGGAACTGTGCAGCATCGGGCTTCGCTGCGCCCGACAACGCGGATACCCGGTCGGCGGCCTTAATTACGTCGGCCAGCACGAGTTCGTTCAAGCGCACGGAGCCGTTTCCCTGCTGCCGTTCGAGCGCGAGGGATAGCGCAATGCTTCCGCGGGCAAACCGCTTTGAAACGGCGTCGCGCGCGGCGACTTCGAGCCCCTCGTAGCCGGGCGGCAGACGCAGCCGAACGTCGAGGCCGCGGCCGTTGACGCTGCGCGCTTCCCACGTCCACGCCAGGCCATCGGCCGAGCCATCGACACGGGCAAATCCCGTCATGCTGGAAATTGTCATAAGGAAAGATCTCGTCGACGGGGGTGAGCTAGCGGCGCGCAACTTAACGGGTCACGCCGCCCCCGCCAACAGGAGTTGTGATCAGGTGCGCTCTATTGCTGCTGCTTCTTCGGTTTCCGGACGGGCAAGGGAACGTCCGTCGTATTCGCCGAAGAAACAGGAGCCTGCGACCCGTCGTCGGCGCCGTTGGCCGAGGTCGCCGGAGCCGAGGTCTTGGCGGCTTTCTGCCCCTTCGTCGCGACCGGGCTCTTGGGCGCGGAATCGGGCCCCTGAGGGATCGGAACGGTGCCCGTATCCTGATCCGAAGTGTCGCTTGCCCCCTGCTTGGCTTTCGCCTGCTTCTCGACCTGCCGCCATTTCTGGACGGCCGAATTATGATCTTTCAGCGTTTCCGAGAAAGTATGGCCGCCAGTACCGTCGGCGACGAAATAGAGATCGGACGTTTTCGCCGGATGTAATGCGGCCTCGATTGTGGATTTACCCGGGTTGCAGATAGGTCCTGGCGGCAAGCCGTTGATTTGGTAAGTGTTATACGGCGACTTGGTATCGATATCGGCCCGCGTGATGCCGCGGCCCAAAACGCCCTGGCCGCCGACGATGCCGTAAATGATCGTGGGATCGGATTGCAGCCGCATTCCCTTCCGCAGCCGATTGTAGAAAACGGCCGCCACGCGATCGCGCTCGTCCTGACGGCCCGTTTCCTTCTCGACGATCGAGGCGAACGTCACCAGCTCTTCGACGGATCTAACGGGAAGATCGGGATCGCGCTGTTCCCAGAGTTCGGTCATGACCTTCTCCATCCCGTCCCGCATCCGGTCCAGGATCTCGTTCCGCGAAGCGCCCTTCGAAAAATAATAAGTATCGGGAAGGAGCGTGCCTTCGGGGGGAATGCTCGTGATCTCGCCGCTGAGGTTCGGCTCGGCCTTGAGCCGCTCGACGATCTGCTCGCTCGTCAGGCCTTCAGGTAAGGTCGCCTTGTAGAGGATCGACTTGCCCTCGGCGAGCGTATCGATCACCTCCCGCATGGAGGCGTGTTCCTTGATTTCGTATTCGCCTGCGCGAAGCTCGGACGTCTTTCGGCCGCCGAGGAAACCTTGCAGCAGATAGCCGCCAACGAAAGTCCATCGATTGGTGATGACGCCGTCTTTTTCCAGGCGCTCGGCGATCGCGATGCGGCCTTCGCCCTTTGGGATCACGACGGTGCGCGGCGCATCGAGCGGGCCGGGACTTTCGAACTGATTGAAAATGGCGAACGCCGTTCCGCCGACGAGCACCATCACGATGAGTGATACCGTCAGGACGCTGCTGATGACGCGCACGAATCCGCTCAGGGCGCGCGACGGCTCACGCGCCTGGACGCCGCGTGGACGGCCCGGCGCACGACCCGGCTCCAACCGTTCGGCGGGGCTTCGAGCTCCAGCAGTCCGAGACGTTCTGTTCCCGTCCGGCCGCTTTCTGTTTTGACTCATGATACCGCGAGCACCGTCCTTGAAAGAGCGCTGCGTACGAGATTTATCGCCCCGAATTGCGCTGCTCCATCCCCCACCCGCGAGGGACGCTCAACGTAAAATGTGGCAAAAACCCGTACCCGCCGCAGCTTTCACGCGACTCGGCGGAGAACGAGCGACGCATTCGTCCCGCCGAAGCCGAACGAATTTGAGAGAGCGATATTGATATCACGCTTTTGTGCCTTGTGAGGCACAAGATCGATCGCCGTCTCAACTGACGGATTATCGAGATTGAGCGTCGGAGGAGCGATGTTATCGCGGATCGCGAGAACGGAGAATATCGCCTCGACCGCCCCGGCTGCCCCGAGCAGATGGCCGATGGCCGACTTCGTCGACGACATCGCAAGCCGGCCCGCGCTGTTGCCGAACAGCCGTTCAACAGCTTTGAGTTCAATCTCGTCGCCCATCGGCGTCGAGGTGCCGTGCGCGTTGACGTAGTCGATCTCGCTTGGTGCGACGCCTGCTCGCGCAAGCGCGGCCTTCATGCAGCGGTAGCCGCCGTCGCCGTCTTCAGCAGGCGCAGTGATGTGATAGGCGTCCGCTGACATGCCGTAACCGATCACCTCGGCGTAAATCTTTGCGCCGCGAGCCTTGGCGTGCTCGTAGCTTTCGAGAATGACGATCCCGGCGCCCTCGCCCATCACGAACCCGTCGCGGTCCTTGTCGTAAGGACGCGAGCCTCGTGTGGGATCATCGTTGAAGCCGGTCGAGAGCGCGCGGCAAGCGGCAAAGCCCGCCATCGCGATACGGCAGATCGGGCTCTCCGTTCCGCCGGCCACCATGACATCGGCATCGTCCAGCGCAATGATCCGCGCAGCGTCGCCGATCGCATGCGTGCCGGTCGCGCAGGCCGTGACGACCGCGTTGTTCGGACCGCGCAAGTGATGCTTGATCGAAACGTAGCCGCCGGCAAGATTGATGAGGCGTCCCGGAATGAAGAACGGCGAGACGCGGCGCGGGCCCTTCTCCTTGAGCAGGATGGACGTATCCGCAATTCCAGATAACCCACCGATGCCCGAGCCGATGAGAACCCCAGCGCGCTCCTGCGCGTCGGACCTATCGAACTTCAAACCGGAATCCGCGATAGCCTGATCGGCAGCAGCGACCGCATAGATGATGAAATCATCGACCTTGCGCTGTTCTTTCGGCTCCATCCAATCATCGGGATTGAACTTGCCCTCTGACGTGGCGCCCCGCGGAATGAAGTTCGCGATCTGACATGTTATGTCGGAAACTTCGAATTCCTCGATACGCCGTGCACCGCTTTGGCCCGCGAGAAGGTTGGACCATGAGGCCTCGACACCGCATCCGACGGGAGTGACGAGACCCATTCCTGTAATGACGACACGGCGCATCGATTTTTTCTTATTTCCCGTTGCAGTGATTGCGAGCGGCGCTGGGCGCGTAGAGGGGGCCGGTTGCCCAGCCCCCTCTTAATTCTGCCCTTAGACGCAATTGCGCCAAGGGCGAAAAGGAACGGCGGCGCTTTTTAAGCGGCGCTTGCGTTCTTTTCGAGAAACTTGACGGCGTCGCCGACCGTCAGGATGTGCTCGGCAGCATCGTCCGGAATTTCGCAGCCGAATTCCTCTTCGAAAGCCATCACGAGCTCAACAGTATCCAAGCTGTCTGCACCAAGGTCGTCGATGAAGCTTGCATTGTCGGTGACCTTGTCGGCCTCGACCCCAAGATGCTCTACGACAATTTTCTTCACGCGCTCTGCGACATCGCTCATCGTCAATCCTCGTGTCTTTCTAATTTTTGGCGGCCTTTTATTGCTCGCCTGTTCGCCCTGCAGAACCCGCTATAAGCCGCATGACAGGATATCAACTTACGGGAAGTCTAGCCTGTTCGGATAGGGGTTCGCCCCGTTCAGAAGTCTTTTTTCGTTAGTCGCCGTAGCGTGAGTCTCACCGCTCGGCATCGTCCCTAACTTGCACGGCCCTGAGTTGTCCCCAGCTTCGCACAGTCCCGATGACGTGATCTCGACGTCTCAAAACCGTGGTGTCGTTAACACACTTCAGCACCAATGCAAAGCACGTGGTGACGCACCTTTCGGCATCAGAATGCCTGACCGGCTCAAGGCCAATAAATCAGGCATTCTGGGCGTTTACCAATGCCCAAGGCTGCATCAAACCATCGCCATGCCGCCGTTGATGTGGAGCGTTTGGCCGGTGATATAGCCACCTTCGTTCGAGGCGAGATATAAACAGCCTGCTGCCACGTCCAGCGGCTCGCCAAAGCGTTGCGCAGGAATGATTTGAGCGATCTCGCCCTTCTGCTTTTCAGTCAGAACATCCGTCATCGCCGTCTTGATAAAGCCGGGCGCGATGCAGTTTGCCGTGATCCCGCGTGACGCCACTTCACGTGCGAGCGATTTGGTCATGCCGATCATACCGGCTTTGGACGCTGCATAGTTGCCCTGTCCCGGATTGCCGAAAACGCCCGAAACCGATGCGATGTTGATGATGCGCCCGTATCCGGTCTTGGACCGCATCATGTGGCGCGAGGCGGCGCGGCAGAGCATGAACGTCGAGGTCAGGTTGACCGCGATGACGTCATCCCACTGATCGTCCTTCATCACCATGAAGAGATTATCCTTGGTGAGACCGGCGTTGTTGACCAGGATATCCAGCCGTCCGCCGAGCGCCTTGACCGCCTCGTCAACGAGCTTGCCAACGCTTGCACGATCGGCGAGGTCGCACGGAACGACGTGAACCCGGTCACCGAGTTCTTTCGCCAAAGCGTCGAGTGCCTCGACCTTGCGTCCCGATATAGCGACGGAAGCGCCCGCCTTATGCAGCACGCGCGCGATCTCCGCGCCAAGTCCGCCGGTGGCGCCCGTCACGAGCGCAGTCTTGCCGGTCAAATCGAACATTCAGATCTCCTTATTGAGTGAGTGCGGCGATCGCCGCATCGATATCGGCCGGTGTCCCAACACTCATCGCGTTGGCACTTGGCGCTGTGCGTTTGACGAGTCCGGCCAGAACCTTGCCGGCGCCGATCTCGTAGAAATCCGTCACCCCGGCTGCAGCCATCGCAGCAACGCATTCGCGCCAGCGAACCGTGCCCGTAACCTGCTCGACGAGGCGCTTTTTTATGTCGTCCGGGTCGGAAATGGGCTCTGCCAGAACGTTCGCAACGACAGGCACCGCAGGAGCGAGAACCGTAACCGACGCCAAGGCTTCGGCCATCGCATCGGCTGCAGGTTGCATAAGCTTGCAATGGAACGGCGCGGACACCGGAAGCGGCACCGCTCGCCGGACGCCGAACGCCTTCCCGATCTCCATCACGCGGTCGATCGCCGTCTTATGGCCGGAGAGCACGACCTGGGTCGGCTCGTTGTCGTTGGCGACCTGGCAAACGTCGCCCTGGGCGGCCTCGGCCGCAACTTTCTCGGCCACATCGACCCCGACGCCGAGGAGGGCCGCCATCGCACCGACACCGACCGGCACGGCCTTCTGCATCGCCTGCCCGCGAAGCCTCAAGAGACGCGCCGCGTCTCCAACGGAGAACGCCCCGGCGGCAGTAAGTGCCGACCACTCGCCGAGCGAATGACCAGCGACGAATTTCACATGATCCGCGAGAGAAAAGCCCTTTTCCTTCTCGAGAACGCGCATCACCGCGACCGAGACGGCCATCAACGCCGGTTGCGCGTTTTCCGTCAGCGTGAGGGTTTCCTTCGGCCCCTCCCAGATGATCGCCGACAGCTTTTCACCCAGCGCATCGTCAACCTCGTCGAATACCGCACGCGCCGACGGAAAAGCATCCGCCAGTGCCTTGCCCATGCCGACGTCCTGGCTGCCCTGCCCTGGAAAAACGAATGCGCGTGCCATCGTTTGGAAAAATACCTTGTGCTGGATTGCCGGGAAGCCTCCCCCCGCGGCGCGATTTGGCGGCCTTAGTCCACCTGAGCCATCCCGGTGTCAAGAGACGCAGGGGATAGACCAGCCCCCCACGCGGGCGGCGGCCGGCTCTCCGCAGGAGAGTCACCGGGCGCAAACAAAAAAGCTAGACCGGCTCACGCAGCAAACCATCCAGATCCAAGGCCCGGGTGAACATCGCGATATTCCCGGCAGTGTCGCGCGGCCACTCGGATTCCGGGCGGTCCCAATAGAGTTCCACCCCATTCCCGTCCGGATCATCGAGATAGAGAGCCTGGCTCACGCCATGATCACTGGCGCCGGTAAGCCGGACGCCCGCAGATATCAGCCGTCGCAACGCATCCGCGAGCGCTCCCCTCGTCGGGTAAAGAATGGCGACATGATAGAGACCGGTCGTACCCCGAGGCGGCGCGGTCCCCCCTCGGCTTTCCCAGGTATTGAGCCCGATGTGATGATGATATCCGCCCGCTGAAATGAAGGCCGCCTGGTTGCCTAAGCGCTGCGTCAGCTCGAAACCGAGCACGCCGCAGTAGAAATCAAGCGCGCGCTGAAGATCTGCGACCTTGAGATGGACGTGACCAATTCTGACGCCTTTATCGATCGGCGAAGGCGTAACAGCTGTCGTGCGAGGCTCGTCCATCACGGGTAACGCTCCCAAATTATCCTGAGCCAGGAAATGGGCGGTCTCCCAGCACAAGGCAAGGCTCGGCGCCCGTGCTCTACCAGCGCCAAAAAGAAAAGCGCCGCGAGAACGCGGCGCCCATGTGAAGGCGGATTGCGGAGTAGGTTTCGATCAGCCTTCGACGGTTTCGACTTCGCAAAGCTCTCCGTCGATCAGGTCGAAGAGAACGTCGGTGCCCGACGCTTCGGCCTGGGCCAGGGCTTCCACGAGGTCGTCATCGATTGGCGCGACCTTGAGGGCTGCGACATCCGATCCCCCGTTTTCCTGCATCGACGCCTCGCCTTCGCTCCTGGCGGTCGCCTCGTCGTCCTCGACCGCCCAGATCGTTTCTTCGGTATAGGCTGCAAACTTCATGTCTTATCGTCTCCCTTCACGCGCCGGGACCGTCCCCCGACACCGCATCTAGGCCATGATTCCAGCGCTTGGCGGGTGACAGTTACGCGGCTATTGAGCAGAAATAGACATGAGGCGCGGGACGCTGAGCGGGTTGCCCTCTGCCCAAATTCCTGTATAAGCCCGCTTTCCCGTCGGCAGGAGGCTGAACGGGGGCTTAGGTTGTACCAGCTGAATTGCCGGTCGAGCCCGAGGGGCGCTTCGCGCGCTGTCCCCCAGTGTCTTCTCCTATTTGGTACCAGATTGGCCTTTCTCGGCCTTTTGGGGCTTTGCGCCGGCGGAAAAGCTGACGTCGAAAGACGTTGAACTCAAACCGAAAGGCCAATCGTATGCCGCTCTATGAGCATACATTCCTGGCGCGCCAGGACATTACCCAGGCCCAAGTTGAAGCCCTCATGAAGGAATTCCAGGGCATCATCGAAGAAGGCCAGGGCAAGATCACCAAGCAGGAATACTGGGGTCTGAAGAACCTCGCGTTCAAGATCAAGAAGAACCGCAAGGCGCACTACGCCTTCTTCAACATCGATTCCCCGCCTGCAGCGGTCGCTGAAATGGAGCGGCGCATGGGCATCAACACGGACGTCATGCGTTTCATGACCGTCCGCGTCGAAGAGCTCGAGACCGAGCCGAGCATCCAGATGCGCAAGCAGGATCGCGACGAGCGCGGTGATCGCGATCGTGGCTTCGGCGGCCCCGGTGGCGGCCGTGGCGGCCCGCCCCGCGGTGATCGCGGATTCGGTGGCGGCGGTCGCGAAGGCGGCTCCACATTCCGGTCGCGTCCTCCCCGTGAAGGCGGCGGCCCCCCGCGTGACGGCGACCGCGGTCCCCGTCCCCCGCGTGAAGGCGAAGCGCCCCGCGCACCCCGTCGTGATTCCACACCTGGCTCGGAGGGCTAACCAATGGCTGAAATCGCCTCTTCAGGCGGCGGAGCCCGCCGTCCGTTCCAACGTCGCCGCAAGACCTGCCCGTTCTCGGGCGCCGGCGCACCGAAGATCGATTACAAGGACGTCCGTACGCTCGGCCGTTACATTTCCGAGCGCGGCAAGATCGTTCCGAGCCGCATCACGGCCGTCTCGGCGAAGAAGCAACGCGAGCTGGCACGCGCCATCAAGCGCGCACGCTTCCTCGGCCTGCTGCCTTACGTGATCAAGTAATACCGAAGGCGGAGCGGCCAATGTCGCTCCGCCTCTCTCTCTTCCAATACGTTGGGTCGGAACGGGAAACCGGATCTGGCTCTAACCGCACAGATCGCGGGACAGCAAACGAATGCAGTCGAAAGCTTTCATACTCGCCCTCGCCGCCGGGTTGATCTCGGCGGTGGTCTTCGCGTCTGCGACGACCGGCGCTTTCCTGCTCCGCATCATTCTCTTTCTGCTGACGCCGCTCCCGATCTATCTGGCGGGGCTGGGCCTCGGCGCGGCTGCGGCCGGCATCGCCGCGATCACCGCGACCGCTATCGTATTGTTGATCGCCAATCCGCTCGCAGCCCTCGTCTACGCCATCAGCACGGCGGCTCCTGCAGTCGTCTGCACGCGTCTCGCACTCCTCAGCCGCATCGAGGGAGACGAACGCGAATGGTATCCGATCGGCCGCGTTGTCGTTGCCGCCGCGATTTTCTCGGCTGTCTTTGCGATGCTCGCACTGATGCTGATGGGCGGCGACATCGAAACGCTGACGAAGTTGTTGCGCACCGTCGTCGAGAATTTCGTCAAGACCGACCTCGCGCAGGTCCCGGGCGCTCCCGCGATCGGCCCGAGCGAGATCGATTCCATCACGCGCTCGACGCTGTCATCGTTGCCCTGGGCGCTGGGTCTTCTCTCCATGGGAACGATCCTGTTCAATCTGTGGATCGCCGGACGGATTACGGTCGCCTCGGGGCGCCTTCAGCGTCCATGGCCGGATCTCGCGTCATTCGCGATGCCGGCGAGTGCGGTGTTCGTACTGCTGATCGCGATCGCACTATCGTTCGCCGATGGGATCGCGGGACTGTTCGCTGCGGCGGTCGCCGCGCCTTTTACGTTCGCATTTGCTCTCGTCGGCTTGGCAGTCGTTCATTCACTGACGCGCGGCTCGCCATGGCGGACGTTCATCCTGACCGCTCTCTACACCGGCCTGGTGTTCCTCCCCTATATCGGCCTGCTCCTCGCAGTCACCGGATTGGCGGAAACCGTCTTTCACTATCGAACGGCCGGCCGGCCACCTGAAACACCATCGACCTGACAATTCGACTTCAACGCATCCAACAGGAGCTTCAAACCATGCAAGTCATTCTCCTCCAGCGTATCGGCCGCCTCGGCCAGATGGGCGACATCGTCAACGTCAAGAACGGCTACGCTCGCAACTACCTTCTGCCCCAGAAGAAGGCGCTCCGCGCTACTGAGGACAACAAGAAAGTGTTCGACGGCCGCCGCGCACAGCTCGAAGCCGATAACCTCGCACACAAATCGGAAGCCGAAGCCGTTTCGGCCAAGCTGCAGGGCCAGACGTTCGTGCTCATCCGCGCGGCCGGCGATACGGGCCAACTCTACGGTTCGGTCTCGACACGCGACATCGCGGCCGTGATCACCGAAGGCGGCTTCACCGTCGATCGCAACCAGGTCGTCCTCGACAAGCCGATCAAGGCGCTCGGCGTAACGCCCGCCAGAGTTCAGCTGCATCCGGAAGTCGTCGCCTCGATCAATCTGAACATCGCTCGTTCGCAGGACGAAGCCGACAAGCAGGCCCGCGGCGAAAACGTTGCGGTCGTGAAGGAAGAAGCGCTCGAGCTCGAAACCTTCAATCCCGACTCGGCATTCGAAGGTGGCGCTGGCCCGGACGACGAATCAGTCTGAGCGCAGACGCATAAACACTGGGTTGCTTGGTCGTGGCGCAATTCCCACGGCCAAGCACTTCCCGAGCGCCATGTTGATAACGGGGATGCTTTACGGGTTGCATGTCCCCAAGTCACGAACACGACGCGGAATCTGCTAAGCCTCCCCGCATGGCAAATCCCGCATTCCTCCACACCGAGAAGCTGAAGCAAGTATCCTCGGCGGACGAGGCGCTGACCTTCCGTCAACCGCCTCACAATCTCGAAGCCGAACAGGCGCTTCTGGGTGCAATCCTCGTGAACAACGAGGCGCTCGACCGCGTTTCCGGCTTTCTGTCTCCCGAACATTTCTTCGATCCGCTCCACGGGCGAATCTACGAAACGCTGGCGACGCTCATTCATGCCGGCAAGACGGCGACGCCGATCACCGTCAAAACATTCTTCGAGAATGTCGAGCCGATCGACGCGAACATGACCGTGCCGCAATACCTCGGCCGTCTCGCAGCCAACGCAACGACGATCATCAACGCCGCCGAGTACGGCCGCACGATCTACGATCTCTCGACACGCCGGTCGTTGATCATCATCGGCGAAGATCTTGTCAACACAGCCTACGACAGCGCCGTCGACCACCCGCCCCGGTCACAGATCGAGGAAGCGGAAAGCCGCCTCTACTCGCTCGCCGAGCAGAACAAGTACGGCAAAGGATTCGAGTCGTTCAAGTCCGCGCTGATCACCGCCGTCGAGATGGCGAACAGTGCGTTCCAGCGTGCGGGACATCTATCGGGCGCATCGACCGGCCTCTCCGATCTCGACAACAAGCTCGGCGGATTGCAGCGGTCGGATCTCATCATCCTCGCGGGTCGTCCGTCGATGGGTAAGACCGCGCTCGTAACGAACATCGCCTACAACGTCGCCAAGGCCTATCGTGGCGAACGCCAAGCGGACGGCACGATGAAGACGGTGGACGGCGGCGTCGTCGGCTTCTTCTCGCTCGAAATGTCGTCCGAGCAGCTCGCCACGCGTATCCTTGCCGAGCAGGCGGAAATCAGCTCGGAAAAGATCCGCCGCGGCATGATCGACGAGAACGAATTCCGCAAGCTCTCCGAAGTCGCCTCCGAGATGTCGCGCATCCCGCTTTTCATCGATCAGACGGGCGGCATCACGATCGCGCAGCTTTCAGCGCGGGCGCGAAAGCTGAAGCGCCAGCACGGCCTCGATCTTCTCGTGGTCGACTACCTCCAGCTGCTTGCCGGATCGAAAGCGAGCAGCAGCGCCAACCGCGTGCAGGAAATCACCGAAATCACAACGGGTCTCAAGGCGCTCGCGAAAGAACTGGCCGTACCGATCATCGCGCTCTCGCAGCTTTCTCGTCAGGTTGAGCAACGCGAAGACAAGCGCCCACAGCTTTCCGATCTCCGTGAATCGGGCTCGATCGAGCAGGACGCCGACGTTGTGATGTTCGTGTTCCGCGAAGAATATTACGTCGAGCGCACGAAGCCTGCCGAAGGAACGCCCGAATTTGCCGATTGGATGACCAAGATGAGCCTGGTATCGGGCAAGGCCGAAGTCATTATCGGCAAGCAGCGCCACGGTCCCGTCGGAACCGTCGAACTGGCCTTCGAAGGCCAATACACGCGCTTTGGCAATTTGGCTCGGGACTATATGGTGCCCGAGCGTTAAGAGATCGGGTGGAAACGGCGAGATGACGGTCAATATGCGCATGCCGGAAAGCCTAGCCAGCGCCACCGGTACGATCACGGTTGATCTCGCGCAGATCGTGACGAACTGGCGGGCGCTCGCAAACAAGGTCGCGCCGGCCCAGTGCGCAGCCGTCGTGAAAGCCGATGCCTATGGCCTCGGGGCGGAGCGCGTCATCGCCGCGCTGGCGCGGGCGGGCTGCGGCGCCTTTTTCATTGCGACGCCCGACGAAGCCGAACTCGCGCGCAAGATAGCGCCGCAAGCCTGCATCTACGCTTTGGATGGCCTCGTCGGAAATTCCGCTGCCGCTTTCGACCGGCTCTCAGTAACGCCAGTCCTGTCGACCCTCGATGACGTCGTCGCCTGGTCCGCATTGAGCCGGGCCCGCGGCGCGAAATTGCCTGCGGCCATCCACATCGATACTGGCCTCAACCGGCTAGGGCTCCCTCTGCGCGACGTTCGTCGCCTTGCAGCCGAACCAACCATGATGTCCGGCGTCGAACTCAAGCTCGTGATGAGCCATCTCGCCTCCGCCGACAATCCGCGCGATCCGAAAAATCGCGACCAGCTTCTGGCTTTCGAAACGCTCTCGGCACTGTTCCCCGGCGTTCCGCGAAGTCTCGCCGCATCCGACGGACTGATGCTCGGGCCCGACTTTCATTTCGATCTCGTGAGGCCCGGTTACGCGCTCTACGGCGGGCAGGCATCGCAAACCTCGCCTGCTCCCGTGAAGCCGGCGGTGACGGTCGCAGCCCGCATTCTCGCCGTCGCCGATGTCGTTCCCGGCGAGACCGTCGGTTACTCGGCGACATGGCGCGCGAGACGCGCGAGCCGGATTGCGACGATCGCTGCGGGTTACGCCGACGGGATACCGCGCAGCGCCAGCGCTCCCGACGGCCGGCCCGGCGGCCACGTTCTCATCAGTGGCCATCTCGCACCCATTGTCGGGCGCGTTTCGATGGACCTCATCACCGTCGATGTCACCGATCTACCTGAAGGCGCCGCAATGCCCGGCGAATTCGCCAAGCTCATCGCCGAGGGGCTGACGATCGAAGACGCGGGCTTCGCTGCAGGCACGATCGGCTATGAGATCCTGACGCGGCTCGGGCATCGCTTCTCGCGTCTCTACCTCGACGACAACCCGTAGCAACATGGCCAAAGCCTCTCGATCGTCCCTCTACGTCTGCCAGTCGTGCGGCGCGACCTCAACGCGCTGGGCGGGCAAATGCACCGCTTGCGGCGAGTGGAACGCGCTCGTCGAAGAGACGGACGCCGGGCCGCCGCCCGGCGCCGGCGTCACGCGACAAAGCAAGGGACGCGTCGTAAAGCTCGAGACGCTCAAAGGCGATGCTGAGGAAGCGCCGCGCTTCTCGACCGGGATCGCGGAACTCGATCGCGTGACCGGCGGTGGCGTGGTGCCGGGTTCCGCGATCCTGATCGGTGGCGAACCGGGAATCGGAAAGTCGACGCTTTTGCTTCAGGTCGCAGCCCACGTGGCGCGGCGTGGCGGACGCGCAGTCTATTTCTCCGGCGAAGAAGCTGTCGCGCAGGTCCGACTGCGCGCTGGGCGATTGGGTCTTGCCGACGCTCAAGTCGGGCTCGCATCCGAAACCAATCTCTCGAATATCCTGGCGACGCTCGGAGAGGACCGGCCGCCCGATCTCATCATCATCGATTCGATTCAGACGCTCTGGGCGGACACACTCGACGCGGCGCCGGGCACGGTGAGCCAAGTGCGCGCTGCGGCTCTCTCCCTCATCCGCTATGCGAAGATGGCGGGCGCCGCCCTCCTCCTCGTCGGCCATGTCACCAAGGATGGCCAGATCGCCGGTCCAAAGGTCATCGAGCACATGGTCGACACCGTGTTGTACTTCGAAGGTGATCGTGGCCTCACCTATCGTATCCTTCGCGCCGTCAAAAACCGCTTCGGGCCGAGTGACGAAATCGGCGTCTTCGAGATGGTCAGCGGCGGTCTGCAGGAAGTCGTCAACCCGTCCGAGCTGTTCCTGGGCGACCGCGACAGCCGCAGCCCCGGAGCCTCGATCTTTGCAGGCGTCGAAGGTACCCGCCCCCTGCTCGTCGAAATTCAGGCGCTTGTCGCACCCTCGGGGCTTGGAACCCCGCGCCGGGCCGTTGTCGGCTGGGACAGCAACCGCCTTGCCATGCTGCTGGCGGTGCTCGACGCCCGCTGCGGCGTCTCATTCAGCAGCCACGACGTCTATCTGAACGTCGCCGGAGGCCTCAAAATCACTGAGCCCGCGGGGGATTTGGCAGCGGCTGCGGCGCTTCTGTCGTCGCTTTCGGGCGTCGTCCTTCCCCGCGACGCCGTGTATTTCGGCGAAGTTTCCTTATCCGGCGCCGTCCGCGCCGCCACCATGATGACCTCGCGGCTGAAAGAAGCCTCAAAACTCGGATTTGGACGCGCATTTCTGCCCGAGAGTGGCGAGATCGATGTTCAGGGGATGAAGTTGTCGCTTTCTCGCATCTCGCATCTCAAGTCGCTTGCAGAGGCAATGACGCCATGCGACTGAATTTGCGAGCGAGTCTGACGCTCGGGGAGCTGTCGATCAGAGAGGGATTCCGGCCATGATCGGTCCGTTCACCTACTTGGACTTGGCGTTGATCGCCGTTGCGTTCATTTCCGGTCTTTTAGCGATGTACCGGGGGTTCGCCCGCGAACTTCTTTCAATCGTGTCGTGGATCGCCGCAGCCGGCGTCGGCTACTGGATCTTCGCGACCAAGAAGGAAATGACCGCGGATATCGCGGCACAAACGAGCCTTCCGCCTCAAATTGCGACAGTGGCCGTGGCGGTCGTGGTTGCATTGATCGTATTGATCATCGTGCACCTGATCACGGCGCGCATATCAGACGCGATTCTCGACTCGCAGGTCGGCATGATCGACCGCGTTCTCGGCTTCGTCTTCGGCGTGCTCCGCGGGTTCCTGCTCTTCGTTATCCCTTATATGGCGTATGAGGCATTTATCTCGCCGGACAAGGAAAAGCAGCATCCCCTGGTTCGCGACGCCTATTTTCGCGACTACGTGAAATCGACGGGCGAAGCGATCCGGAACGTGCTCCTCCAGGTTATTCCACAGCCTTCGACGACGCCGCCACCGCCTTCGCCGAACGAACAGCCTGGACAACAAGGCTTTAATGAACAAAAGGGTCGTTCAGTCGCGCTGGTCATTGGCGGCAAGCGGTACTATATGACCGTCGCGTGACGACCGGGCGTCGAACATAGCGGATGGTTCGAAGGTTAACCGGCGTATCGGGCGAAGCAGGCCAGCTCAATCGCGGGAGGGTGCCTATGGCACAACAAGGCGGCGTGACCACAATCGACGGTCTGACCTTTACCCGCTATGGCGATGATCGCCTCCGGGAAGAATGCGGCGTATTCGGAATATTCGATCATCCCGATGCCGCAGCCATAACGGCGCTGGGCCTCCACGCACTCCAGCACCGCGGCCAGGAAGCAGCAGGCATCTGCTCCTACGACGGCCGCAACTTTCACTCCGAGCGCCGCATGGGCCTCGTCGGTGATAACTTCTCCAAGCCAGACGTTCTTGCCCGCCTCAAAGGCCGAATGGCCATAGGGCACGATCGATACTCCACGACGGGCGAAGCCCTCATCCGAAACGTTCAACCACTCTTCGCAGATATTGATACCGGCGGTTTTGCCGTCGCCCACAACGGCAACCTCACGAACGCTCTGACGCTACGGCGCGAGCTGATCTCCTCAGGCGCCATCTGCCAGTCGACCTCCGACACCGAAGTCATCCTTCATCTCCTCTCCCGATCGAAGAAGCGCCGCATCGTCGAACGCCTGGTCGATGCAATCCGCCAGATCGAAGGCTCATACGCTCTCGTCTGCCTGACCAACGATATGATGATCGGCGTACGCGATCCGATCGGCATCCGGCCCCTGGTCATCGGCCGCCTCGGCACATCCTACGTTCTCGCTTCCGAGACGTGCGCACTCGACATGGTCGGCGCCGAATTTTTGCGCGAGGTCGATAACGGCGAAGTCGTCGTCATCACTGACGAAGGTCTCGAGAGCCACCGGCCCTTCCCGATCCGCCCGGCGCGGCCGTGCATCTTCGAATATATCTACTTCGCGCGGCCGGATTCTATCGTCGGCGGCCAGACCGTTTATGACATCCGGAAACGGATGGGCGTCGAATTGGCCCGGGAAGCGCCGGTCGGCGCCGATGTCATCGTCCCCATTCCAGACTCAGGCGTGCCCGCCGCTATCGGCTTCAGCCAGCAGAGCGGCATTCCCTTCGAACTCGGCATCATCCGTAACCACTATGTCGGCCGCACCTTCATCGAACCGGAGCAGCGCATCCGCCAGCTCGGCGTCAAGCTGAAGCATTCGGCGAATTCCGGAGTGATCCGCAACAACCGCGTGGTCCTGATCGATGACAGCGTCGTCCGCGGCACGACATCGAAAAAGATCGTGCAGCTGATCCGCGATGCGGGCGCCGCCGAAGTCCATATGCGTATTTCCTCGCCCCCGATCACGCACCCCGATTTCTACGGCATCGACACGCCGAGCAAAAAGGATCTGCTCGCGGCCAACATGACGCTCGAGGAAATGCGGGAATACATGGGCGCCGACAGCTTGGCGTTCCTCTCGGTTGACGGCATCTACCGCGCTATCGGCCTCGATCGCCGCGACGACCGCGCACCGCAGTTCACCGACCACTGTTTCACCGGCGATTACCCGACGAACCTGACCGATTACGGCGGCGAGGCGGTGCCCCGTCAGCTTTCCCTCTTGGCCGAAGTGGGCTGACCCAGGCCCTTAACCGGCCGCCTCTTAGATTCGTAAGTGACACATGACCGACAGCCCTCTTTCGGGTCGCATAGCTCTTGTGACGGGCGCCTCGCGCGGAATTGGTCGTGCTGTCGCGCTGGGCCTCGCGAAAGCCGGCGCGCACGTCATCATCGCCGCCCGCTCCGTCGGAGCGCTCGAATCCCTCGATGATGAAATTCAAGCGATCGGCGGCGCCGCGACCCTCCTCCAGCTCGATCTGAAAAAGGGCGACCGTGTCGACCAGGTCGGCCCGACGATCTTTCAGCGCTGGCAGCGTCTCGACATCCTTGTGGCCAACGCCGGAATTCTTGGCCCCCTCTCCCCGCTTGGTCATACGACCGACGACGGCTTCGTCTCGACGATCGACATCAACCTCATTGCCAACTGGCGGCTGATACGCACGCTCGACCCGCTTCTGAAGCGCTCCGACGCCGGCAGAGCCATATTTGTGACATCGGGCGCGGCGAGCGGCAAATACGCCTACTGGGGCGCCTACGCGGCGTCCAAGGCAGGCCTCGAAGCCCTCGTCAAAACCTGGGCCGCGGAGCTTGTGAATACCCCCGTCAAGGCGAACCTCATCAACCCCGGTGCAACGCGCACGCACATGCGCGCCAAGGCGTTCCCGGGCGAAGATCCGGCAACGCTGACGCCGCCCGAAGCCCTCGCGCCCCTCTTCGTCGAACTTGCGTCGCCCACCTGCGAACGAAACGGCGAAACGGTGAATTTCCGTGAGTGGCGCGAACAGCAGGCCGCGAAGGAAGCCTCCCTCCCATCGGCGTCCGACGCCTGATTGTAACCCTCGGCGACAGTTTCACGTCACAAAGCCAACCCGCGCTCGCATGAGACCAGCCTCCGAAACAGCGTGCACGGCCATTCCCGCATAGCAGCGGAGAACTGCCGGCCCCGACCTCGCCTCAATACGGACACAACCTCGCGCGCTTTGACGATCGCGGCCGGGGGGCCGTTCTGGTCCAGCGGAAGCCGGCCAATGAGACTTGGGGAACACAACAGAATGCGCTTAACGAGAAGTCTTGTCTTGCCGCTCATTCTGGTGGGCAGCACGCAAACGGCTTTGGCCGATGCATCGATGGATCGTGTGCTCAAAGAACTGGAACCCGAAGAACGCGCCCATCAAGTCTGCAATTTGCGTGGACTGGATGCGGTCCGCAAAGGAAGCCACCTGAAGGGCGTCGATCGCGTCACGACCACGCTCCAGAAGCCCGCAATTTTCAAAAATAACGTCGTCATCGCCAAAGGCGGCGCGGTGCGTGCGAAAAATCACTGGTACTTTTTGGATTTCACCTGCGCGGTGAGCGCCGACCAGATGAAAGCGACCTCGTTCGATTACAAACTCGGCGGCGAAATACCCGAGAACAAATGGGAAGATTTCGGCCTCTGGAAATGAGGACGCACACGGACCAATCGGACGTCCGCGATCACAACGTCACGTGAACGAAATCATCATGCCGTCATATGCCGGCTCGACGCCCTCGGGCAGTTGCCGCACCAGGGTTTCATAGTCGAGCTCGCTCGTCATGTGCGTCAGGATCGTGCGCTTCGGTTTCAAGCGCTCAACCCACGCGAGAGCCTGCTTGACGCTGAAGTGACTCTCATGCGGCGTATGACGCAAGGCATCGACGATCCAAACGTCGAGCCCCTCGAGCAGCGGTATCGACTGAGGCGGAATGTCGTTGATGTCGGGCGAATACGCGAGGTTCGAGACGCGGTAACCGAGCGACTGGATCGATCCGTGGCACTGGATCACCGGTTGTGCCGAAATCGTGCCGCCGCCCCCCGCGATTGCAATCGGCTTGAGGCCGTCGATCTCATGGCCGTTGAGCATGGGCATATAGGGTGAGCCCGCCGGCGTTTCGAAGCAGTATTTGAAGCGTGTCTTCAGGCTCTCCCCGGTTTCCCTGTTGAAGTAGACGTCCACGCGCTTCTTCATCGCGAACGCAACCATGCGGAGGTCGTCGATGCCATGCGTATGGTCGGCATGATCGTGCGTGTACAAAACGCCGTCGAGGGCCGTCAGCCGGGTCGACAAAATCTGTTCTCGGAAATCGGGCGACGTATCGATCAGCACAGATGTTCGGCCGCCGGACCCCGTGCGCTCGATGAGCGCGGAACATCTCAGCCGCCGGTTTTTCGGATTGTCGGGATCGCATGAGCCCCAGTTCATTCCGATGCGCGGCACACCGCCCGACGACCCGCATCCCAATATCGTGCACCGGTAACTCATGCCGCGGCGGACCCGCCGGCTGCGGCTGGCGAAACCGGCCGCTTCGCTTTGCTGTAGAGCCTGAAGAAATTCTCAGTCGTCGCGCGTGCGATATCGTCGCCGGTGACGCCCTTGATGGACGCAAGAGCCGCAGCCGTGCGAACGACGAATGCAGGCTCGTTGCGCTTGCCGCGGAATGGCATGGGCGCCAGGAACGGCGCATCCGTTTCGACGAGAACGCGGTCCAGCGGCACATCGCGTGCGATCTCGCGTAACGCCTCTGAATTCTTGAAGGTGATCACGCCGCTGAACGACACGTAGAGTCCGAGGTCGAGTGCACGCATCGCGAGTTCTCGTCCCCCCGTGAAGCAATGGAGCACGGCCGGAAATGCGCCATTCGCATGTTCGGCCTCGAGAATGGCGATCGTGTCGGCGTCAGCTTCGCGCGTGTGAATTTCAAGCGGAAGCCCTGTTTCGCGCGCGGCCGCGATGTGGCGGCGAAAACCCTCCGCCTGCGCCTCGGGAGTCGAATGCTTGTAGTGATAATCAAGTCCGGCTTCGCCGATCGCGACGACTTTCGGATGCTTTGAGAGTTCGACGATCCGCTCGACAGGGATGTCGAGTTCCTCATGCGCGTTGTGCGGATGCGTGCCGACCGAGCAAAAGACATCGTCGAACCGTTCGGCGATGGCCTTCACATCATCGAACTTGCGAATGCGCGTCGAGATCGTCACGAGCGTGCCGACGCCGGCTTCGCGAGCACGCGCCACGACCTGATCGAGCTCCGGCGCGAACTCCGGAAAGTCGAGATGACAATGATGATCGACAAGCATCAGGTCTTTTACTCTCCAGAGGCTCGTGTCGGCGGTGCGGCGCGTTGTCCGCTCACTCGGGTTCCACGTAGCGCGGAAAAACGCCCTGCGGTTCGGGTATCCGCGCGCCCGGTTTCAAACGGCCCTTTTCGCCAAGGTACGCGAACGTTCGTTCGTCCTGCGAAATGCCGAGCAAATCGAGCAGCTTTGCAGCGCTTTCCGGCATCACCGGCTGAACGAGAATAGCGAACTGCCGGACAGCCTCCGCGGTCACGTACAGGATCGTCGCCATGCGCGCCGGGTCCGTCTTCTTTTTCGCCCACGGCTCTTCCGCCGCGAAATAGCGGTTGGCATCGGCTATCACGGCCCACACGGCATCGAGATACTTTGTGACCGCCTGCCGCTCCATTTCCGCACGCGCGATCACGTAAAGGCTATCCGTCGCCGACAGGATCGCTTGATCCGCCTCGCTGAGCTGCCCCGGAGCCGGAATAGCGCCGTCGCAGTTCTTGAAGATCATCGACAGCGAGCGCTGCGCGAGATTGCCGAGGTTGTTGGCGAGATCGGCATTGATGCGATTGACGATCACTTCCGACGAATAGTTTCCGTCCTGTCCGAACGCCACTTCACGCAGGAAGAAATAGCGCACGGCATCCCGTCCGTAGGCTTTCACGAGATCGAACGGATCGACGACGTTGCCGACCGACTTCGACATCTTCTCGCCGCGGCTGAACAAGAACCCGTGGGCGAAAACCCGCTTCGGAAGTTCGATGCCCGCCGACATCAGGAAGGCTGGCCAGTAGACACCGTGAAAACGCACGATGTCCTTGCCGATGACATGAACGTCGGCAGGCCAATACTTCCACTTGGCGCCTTCCGTATCGGGATAACCGGCCGCGGTAATGTAGTTCGTCAGCGCATCGACCCACACGTACATCACGTGCTTGTCGTCGCCCGGAACAGGAACGCCCCACTTCAGCGTCGAACGCGAAATAGAAAGATCCTTGAGACCGGATTTGACGAAGCTCGCGACTTCGTTTCGCCGCTCGACGGGGCCGACGAACTCGGGATTGTTTTCATAGAGCGCGAGAAGCTTGTCTTGATACGCCGACAAGCGGAAGAAATAGCTCTCTTCCTCGTTCCATTCGACCGGCGAACCGAGCGGCTCGCGGCGCACGCCGTCCTCGCCGACTGTCGTTTCCTTCTCGTCGAAATACGCTTCCTGGCGCACCGAATACCAGCCGCCGTAGCGCGCGAGATAGATGTCGCCGTTTGCCGCCATCCGCTCCCAAATGGCTTGGCAGGCCGCATAATGGCGCGGCTCCGTCGTGCGGATGAATTCATCGTTCGAGCCGCCGAGCGTTTCGATCATCGAGCGGAAGATTGCCGAATTCCGGTCCGCCAGCTCGATTGTCGGCACACCCTCTTTCTCGGCAGTCTGCTGCATCTTGAGGCCGTGCTCGTCGGTCCCCGAGAGAAAGAAGACGTCCTTCCCATCGAGGCGGGCAAACCGCGCCAGCGCATCGCTCGCGATCACCGTGTAGGCGTGACCGATATGCGGCTTTCCGTTGGGGTAAAAAATCGGCGTCGTGATGTAATATTTTTCCGCCACTCTCGGTATCTTTCGTTATCGCCGGTCGCAGGATACGGCCGCGCTCGCCTCAACCGCGGCTCGCGGCTTCGAGGCGCGCGAAAGTTCCGAGGATGAGCGATTTGCGATCAAGGTTGAGGGAAACGACATCAGCCTTGTCGCGGGCCAGTGTTTCCCATAGCTCGGCAAAAGTGGCAAGGCGGCCATCGCCGATAAGACGCTTTGCGAGGCTAACATCCCGCTCAGCCCCTTTTCCCGTCGCCGCGGCGGAAATGAGCCGCGCCAGCGACGTTTGCAGAAGATCCATGAACAGCTGGAATTTACGGTCCTGCGCCGAGGGCTGCAGCTCGTCAGAAAGTGCATGCACCGTTTTGAGGTCGAGCCGCGGAAGGCCAGCCAGCACCTGATCGATCCGGGACTGAAGGGCAAGCCCTCCGCCGCCGAGCAGCACCAAGGCCCGTCCAACGCTGCCCTCGGCAAGAGGCGCGAGGGTTTCCCATTCGTGCGCTTCCGGAACGGCTTTCCCGGCTGTTGTGAGAGCCTGCGCCGCCGCCCGCTTCACATCGCTCTCGGCAAGCGGCCCCATCGCGATCGTCCGGCACCGCGACCGGATGGTTGGGAGCAAGCGCCCCGGCGATGATGTCATCATCAGGAAGATCGTGCGCTCCGGCGGCTCTTCCAGCGATTTCAAGAGCGCATTCGCCGCGTTCTGGTTGAGTTCATCCGCCGTATCGACGATGACCACGCGCCGTCCCTGCCCGATCGCGCTGAGCGACAGAAAGTTTTTGAGCTTGCGGACCTCGTCGACCGGAATGGACTGCGGGAAGCGCTTTGTCTTTTGATCGTAGGGGCGCCTGATGACCAACAGTGACGGATGGGAGAGTGCCCGCACTTGCCGATCCGTTCGCGAGTCGGGCTCGATCGCGAGCCCTTGGCCGAAAAGATCGCGCTCCTCCGGTTGCGCCAGCGCAGCACGCGCGACCTGATAGGCGAGGGTCGCCTTACCGGTACCCGCCGGTCCCGAAAGCAGCCACGCATGATGCATGCGCTCACCCGCGAGTGCTTCGGCGAAAACCGATTGCGGGCCTTCCTGGCCGTAGAGCGCCCGGGTCTCTCTCGGATGCGGATAATCTTCGAGCCGATCGGCCTCGGGAAGCACTTCAGCATCCGCGACAAGCGGGGCCCGCGCCATCAATCGGCCTCGGCAAGCAGGTGAGACGACACGGCCTGCCAAACCGCCGTCTCGACACTCGATACCGTCAGGCTCGCATCGATCAGTATGCAGCGCAATGGTTCGGCGTCGGCAATCTCCAGGAAGCCCTCGCGCAGCGTCTCGTGCGTTTCGATGCGTTCCGCGTCATAGCGCGAAAGCGTGCCGCGAAGCTGGGCGCGCTCGATACCGGTGCTCGCCGGCAAATCGAGGATCAAGGTCAGATCAGGATAATCGGGCGCGACCGTGAATTTTTCGAGCTGAGCGATGAACTCGGGCTCCAGACCGTAGAGCTTGCCTTGATAGACACGCGTCGAATCCATGAAGCGGTCCGAGATGACCCATGTGCCGTCGTCCAATGCAGGCCGGATGACGGATGTTACATGCTCGGCCCTCGCCGCAGCGAAGAGCAACAGCTCCGTCACGGGATCTGTCGGATGATCGCGCATGATGAGTTCGCGCACGTCTTCGCCGACCGGAGTACCTCCCGGCTCGCGCGTGACGATGACGCTGATGCCCGCACGCTCCAGGCGTTCTGCGAGACGCTTGGCCTGGGTCGACTTTCCAGCCCCTTCCCCGCCTTCGAATGTGATGAATTTTCCGCGTTTCATTGGCTCGCCTCTATTGCCGGCGGGCGTAATCTAGAGCGCCAAGCGGCGCAAGGCCATCAGAACAAGTGAATCGACGCCTTGCCGCACGATCCCGCCGTTGAGCACGTCTTCCGAGGCATAAAGCGGCACTTCGACCGAAGCGCTGCTGGTACTTGTAATTTTAAGTACCGCAACTTGATCGCCTTTTTTTACCGGAGGTTTTAGCGGCGCCTTATAGACAATTTCCGCCGAGAGTTTTTGGTTGGCCGGATATTTCGGCAACGTGAACATCACGTCGCCCTTGGGGGCAAGCGGCACGTACCATTCCTTGCCGCCCCATACGCGCGCCTTCCCGACGATCTCTCCATCGTCGAAGACTTTGACTTCGCTGAACGACCGGAAACCCCAGTCAAGAAGTTTCGCCGCTTCGTCCTTGCGCTGGTCCGCTTTTTCGAGCCCGCTGACGACGACGATCAGGCGCTTGCCGTCCTGCACCGCAGATCCAACGAGGCCGTAGCGAGCGGCGGCGGTGTGCCCCGTCTTCAATCCGTCGGCGCCGATGTTCAGAAACAGCAGCGGGTTGCGATTGATGAACTTGTGCTTGCGGTAGAGAAATTCTTTTTGGCCGAAGACGGGATAGAATTCCGGATATTCGTTGACGAGGTAACGCGCCAGCATGGCGAGTTCGCGCGCCGTCATCAGGTGGTTCGGAGCTTCGAGACCCGTTGCATTCGCGAACGTCGATTTGACGAGACCGATGCGACGCGCCTCATCTGTCATCATGCGAGCGAAGGCGGACTCCGTTCCGGCCATGCTCTCCGCAATACACATGGCGGCGTCATTGCCCGACTGCACGGCGACGCCTTGAATGAGTTCGTCCACCGTCGCCTTGGTGTTGACCGGCACCATCATCGCCGACGTGCCGGACGGCGCCCCGCCATTCCGCCACGCGTTGACGCTCATGACGAATTCGTCGGTCTTGTTGATGCGGCCTTCCTTGATCGCCCTGAACAGCACGGCAAGCGTCATGAGCTTGCTCATGCTCGCAGGCGGAGCGAGTTCGTCGGCATTCTGTTGGAACAAGGTCGCGCCGGTTGCCGCATCCATGAGGATGGCGCGCGGCGCTTTCGTCGCAAAAGCAGACTCTGCCGCAATAGCTCCGCCGAACGGCACCCAAAGTGATACCGCGATCACAACGGCCGCGAACCACATGCTGCAAGTCTTCTTCGACATAGATCGAACCACGCTTTGCCCAGCGCCGCCTCGAGAGCGGGGCACTCCCTCATACAGATAGGAGTATCCGGTCACATTGTAACATGGTCAACGCAAGGTTAACGGCCGTTAGGTCTCAATCGTTGACGATCGCGGTGTTGACGACGCCATATGTCGCGATTCGGCTTTGAGTGCGCGACGCATCGGCCTCCGAGAATGGCCCGACCCGCACACGGTAGGCTTCCGCCCCGGCGCCGACTTGTAGCGGCGCCACTTCGACCGGTCCGAGGGACCCAAGCTCGCGGCGCAATCTCTCGGCGTTGGACCGGTCGCGAAAAATACCAACCTGGACGTACGTGCGGCCGTTACCGAAAGGCTGCGGAGCCGCCTCAGGCTTGAAAGGTTTGTCAAAGGGCTGCGGAGACGAAAGAGACATGCGGCCGTCGACCCGCGAAGGCGTAGACAGACTTGCCCGCTGTACGAACGGCTGGAATTGGGACGTCGCAGGCGGTGTCCGATCCGGCTTGCCCGCAAGCGCGGCGCGGTAGCTGGTCGCCGACCAGCGATCCGATGCGTCGGACGGCAATCCTTGATAGCCCGCCTGGTTTGCGGACCGGTATTCGGGCTGGGCCGAAGCATATGCACGCTTGGGCGTCGCCGGCGCCCATTGATCCGGTCTCTGCCCTGACTCTTGAGAAGCTAGAAACTGCCGTTCACGGCTGTCGTCGCCATTGAGCGGCGCCAATCCGGCAAAACGGACACGAACCCGGGCCCGGCCGTTGTTTGTATATCCCAGATGTTTTGCGGCGGCGTACGACATGTCGATAAGCCGGTCGTTCACGTAAGGCCCGCGGTCGTTCACCCGCACAAGCACCGTCTTGCCGTTCTCCAGATTGGTGACATAGGCGTAGCTCGGAAGCGGCAATGTCGGATGGGCGGCAGTCAAAGCCTTCGCGTCGAAGACTTCGCCGTTAGCGGTTCTCCGGCCGTGAAAATCTGCGCCGTACCACGACGCGACACCGGATGCTTGATAATTGGGATCTTCGCGGGGGACGTACCATCGCCCGGCGACCTTGTATGGCGAACCGAGCTTGAAATGTCCGCCACCTTTCGGGACGTTGTCGGAGGAGACCACGCGCGGGCTGCTTTTGACGCCGTATTCGTCTTCCGAGAAAACGGAACGCGAGACGCCGGTCAGCGACCCCGGCGACGGATTATTCGATGAACAGGCCGTTGTAAGCACCGCTGCACTCGCAGCGAGCATCAGCCGGCACGCCCCCAGCGCGCCGAATAAACGCCTCTCCATTACGCAAACTCACTTGATACGCTACGCCCGCCCAAGCGCACCCTCGCGAACCATCAAGCGCGCAAAGGTGGGCCGAAGCTTGCTGGAATGATGGCAAATGCGACTTAGGATCAGGTTAAGCTCTATGGACCTTGAGACCGAAAGCCGAACCGGCTAGGAGAAGCCTCCGGACCGAGCCCGTTGACGCTCCACGTTGTATGGAGATGTCTTGGCGGCCAAGTTCCGGAGGGGTGGCCGAGTGGTTTAAGGCACCGGTCTTGAAAACCGGCGTGGGCGCAAGTCCACCGTGGGTTCGAATCCCACCCCCTCCGCCAAACGCCGCCGATTGCCGTCTATGGCGCGATATTGCCGCCGCTGATCACCTCATCCACCAAGCGGCGCTGAAAACCGCCATTCGAGGTACCATGCTCTCCACCGCACATAACCGAGGGGACAGCGCGCGCCCTTACACCCGTTCGGATCAAGCCAGATGTCTCGCTTTGTTCGACGGAAATGTGCCCGTCTTTTTTGCCGCCACGGAACGACAGGACTTCGCTCGCTTCCTTGAGCAGGATGCCTTGAACTGGTCGTATCAGGTACTGGAGCGAAATGACCGCGTCGTTGCGTGCGGAGGCTTCGCGGTTGAGAAGGACGGCAAGACTGCGAGCCTGTGCTGGGGCATGGTCGATCGTGGGCTTCAGGGAACAGGCCTCGGCAGAGCGCTCACCCAGGCGCGGCTGGGCGCTGCTGCTGCCACGCCGGGAGTGACCCAGGTCAGGCTTGATACCAGCCAGCATACGCAGGGCTTCTACGCTCGTTTCGGCTTTCAAGTTGTGGCGATCACGCAAGACGGATACGGGCCCGGTTTGGATCGATGGGACATGCTGCTGCCCCTTTGACGACTAGCTGCGACAGCTTCGCTGATCTCGCGACCCTAAGCTGTCGGTCTCCTTCCCACCCCAATTCGAGCCATTCGCTTGGATCTCTATTTTGGAGGGCCATAGAGGGGAAAAGAGTAGATATAGTTCTCGGTTTCGTCGGCTTCGGCCCGCCAGCTATTCTGCGAGATGACTACGCAAACCCCGCCGATGACCGCACGAGCGCATCGTTCAGCAGTCGCTCAACCCAGTCCGCGAAAACCTGCACGCGGCGGGAAAGGTGCTGACGGTGTGGATAGAGAAGCGTCATCGGCAGCGGCTCAGCTCGGTGGTCCGGCATGACCTCAACCAGTTCGCCCGCATCAATGTGGTGACGCACGTCATATGCCGGGATCTGGATCAGACCGAGGCCCGCCAGGCAGCAGGCGATATAGGCTTCCGCGCTGTTGACCGTCACGCGCCCGCGCATCGGCAGGCTTCGACAGGTCTTGCCGTCCATCCACTCCCACGGCTCGATCCGGCCCGTCGAGGGAGAGGCGTAGTTCACAGCGCAGTGAACGCGCAGATCGTCGGGCGTTAGCGGCGTGCCGTGGCGGGTGACATATGCGGGGGATACGACATTGATGAGCGGCAGACTGCCGATGCTCCGGGCAATCAAGGCGGAATCGCTCAAAGGTCCGACGCGTAGCACGCAGTCCACTCTTTCTTCGATTAGATCTACCGCGCGGTCGGTCACGCCGAGGTCGATATCAATCTCCGGATATTCGTCGAGAAACGCCGGCAGCGCAGGCACAATGATGAGGCGACCGATCCGGCCTGGCACGTCGATCCGGAGTTTGCCCGAGGGTTTGCCGCGTTCGCGGAACAGTCCCTCTGTTTCCTCGGCATCAGCGATGACGCGCAGGCAGCGCTCGTAGAAGGCGGCTCCGTCCTGCGTCGGCGATACCTTGCGCGTGGTGCGATGGAGGAGCCGCGTGCCCACCCGTCCTTCCAGTTCCGCCACTGCAGCCGACACGGAGGAACGGGGCAGTCCGAGGCTATTGGCGGCACGCGTGAAACTCGCCGCCTCGACGACACGGGTGAAGATGCGAAAGAGGTCGATCCGGTCCAAGTGCTGCCCCGACATTGTTCGTCATTTCTGACATATGATGCCAGACTGCCTTTCTTTATCGGGAAATTCCAGACGGTAGATTGCGCCTCCTACCATTGCGGCGTGGTATCGTCGCCAGACCCGAGGGACTCAATTAATGACCGACCATTCCATCAAGGGCAAAACCGTCATCATCACCGGTGCCGCCAAAAACCTCGGCGGCCTGATCGCCCGCGATTTCGCCGCGCAAGGCGCCAAGGCAATCGCAATCCACTATAACAGCACCGCCACCAGGGCGGATGCCGATGCCACCGTCGCCGCCGTCAAAGCCGCCGGCGCTCGGGCGGCCGCCTTCCAGGCCGATCTCAGCACAGCCACAGCGGTCGAAAAGTTCTTTGCCGACGCGGTAGCAACCTTCGGCAAGCCGGACATCGCGATCAATACAGTCGGCAAGGTGCTGAAGAAACCAATCCTCGACATTTCCGAGGCGGAGTATGACGAGATGAGCGCCGTCAATTCCAAGGCCGCCTTCTTCTTCATCAAGGAAGCCGGCAAACATCTCAACGACAACGGCAAGCTCTGTACGCTCGTCACCTCGCTGCTGGGCGCCTTCACTCCGTTCTATTCGACCTACGCGGGCATGAAGGCGCCGGTGGAGCATTTCACGCGCGCAGCCGCCAAGGAGTTCGGTGACCGCGGTATCTCCGTGACGGCGATCGGCCCAGGTCCGATGGATACGCCATTCTTCTACGGCCAGGAAAGTGCAGACGCGCAGGCCTATCATAAGACGGCGGCGGCGCTGTCGAAGTTCTCGAAAACCGGCCTCACCGACATCGAGGATATCGTGCCCTATATCCGCTTCCTCGTCTCAGACGGCTGGTGGATGACCGGCCAGACCATTCTCGTCAACGGCGGCTATACGACCAAGTGATGCGACGCTGGGCCGGACTCCCGAGGTCCGGCCCTTCGACGTTCGGCAAACCGATGCTTTCGAGTATCTAAGTGTGGACCACCGACCCGCGATATCGCCTTCGAACGGTCGGAGCCGAGAAAGCCGGAAGTCTGTCTACCTCCGGCCTTCTGTCTGAACGGCGAGTCTATTCGCGGCCCATGCCGGTCTCGCCTGTACTGGCGCCCATCATGGCTCCGCCACCTTCGTCTTCCATTTGCTCGCGCCGGGCTTCCATGCCTTCCCTCATCCTATGAAGGATGAGGACGCCGAGCACGCGCATCCGCCGCTTCTGGGCGTCGTCCAGGGTCGCATAAAGTGGCTGCCATGCGTCAGCGAGCTTTTTGAGTTCAGCACCGCGCTCTGAAAGATTCTCAGCTCGATTTTGCAGTACCTGCACGAAATTCCGGTCAAATTGACCTTCTTCCATGTGAGACATCATGTTCTCAATTCTTTGGCGGCGTCCATCCGCCCGTGCACGGATAGCCTCCTCGACTGCGGGCCAGTACTGCATCTGATCGGGCCTCAGCTGCAGTGCGGCCTTCACAATGTCGATCCGATTATCGGTCACATCATCCTTCGCACCCATTCGCCCTCCCTGCATTCCTTGCATTCCTTGCATTCGTTGCATGCCTTGCATGCCTTGCATCGGCTGCATCCCCTGCATTGGCATGCCCTGCATTCCTTGCATTGGCTGGCCCTGCATTGGCTGGGCTGTTTGCGCGATGGCGAGTGATGGAGCGGCGGTTAGGAGTGCCGCAAAGCCGTACGCGATAAATCTCGACATGTTGAACTCCCTGTTCCTATCGCGATTGTTAGAAGCTACGAGTAAGCCGGCTGCATGTTGGCCGATGCGTCGTCGTCATACATCGATATCGAAGTTCTGGAGTCTTGCCTCGGGCGAGGTGCCGTTAGCAGTCGCTTATGATCGCAGAGCTGATCTTAAATGTCGGTCGCGCTCACGGAGGACAACCACGCGTTATCGTCCATTTTTGTTGCGTTACCTGTGGGTCCGCCGAAAATCAAAAATAGTGGAATGGCGGTCACTCCCATCAGACCTGCGTCGTGTCATCAGGCCAAATGCATCGCCGCGGAATATCTAACATGCCATCCCTCGGGTCAATCGAGAGGGCTGCCCGGTTCGGAGCGTCCGAAGATTGTTGATGCGTGCAGAGTTGGTTCAATACAAACACGCATAATAGTTTGTGTAATGTCTAGGAGTGCTATGCGCTCGCGCGATTACTGCGGCCGGTGTTCGGAAGGCGCGCAATTCTCTAAGCAGGGAAGCAGAGCGCCGTACGTCGAGTCCCGTTTGTTGCCATCGCGCAAGACGTTGGGAACCATCCGCTCTCGCAAAGCAGAGACGTAGTCGTCAAAAATGCGTGTCGCAAAAAAGAAAAGCACGAGCAACGGCGATGAAGAAAGCGATAACCACAATGAAAGAAAGCAGCCCGAAGACAGCAGAACAGGAAGCCTCCCCCTCTCAGCTGATCGACGAGAGAATCGAGACGCTGAGTGATTGGCGGGGTGAGACGTTGGCTCAGGTGCGATCTCTGATCAAACAGGCCGACCCCGAAGTCATCGAGGAGTGGAAATGGAGAGGGGTACCGGTCTGGTCGCACGCCGGCATCATCTGCACTGGCGAGACGTACAAAAGCGTCGTGAAGTTGACCTTCGCCAAGGGCGCCGCGTTGGACGACCCTTCAGGCCTCTTCAACGCCAGCCTCGAAGGCGGCACACGGCGCGCGATCGATATCCACGAAGGCGACAAGATTGATGAAAAGGCATTGAAGGTGCTCATTCGCGCCGCCGCGGCTCTGAATACGTCGACTCGCTCTAGCGCCCGCCCCGCCCGCTCTCCGAAGAAACCAAAAAGCCCGTGACGCGCACCTCGCAGGAGTGGAACGAGCGCGTTTGGTCAGTGTCGAAGAGAATTATCTGGCGTCATTCATTCTGAGCGACCTACTCTCCCGAATCTGCTCTGGGGGCGCGCTCCCCCTTTCCGATCGTTCCGACGGCTACGAATCTCAGTTCTCCTCCGGTTCCGCACTGCCGTGAACAATTTCAGGAATTGAACACCAAGACTTGGCGCTGCGAGAACTCAACTGGCAGTGAACGCGAACCGAACGCTTAGCTGCGAACCATTCGATCTGAGTGCAGTGTATAATCGATCGTCTTGCGCTGGAGCTCCAATCCCCGAATTACGATGCGCACGTCCGAAATCGCGGTCAATCTTCATCCGCGTAACGATCGGCTGCTCGGGGTGACCGAACTGGCAAGAGCGTCCTGATTTGGCATTGTCGCAACGCGAAATTTCGCTCCAGCACACCAATGCAAAACCGTAACAGAACAGCGTGACGTCATTCGTCTCATGAGGTCGTTCGCTGGAGAATGCGATGAAACAATTTCCATGACTCGCGCAACCATCGTGCTGCGCAGAATAAAAAAAACCTTTCCCGCTTCCCTCGCCCCGCCTCAGCATGAAGCGGCGCTGCATACGATCACGCATTCCGTGCGCACAGCCGGACCCTTCCAGGACTGGAACTTAAAGATTGGAGGAGGTCAGCTCAACGCGAGTAAGTTGCAGCCGCCCCATGAGACGGGATCGCTGTTCTGCTTCCGCGGGATTCGTTCGCGACGAGTTCAAAAACAAAAACGCGCCCCTGGCACGAGGCACAGGGGCGCGTTTGAATACGATCGATAGAGGTGATTGACTTCGTTTGATTTTAGAAAGTTCACATGACGTCTCGGCAGACCTGGCAACGACCTACTCTCCCGCGTCTTAAGACGAAGTACCATCGGCGCAGGGGCGTTTCACGGCCGAGTTCGGAATGGGATCGGGTGCAGCCACCCCGCCATAATCACCAGGTCAGCGGAGACGTCATATGACTTCTATGTCTGGTCTAATTCTGGATGCTAATGCCTACGCCCATCGGAGCGGCTGAGCCTTTATGCGCCTCTAGGCGCAAGCGTCCAAGCGGACGCTGGCACAAGTGCCGCCCTGCCGGACCGCGTCGCGTTTTTGCGCGACAAGCGGTGTGAGGCAAAACGATGAGCATTGCTAAATGAGAGCAATCAAGCCAATCGAGTTATTAGTACCGGTAAGCTACACGCCTTGCAGCGCTTCCACACCCGGCCTATCAACGTGGTGGTCTTCCACGACTCTCGAGGGAGAACTCGTTTTGAGGTGGGTTTCCCGCTTAGATGCTTTCAGCGGTTATCCCGTCCGTACATAGCTACCCTGCTGTGCCGTTGGCACGACAACAGGTCCACCAGAGGTACGTCCATCCCGGTCCTCTCGTACTAAGGACAGATCCTCTCAATTCTCCTACACCTACGGCAGATAGGGACCGAACTGTCTCGCGACGTTCTGAACCCAGCTCACGTACCACTTTAAATGGCGAACAGCCATACCCTTGGGACCTGCTCCAGCCCCAGGATGTGATGAGCCGACATCGAGGTGCCAAACGACGCCGTCGATATGGACTCTTGGGCGTCATCAGCCTGTTATCCCCGGCGTACCTTTTATCCGTTGAGCGATGGCCCTCTCACAAAGAACCACCGGATCACTATGACCGTCTTTCGACTCTGCTCGACTTGTCAGTCTTGCAGTCAGGCTGGCTTATGCCATTGCACTCGACGATTGATTTCCGACCAATCTGAGCCAACCTTCGTACGCCTCCGTTACGATTTAGGAGGCGACCGCCCCAGTCAAACTGCCCACCATGCGCTGTCCCGGATCCGGATAACGGACCGCGGTTAGACAACCATAATCACTAGGGTGGTATTTCACATTTCGGCTCCGCCCGAGCTAGCGCCCAGGTTTCATAGCCTACCACCTATCCTACACAAGCAGTCACGATTGCCAGTGCAAAGTTGCAGTAAAGGTGCACGGGGTCTTTCCGTCTAACCGCAGGAACCCCGCATCTTCACGGGGAATTCAATTTCACTGAGTGTGTGCTGGAGACAGTGGGGAAGTCGTTACGCCATTCGTGCAGGTCGGAACTTACCCGACAAGGAATTTCGCTACCTTAGGACCGTTATAGTTACGGCCGCCGTTTACTGGGGCTTCGATTCAAGGCTTGCACCTCTCCTCTTAACCTTCCAGCACCGGGCAGGCGTCAGGCCATATACGTCGTCGTTGGACTTAGCATAGCCCTGTGTTTTAGGTAAACAGTCGCCACCCCCTAGTTTGTGTCCTGCCCTTCCGGTTGCCCGAAAAGACAGCCTGCTTCTCCCGAAGTTACGCAGGTAATTTGCCGAGTTCCTTCAGCACACTTCGCTCAAGCGCCTTGGTATTCTCTACCAGTCCACCTGTGTCGGTTTCGGGTACGGTCTACGTGGGGGCTATTTCCAGGGACACATTCGCTGCCTCGGCAATCCAATAAGCCTCGACAACTTGCTGCATCCGTCACACACCCACTGGCCCACGAATATTAACGTGGTTCCCATCGACTACGGCTTTCGCCCTCGCCTTAGGGGCCGGCTAACCCTGCGCAGATTAACTTTACGCAGGAACCCTTGGACTTTCGGCGGAAGTGTTTCTCACACTTCTTTCGTTACTCATGTCTGCATTCGCACTTCCGATACCTCCAGGAGCCCTCACGGGTCTCCCTTCACAGGCTTACGGAACGCTCCGCTACCGCGTGCATTGCTGCACACCCGCGTCTTCGGTACACTGCTTTAGCCCCGTTACATTTTCGGCGCAGGAACCCTTGTTTAGACCAGTGAGCTGTTACGCTTTCTTTAAATGATGGCTGCTTCTAAGCCAACATCCTGGTTGTTATGGGATTCCCACATCCTTTCACACTTAGCAGTGATTTAGGGACCTTAGACGGCGATCAGGGTTGTTTCCCTCTTCACGACGGACGTTAGCACCCGCCGTGTGTCTCCCAGATAGTACTTCGAGGTATTCGGAGTTTACTTAGGTTTGGTAACCCTGTAGGGGCCCCTAGCCCATGTAGTGCTCTACCCCCTCGAGTATTCATCTGAGGCTCTACCTAAATAGATTTCGCGGAGAACCAGCTATTTCCTGCCTTGATTGGCCTTTCACCCCTTGCCACAGTTCATCCGAGGCTTTTTCAACAGACACCGGTTCGGTCCTCCAGTGGGTGTTACCCCACTTTCAACCTGACCATGGCAAGATCGACAGGTTTCGGGTCTAATCCGACGAACTGAACGCCCTGTTCAGACTCGCTTTCGCTACGCCTACAGCTATCGCCTTAAGCTTGCTCGTCAGACTAAGTCGCAGACCCATTATACAAAAGGTACGTCGTCACCCTTGCGGGCTCCGACTGTTTGTAGGCATCCGGTTTCAGGTACTATTTCACTCCCCTCGTCGGGGTGCTTTTCACCTTTCCCTCACGGTACTGGTGCACTATCGGTCGGTAAGGAGTACTTAGGCTTGGAGGGTGATCCCCCCATGTTCAAACAGGATTGCACGTGTCCCGTTCTACTCGAGGATAAAGCGCTGCATTACCTGTACGGGGCTGTCACCCGCTGAGGCCCACCTTTCCAGATGGTTCCAGTTGTCATTGCTTTATCACTGGCCTAGTCCGCTTTCGCTCGCC